>CAZYEA010000204.1:0-4996 GCA_964646485.1 uncultured Acidobacteriota bacterium
CGCTGCAGACCCTGCTCGACAAGGTCGAGGGCCTCGGCGGCCGCGAGCCCGAGAACGAGCCTCCTGGCTTTGCGGGAGCGCCGCTCGCCGACGCTCCGGAGACCATCCAGCAGCGGATCGGCTTCGGGTTCGGAGGTTTCGGCGGCGGCATGACCGCGGCTCCCACCGCCGCTCAGAAGGCGCAGTTCGAGCGCGCGCAGAAGGAGCTCGCGGCCTTCGGCGAGACCATGCGCACGATCACCCAGACCGACGTCCCCGCCCTGAACAAGATGCTGTTCGACGCCGGGATCGGCCGGATCAATCTGCAGGCCGGCGGTCCGAGCGGCGGCGGTCGTCGCCCCCCGGAGGAAAACGACGGCGATCGTTAGACGTCTCCGCCTCTCCGCCCTTCCCGCGATCTCGGTCGCAGACGTGAGCCTTGCCGCTCGCGTCCCGACGCCGCGGGGAGGGCGGAGACGGCGTTAGCATCCGTCGTTCATGGCTCCGGGTCTCGATGACGTCGTCCTGAATCTCGACGCGGGCGCCCGATCGGGGCTCTCGCTGATCCTCGCCCTGATGATGTTCAGCGTGGGCCTCGGCTTGCGGGTTGACGACTTTCGCCGCGTGCTCCGCCGCCCCGGCGTGATCCTCTTCGGCACCGCGCTCCAGGTCCTCGCCCTCCCCGCCCTCACCTTCCTCCTGACCTTCCTGATCGCACCCACCGCGAGCATCGCGCTCGGGATGATGGTGGTGGCGGCCTGCCCGGGCGGCAACGCCTCCAACGTGCTGACCCAGGCCGCGCGCGGCGATGCCGCCCTGTCGGTTTCCCTGACCGCGCTTTCGAGCGCGCTCGCGGTGCTGACCACGCCCTTCAACATCGTCTTCTGGGCCGGGCTCCACCCGCGCACCTCGAGCCTGCTCACCACCATCGGCCTCGATCGCGGAGCGTTTCTATCCGAGACCGCTCTCACCCTCGGCCTTCCCCTCGCCACCGGACTTCTCCTCGCCGAGCGCGCGACCGCTTTCGCGGGGCGGATCCGCAAACCCCTTCACACCTTCTCTCTGCTCGCCCTCGGCGGTTTCATCGTGGGCGCCTTGATCACCAACGGAAGCCCGCTCGCCACCGCGGGATGGTTCATCTTCCCCGTCCTCGTGATCCAGGACGCGATGGCCCTGCTCCTCGGATACGGCTCGGCCCGGCTCGCCGGACTCTCCGGAGCCGCGCAGCGTGCGTTCACCTTCGAGACGGGGATTCGCAATTCCGGCCTCGGCCTCGTCATCCTTCTCGGCCATTTCAAGGGCCTCGGCGGGGCCGCACTGATCACCGCGGGCTGGGGGGTATGGCACCTGATCTCCGGGGGCATGCTCGCCGCCTTCTGGTCCCGCCGCGAGCCCCTGACCGCAGCCGGCGCGGCCCTTCCGCCCGCCATCGAAACGGAGCCCTCGACATGACCTTCGACCTCAAGATCACTTCCGGCCGCGTGGTGGACGGCACGGGGACGCCCGCGTTCGAGGCCGATGTCGCGATCCGGGGCGGCCGCATCGTCGAGGTCGGACGGTGCGAGGGCGCCGCGGCAATCACCATCGACGCCGAAGGAGCCCTCGTCACCCCGGGCTTCGTCGACCTGCACACCCACTACGACGGCCAGGCCACCTGGGATCAGGACATGCTGCCCTCCGCGCAGCACGGGGTCACCACCGCGATCATGGGCAATTGCGGGGTGGGCTTCGCGCCCGTGCACGATGCCGATCACGCGCGGCTCATCGGCCTCATGGAAGGGGTCGAAGACATCCCGGGCGCGGCCCTCGCGGAGGGACTCCGCTGGGGCTGGCGCGGTTTCCCCGAATACCTCGACGCGCTCGAAGCGATGCCGCGCACTATCGACCTCGCCGCGCAGCTCCCTCACGATGCGTTGCGCCTGCACGTGATGGGCGATCGGGGCGCGGCCCAGGAGCCCGCGACCGCGGACGACATCGTGGCCATGCGCGACCTCTGTCGCGAGGCGCTCGAAGCGGGCGCCATCGGCTTCTCCACCGGCCGCACCGACAACCATCGGACCATCTCGGGACAGTGGACTCCGTCATCCGAGTCCACCCTCGCCGAACTTCGAGGCATCGCCTCCGCCTTCGATGGTCTCGGCCACGGCGTCATCCAGGCCGTCTCGGACTTCGACATGCTGCGGGACCTCACGCGATTCGATGCCGAGTTCGATCTGCTCGAGGGGATGGCCGCGGCCTCCGGGGGCCGGCCGATGTCGATCTCGCTTCTCGAGCGCGACCAGGCCCCGGATCAGTGGCGCGCCATCCTGCGGCGGGCTTCCGAGGCCAGTGCGAAGGGGACAGCGATGCGCGTGCAGGTGGCGGCGCGACCCATCGGGCTCCTGCTCGGTCTCGACGCGACCTTCCACCCCTTCATGGGCTTCCCCACATACAAGGCGATGTCCCACCTGCCCCTCGGCGAACGCGCGCGGAGACTGAACGAGCCGGAAACACGACGCGCTCTACTCGCCGAGAAGTCGGAGCGGGTGGCCGGTGACGGCTCGCCCATACCGCCTCTCGCCGACCTTCTCCTCGCCCAGATCGGAATGCTGAGCCGCCGTCTTTTCCCCCTGGGCGCGGTTCCCGACTACGAGCCCCGACCGGAAACGTCATTGTTCGCGGTGGCTCAGACCAGGGGGATCACGCCCCTGGAAGCCATCCTCGACGCCCTGGTGAAGGAAGAGGGCCGCGCCCTCATCTATTTCCCGCTCTTCAACTACCAGGGCGGAGACCTGGAGCACCTGCGCGAGATGATCGAGCACCCCCTGGCCCTTGCGGGACTCGGCGACGGAGGCGCGCACGTGGGAACCACCTGCGATGCGAGCTTCTTCACCACCATGCTCGCCCACTGGGTCCGTGACCGCACCCGCGGCCCGCGCCTGCCTCTCGAGAAGGTGGTGTCCATGCTCAGCCGGAACAACGCGAATTTCGTCGGCCTCGAGGACCGCGGCGTGATCGCCCCGGGAATGAAGGCCGATCTCAACGTCATCGAGCTCGACCGCCTCAGCCTCGAATCGCCGCACCTCGTCCGCGATCTTCCCGCGGGCGGCAAGCGGTTCCTGCAGTCGGCGAAGGGCTACCGCGCGACCGTGGTCTCGGGGGTGGTCACCCTTCGCGACGATGGGTTGACCGGCGAGCGCCCCGGACGGCTCGTCCGCGCGGGACACTGACCTTGGGCTCGGGGCGGCTCTGGGGTGCCGGCTGCTTCACCGCGATTTCATTTCCCTTTGCGGTCGGCGGCCTCTTCGGCGCGGCCGTGCTCGTTCAGCACCTCTTCGGATGGGCGTCCACGCGGGGCTACGTCCCCGCGCAGTGCGTCATCGATTACGCGGAACTCCAGGACCGCGGCGGTGACGGGCCCGCATACGAGGCTCTCACTCGCTACCACTACACCTTCGGCGGACGCACGTTCACGGGCGCGCGCGCGCACGTCGCCTGGGGCGGCGATTCCGGCGCCTTCCACCGGGACCTCTACGAGAGCCTGGAGGCCCATCGCCGGTCAGGCGCGGCTATGGCGTGCTTCGTGGATCCTGCGCACCCCGAGAAGAGCGTCATCAATCGCGACTTGCGGCTCGACATCGTGGCCTTGAGCGCGGTCTTCGCGCTCATCTTCGGGGGCGTGGGCCTCGCCTTTCTGCGCCTGGCCTTTGGGACGGCTCGCCTGCGGTCTTGAAGCCGCTCGCCTACTTCAGGAGGGCGGGCAGGTCTTTGATGCTGCCGAGCCTGAAGAAGCGGTCGGGCGCGTCCGGCACCTCGTCCGACTGCTCGAGAGCCCACGTCACTTTGTACGGGACATAGGCCGCGTTGGCCCCCACTTCGAGGACCGGGAGAACGTCCGACTTGAGCGAATTCCCCACCATCAGGAACTCGAGAGCCTCCGTGCCCTGCCGGCGAAGGATGTCCTCGTAGGTCGCAGGATCCTTCTCCGACACGATCTCGACATCCGTGAAGTGCTGAGCGAGACCGGACTTGGTGAGCTTGCGCTGCTGGTCGACGAGATCGCCCTTCGTGATGAGCAGGAGGCGGTGCGATTGGGCGAGGGTGGGCAGGGTCTCGGCCACGCCCTCGAGCAACTCCACCGGGTGAGCGAGCATCTCACGGCCCGTGTCGATGAGAGTCTGAATCTCCTTGGCGCTGATCTTCCCATTCGTCAGCTCGATCGCGGTCTCGATCGCGGAGAGCGTGAAGCCCTTCACGCCATAGCCATAGTGCTCGATGTTCCGCCGCTCGGTGGCGAGAAGAGTGCGATCCACCGCGGCGGCATCGTGATACTGGGAGAGCAGCGCGCGGTACCTCTCCTGCACCCGGGCGAAGATCGTCTCGTTGTGCCAGAGGGTGTCATCGGCGTCGAGACCGATCACGCGGCAGTTCATGCGCGCATGTTAGCGGCGGAGTGAGATCGGGGCGGAAGGTAGGATTTCGGCATGATTCAGTCCCTCGCCCTCCTCCTTGCCCTCGTCCAGCCCGCCGCCTCGCCTTCGCTCTCTGCCGAGGAGCGCGCCCTCACCGCCTTCATCGACCGCGAAAACCCGCACGCCCTCGCGTTGCTCGAGCGCATCGTGAACATCAACAGCGGAACCATGAATCTGAAGGGTGTGCGCGAGGTGGGCGCGGTGCTTCGCCCGGAGTTCGACGCCACGGGCTTCCGCCCCGAGTGGGTCGACGGGGCGCGGTTCGAGCGGGCCGGCCACCTCGTGGCCGAGCATCCGGGGCCCGGGCCGCGGATCCTGCTCATCGGCCATCTCGACACGGTCTTCGAGCCCGACAGCCCGTTCCAAAGGTTCGAACCGATCGGCGCGACCGCGGCGAAGGGCCCCGGGATCACGGACATGAAGGGCGGAAACGTGGTGATGCTCCAGGCGCTCAAGGCGCTTCACGCGACGGGCGCGCTCAAGTCCATGAATGTCGTGGTGGTTCTCACCGGGGACGAGGAGGCTGCGGGCCGCATGGCCGCGCTCGCCGGTTGAGAGGGGCAGGG
>CAZYEA010000204.1:5006-8519 GCA_964646485.1 uncultured Acidobacteriota bacterium
ACGATCGCGGACGGCCTCTCGCCCTGGCCCGGGCGGCTCTGGTGAAAGCGGCCGAGGGCGCGCAGGCCGCGATCGGCTTCGAGGATGGGGCAAGCAACCCGAAGACCGCGGTCATCGGGCGGCGCGGCACCACGAACTGGGAACTGCGCGTGACCGGAAAACCCGCTCACTCGTCCCAGATCTTCAACTCCGAGAACGGGTATGGAGCGGTCTTCGAGGCCGCGCGCATCCTCAACGGCTTTCGCGAAAAGCTCGCGGGGCAGCCGCATCTGACCTTCAACCCCGGAGTCATCCTCGGCGGCACCACTGTCGACTACGACGGCCCGGCGTCGCGCGGCACGGGCTTTGGAAAGAGCAATGTGATCGCCGAACGCACGGTGGCGACCGGCGATCTAAGGGCGCTCTCCCTCGAACAGTTCGCCTCGGCCAAGAAGGCGATGCTGGAGATCGTGGCCGCTTCTCTCCCAGGAACGAGTGCCACCCTGACCTTCGACGACGGTTACCCGCCCCTTTCGCCCACGCCCGGAAACGAACGTCTTCTCGCCCTTTATAGCCAGGCGAGCGTCGACACGGGCGCCGGCCCCGTGATCGCGGTCGATCCGGACAAGGCCGGTGCGGCCGACGTGTCCTTCGTGGCCGGGAAGGCCCGGATGATCCTGGACGGCGTGGGCCTGATGGGCAGCGGCGGCCACACCGTCAACGAGACCGCCGACCTCACCACTCTGCCCATGATGACCAAGAGGATCGCCGTGGTCCTGGCCCGACTGCACCGCGATCTGGCGAAATAGAGTGGCCGCGGCCCCGCGTTCGAAGGCATAATCCCGGGCACCATGAATGCCGACGCGGCGGCGCGGAAGCTCGCCGGCCCCAAAGATCACCCCCTGCGGCGTGTCCTCGTTTACTACGCGGTGCTCTTCTCGGCCACCGCGGCCGTGGTCTCGTTCGCGCCGGAGGCGCTCTCGTACCTCAACGCGCCGCTGCCGGTTTCGGGTTTCTCCGGAACCTCGGGAGGCGGTCTCATCGGGGAGGCAGGGTCGCCGCCGCGCGTCGTCGCCGCGGCCATCGTATCCCTCGCGAGCGCGTGCGCGCTCATGCTCCCCGTGACCTGGATCTACGTGCAGACGCGACGCAAGAAGGGGTTCAAGCAGTCCGTGGTCCAGACCCTGATCATCCTTCCTCTGGTGGTGGCGGGAGTGATCCTTCTGGTGCAGAACAGCACCGCCCTCGCCTTCAGCCTGGGTGGGATCGTGGGCGCCGTGAGTTTTCGCAACACCCTGCGCGACACCAAGGACACGATCTACATCTTCCTCGCCATCGTGGTGGGGGTGGCCGCGGGCGTGCACGCCATGCTGGTGGCCGCCACGGTCTCGGTGAGCTTCAACCTCGTCACCGTGATCATGTGGTGGACCGACTTCGGCCGCGCGGGCGCCCAGCTCGACGGTCCGCCCGCCCTGGACCGGCTGGCGCGGGCCAAGGCCATGGCAAACCGCACCGGTGGGTTCATCTCCGTCGTGGACCGTGAGCTGCTGCGCTCGATGGCCCCGGAGCAGCTCGAAGTCCTGGCCGAACGCGCTCGCGCCCGCCAGCACAAGGCCGCGGCGAAAGCCGGTCTCGACGACGTCGTCGAGGTCCGCCGCGACCGCACCCTGCGCGTCGTGCCCCAGACCGGCGCGACTCAGAGCCGTCAGATCTTGGAGGCCGCTCTCACCCCCCTCACCAAGCGCTTCGAGATCGCGAGCCAGTCGAGCGAGGGCGGGGCCGCCTCCATCGTCTATCGGGTGCGCCTCAAGAAGAGCGCCACCGCCGACGAGTTCCTGGAGCGCTTCAAGGCCGCGGTCGGGGGAGCCATCGCGAGCGCCGAATTCGTCGACTAGAAGCAGGCCCGATCCGACATGACCGAGCGCCTCTACTACAAAGACTCCTACCTCACCGAATTCGAATCAGAGGTCACGGCCTGCGTGCCCTCGGCCGATCGCTTCGAAGTCTCCCTGGCCGCAACCGCGTTCTACCCCACGGGCGGCGGGCAGCCTCACGACCTCGGTGAGCTGGGCGGGCGCCGGGTTCTCGACGTCGTCGATCGCGAGGCTCTGGGTGTTGGTCATGTCGTGGACGGAGCCCTCGAGCCCGGGGCGCGAGTGAGGGGTGTGATCGATTGGGGCCGGCGCTTCGACCACATGCAACAGCACTCGGGACAGCACCTGCTCTCGGCGGCCTTCGAGTCCGTGTGTGGCGCCCGCACTGAAAGCTTCCACCTGGGCACGGCCACGTCCACCATCGACCTGAATCGCGCCCTCTCCGCGGCCGAGATCGCGGCGGCCGAAGACGAGGTCAATCGCGTGGTCTGGCTCGACCGGGAAGTCAGGGTGTGCTTCGTGGCCCAGGAAGAAGGCGTCGCGCTCGCCCTGCGTAAAGAGTCCTCCCGCTCAGGCACCCTGCGTCTCATCGAGGTTCCGGACTTCGACCGCTCTGCCTGCGGGGGCACTCACGTCTCGCGGACGGGGGCGGTGGGCATCGTCGCGGTCACGGGCTTCGAGAAATTCAAAGGCGGCGCTCGCGTCGAGTTCGTGTGCGGGAGCCGCGCTCTCACCCGCCTCCGCGAGTGGCGCGATGTCTTCGCAGCCACGAGCCGCGTCCTCTCGGTAATGCCCAAGGCGCTCCCCGCTGCGCTCGAACGGCTTCAGGCCGATAACAAGACCCTCGGCAAGTCGCTCCGCGACGCTCAGGAACAGCTGGCGGTTCACAAGGCCAGAGAACTCGTGGCCGCAGGCAGCCGCGGAACGGACGGGCGAATCATCGTGGCCGCGGCACTTGAAGGCTGGGAGGCAACAGGCCTCAAGGCAGTGGCGACCGCCGCCGCGGCCTCCTCCGGCGTATGCATCGGCGTTTTCTCCGCCTCGAAGCCAGCACTCGCAGTGATCGCACGAGCCGCGGACGTCAAGGCCGACGCCTCGAGCGTGCTCAAGGCCCTGATCACACGGTTCGGGGGCAAGGGGGGTGGAAAGCCGGAGTTCGCCCAGGGCGGCGGCCTCCAGGAGGATCCCACAACCATCGTCGCGGCGGCGCGAGACCTTCTGGCGACCTGAGAGCGGTCAAGTCTCTACCGGACATAGGTTTCCGCAACTCGCATCGTCAATTCCGCAGGCGCGGTTCTGGAATACTGGACTTTTTAGTACAGATTCCAATAGAATCCGGTCCGCGCCAGCCATGACCGACCCCCTCCAGCCGCCCCCGTCGACCGAGTCCAGCCGCCTTCTGGCGGACCTCACGAGTGCCGAGTATGCGGCCGGATTCGTAACCGACATCGCCTCGGACGCAATCCCGGCCGGGCTGACCGAAGACGTGGTGCGGCTCATTTCCGCCAAAAAGCAGGAGCCCGACTGGCTCCTCGACTTTCGGCTCAAGGCCTTCAGGCACTGGCGGACCATGCCGGTTCCCACCTGGGCGCGGGTCCACTACCCGCCCATCGACTTCCAGTCGATCGTGTACTACTCCGCCCCGAAGCAGAAGCTCGAT
>CAZYEA010000204.1:8529-8855 GCA_964646485.1 uncultured Acidobacteriota bacterium
GGACCGAAGAGCCTCGACGAAGTCGATCCCAAGCTGCTCGAGACCTACGAGAAGCTCGGGGTCCCTCTCCACGAACGCGCGGCCCTCGCGGGCGTGGCGGTGGACGCCGTCTTCGACTCCGTCTCGGTCGCCACCACCTTCAAGGACAAGCTGCACGAAGTCGGGGTGATCTTCGGTTCGTTTTCCGAAGCGGTGCGCGAGCACCCGGACCTGGTGAAGAAATACCTCGGCTCGGTCGTGCCCTACTCCGACAACTTCTACGCCGCCCTCAATTCCGCGGTCTTCTCGGACGGCTCGTTCTGCTACATCCCGAAGGGCGTCAAGTG
>CAZYEA010000205.1:0-4905 GCA_964646485.1 uncultured Acidobacteriota bacterium
GTTTCGCTCGGCCCTGGGTTTGCGCCCCGATGACCCGACGGTGCCGCTCCCGAGCACATTTGAAGCGTCGCCACCTCCACCGCCAGCGGACCAGATCCTCGCGCTCGCCGCTGCCCACAACCCCCAGCTCCGGCAGATGGAGGCGGAGGTGCGGCGCGGCGAGGCGATGATTGACCTCGCGAGAACCAGCCGTGTCCCGGACTTCTCGATCGGCATCGAGGCCGATGTCAAGGCCAGTCCGGTGATGTGGCGACCCACGGGGAGTATCACGCTCCCGATCTGGCGCGACAAGATCGCCGCTGAGATTGCCGCGGCGCAGTTCGAGAAGCGGTCGTCCGAGGCGCGGCTCTCCGCCGAGCAGATCGGAGTGGCCGCGGACCTGGCGTCGATGCTCTACATGTACCGCGAGAGCACGCGGAACATCGACCTGTACTCCGCGACGCTGCTGCCCAAGGCGCATCAATCGCTCGACGCTGCGCGTTCCGGCTATGCGGCGGGGCGATCATCCTTCCTCGACGTCATCGATGCCGAGCGTCAGCTGCTGGTCTTCGACCTTTCGCTCGTCGAGGCTCGCACGCAGCGCGAGCTGTCGTTGGCGTCGCTGTCGCTGCTCATCGCCGGCACAGCGCCCGAAGGGGCTCCCATCTTGCCGACCGCTCCTGCCCCGTCCAAGGAGGTCACCCCATGAAACGTCGCACCGCCATCGTTCTCGTGTCGCTCATCGTCCTCGTCGCGGCGGGGGCTGGGTACCTCCTCGGCTCCGCCCGCTCGGGCTCAGGCGGACGATCGAACGGCCCCGGAGCCTCCGGAGGTACGGCCGATGCTCCATCGACGGCCAAGCAGGTCTACACGTGTTCAATGCACCCGCAGGTGCGGCTCGACCAGCCCGGCAACTGCCCGATCTGCGAGATGCCGCTTATCCCCGCGGCGTCGGCCACCACCGCGGCCGGAGAGGCGCCGATGCTTCAACTCTCAGAGCACGCCGTGTCGATGGCCAGCGTCGAGACCGTCGCCATCGAGCGCCGGCCTCTATCCCGTGACCTTCGTGCCGTCGGCCGCATCGAGTACAACGAGTCGTCGCTCGCAACGATCACGCCGCGCGTCGATGGCTTTGCCGAGCGGCTCTTCGTGAGTTTCACGGGTGTTGAGATCCGCAAGGGCGATCACCTTGCGGAGGTCTACAGCCCCGAGTTGCTCGTTGCGCAGCAGGAACTCCTCATCGCCTTGCAGGCCGGCGCGGGGGGGGGCGGCAACTCCCTCGCCGAGGTGGCCAAGACCAAACTGCGACTGCTGGGATTGACCGAGCAGCAGGTCACGGACCTGGTGGAAAAGAAGCAGACCACCGACCGGGTGACGCTGTATTCGCCCATCAGCGGCACAGTCATCGAGAAGAGCATTGTCGAGAAAGCGTCGTTCAAAGCCGGCGACGCCCTCTACCGCATCGCCAACCTTGACAGCGTGTGGGTCTACCTGGAGATCTACGAGTACGACCTTCCGTGGGTGCGTTACGGACAACAGGTGCGGATCACCGCACAGGCGATCCCCGGACGGACGTTCGACGGAGTGGTGACATTCGTGCAGCCAGTCGTCAACGACCAATCACGCACCGTCCGCGTGCCGGTCTATGTGGACAACAAGGACCACACTCTCAAGCCCGGAATGTTCGTCTCCGCGGTGATCGCCGCGGAACTCACCAGCGAAGGCCGGGCCGCGCCGACGGGCGTCGAGGGACGGTACTCGTGCCCGATGCACCCCCAGGTGCTCGCGGATGAGGCAGGCGAGTGCCCAATCTGCCAGATGCCGCTGGAGAAGATTCCGGATGGCGCGGCCGTCGCCGTTGCGGATCAACACGCCGGGCACGACACGCCAGCCCCCGCTGCGTCCGTTCCGCTCGCCGCCAAGTACTACTGCCCCATGAAGTGCGAGGGCGAGAAGACCTACGAGCAGCCCGGGCGCTGCCCGGTCTGCAACATGAAACTCAAGGAGGTGCAGGTCGCACCGACGGTCGCCGCACAGGGCTCGGGCGTGCTCGCGGTCCCGGTGTCGGCGGTGCTCGACAGCGGCACGCGACAGATCGTCTACATCGAGAAGTCGCGCGGACTCTTCGAGCCGCGGGAGCTCACTCTCGGTCCACGCGCGGGAGAGTACTTCTCGGTGCTTGCGGGGCTCACAGAGGGGGAGCGGGTGGTAACGAGGTGGAACTTCCTGATATACAGCCAGTTCCAGGTTACCGGGCACCCCAGCCTCTTCTATCCCGGCGGGCTGCATGCATCGATGGGCCACCAGCACGGATCGACCGCCGCGCCCGGGGACCCGAACGCTCAGACTCCCCCGGCTCCGCCGGCACCTTCGGGCGACAAAGCACCGCCGCCCTCCCAATCACCGGGCGGGCACAAGCACTGAACGGAGGAGTGTCTCATGGTGAATGCCATCATCCGTTGGTGCATGAAGAACACCTTCCTGATGCTCCTGATCATCATGGGCATCTGCGCAGCGGGCTACTGGGCCGTGACGCGAACGCCCGTTGATGCACTTCCCGACATCGGCGAGAAGCAGGTCATCGTCTACGCCGACTGGGAGGGCCGCAGCCCGCAGGACGTGGACGATCAGGTCACTTATCCGCTGACGACGAGCCTCACCGGGACACCGGGAGTCAAGGCCATCCGCTCCATGTCCGGCTTCGGCTTCTCGATGGTCTTCGTGATCTTCGAGGACAGTGCCGATTACTACTGGGCCCGCTCGCGTGTGCTCGAACGCATGAACGTGGCGCAGCAGCGACTACCCGCGGGCGTCACGCCCGTGCTCGGCCCGGACGCGACCGCTTTGGGACAGGTCTATTGGTACACGGTTGAGGGCGAGGGCTTTGACCTTGCCGAGTTGCGCTCCATCCAGGACTGGTACGTGCGGTACCAGATGCAGTCGGTGCCGGGTGTCAGCGAGGTCGCCAGCATCGGCGGGTTCGTCAAGCAGTACCAGATCGACCTGAACCCCGACAAGATGCGGGCCCACCGCGTCACGATGATGGACGTGTACGACGCTGTCCGCAAGAGCAACATCGATGTGGGAGCGAAGGTCGTCGAGAAGAGCGGAGTGGAGTTCTTCATCCGCGGCCTGGGGTTCATCAAGTCCATCGAAGATTTGGAGCGTGTTGTCATTCGTCAGGAGGGCGGCACGCCGCTCTACCTCAAGAGCGTCGCCACCGTGCAGCTCGGTCCGGACTTCCGGCGCGGGGCGCTGGACAAGGGCGGCGTCGAGGCCGTGGGCGGCGTCGTGCTCATGCGCTACGGCGAGAACCCGAGAGAAGTCGTCGCCCGCGTCAAGGACAAGATCACCCAGTTGGAGGCTGGCCTGCCCACCAAGAAACTGGCGGATGGTCGGATCTCCAAGGTGCTGCTGGTAACGTTATACGACAGCACCACCATCGTGCGAGAGACGATCGACACGCTCAAGAAGGCTCTCTTCGAGGAGGCGATCATCGCGAGTCTGGTCGTGGTGTTTTTCCTCATGCACCTGCGAACAACGGTGACGGTCCTGCCCACGCTCCCGCTTGCGCTAGCCGGATCGTTCATCCTGATGTACGCCTTCGGCATCGATAGCAACATCATGTCGCTGGCCGGGCTGGCGATCGCCATCGGCGACGTGGCCGACATGGGCATCATCATGACGGAGAACATCTACAGACGGCTCGCCGCCGCCACCGACGAAGAGCGGCGCGAGAAGGGCTACTTCGGCATCGTCTACGAGGGCGCCGCCGAGGTCGGCGGGGCGATCGTCACGGCGGTTACCAACACCATCGTGTCCTTCATCCCGGTGTTCTTCCTTACTGACCAGGAAGGGAAGATGTTCCAGCCCCTGGCGTTCGCCAAGACGTTCGCCATCGGCTCATCGGTCGTGTTGGCGCTCACCGTCGTTCCATTTCTTTGCTACCTGCTGTTCCGGCCCGTCAAGTGGAAGCACCACATCACGCTGCTCGTCGCGGCAGGCGTCGGCGTGCTCGCCATGTTCGCCACCCACCTCGCATTCATGTGGGGCCTCGGCGGCGGGCACGATCGCGGGTGGTTCGTCGCGGCCGCCGTAGGTGTCGCCGTTGGCCTCTGCGTAGTCCGCATGACCCGCGAGAAGTTTCTTCCGCTCGACCGCAACCCCGTGTCGCGCGTGATCGCCCGCGCCTACACCCCGACGCTCCGGTGGGTCCTCAACCACAAGACAACCTTCATGATCGCCCCGGTACTGATCCTCTTTGCAGGCCTCACAGTGTGGCTGGGTATCCACCGCACGCTGATGCCGGTGGAGTGGGTGGTCAACATCTTCGCCAGCGAGAAGGCATCCCCCGAGCTCAAGAAGGCCATGTACGCCGACCAGAAGGCCGACCTTACACGCCCACTTCTCGAACTCGACCAGCTCCGCTGGCAGTCCGTACGTGATGCCGACGGCGGCCAACGCACGAGGCTGCTGTGGCGAAGACAGGATCCGGCTGAGCGCAGCGCCGAGACCGCCGCCGGGTTGGCCGTCCTCAAAGAGGGTCGAATCCTCCCCGGCCTCGGCCGCGAGTTCATGCCGCCGCTGGATGAGGGCTCGCTGCTTTACATGCCTTCGCTCCTGCCGCAGGCCTCGCTCTCACAGGCCGTGGAGGTCAACAGCAAGCAGGACCTGGCGATCGCCACCGTGCCCGAAGTCGAGAGCGTGGTGGGCAAGATCGGCCGCGCCGAGTCCGCCCTCGACCCCGCGCCCATCGGCATGATGGAATCGATCGTGATCCTGAAGCCCGAGAGCGAGTGGCGCACCAAGAAGGTCGAGCGTGTCTTCTCAGACTGGCCCGGCTTTCTCCGTACGCCGCTGTCGTGGATCTGGTCCGAGGAGCGCCGGTGGACCACGCGGGGGGGCGGCGCGGGGGGGCCGGGGGGG
>CAZYEA010000205.1:4915-8847 GCA_964646485.1 uncultured Acidobacteriota bacterium
GCTTCACCAAGCAAGAGATCCTCGCCGAACTCCAGGAACGTACCGCCATCCCCGGCGTGCTCCCCACCTGGCTCCAGCCGATCCAGACCCGGCTCGTCATGCTTCAGACCGGCTTCCGCGCCATGATGGGCGTTAAGATTTACGGCAGCGACCTCCGTGAGATTGAGAAGATCGGTCTTCAGATCGAGCAGCTGCTCCGCGAGGTGCCGGGCGCCACCGACATCGTCGCCGACCGCATCGTCGGCAAGCCCTACATCCAGATCCAGATCGACCGCGAGCGGATCGGCCGCTACGGCGTGAACATCCGCGACGTGCAGGATGTCATTGAGATGTCCCTGGGCGGCATGAACCTCATGGACTCCGTCGAGGGCCGCGAGCGCTATCCCATCCGCATACGCCTGGCCCGCGACTTCCGCGAGGACATGGAGGCGATCCAGCGGATCAATGTCCCCTCTTCCACCGGCGCGCAGGTGCCGCTGGCCCAGCTCGCCGACATCTCCACCGTGCTAGGCCCGCAGGAGATCAAGGGCGAACGCGGCCTGCTCGTCGGCTACGTCACCATGAACACCCGCGACCGCGACGAGGTCTCCGTCGTTCAGGACGCCGAGGCCGTGCTGCAGCAGGCCCTCAAGGACGGACGGCTCACGCTCCCGCCCGGTTATTACTGGGAGTGGTCCGGCCAGTTCGAGAACCAGGTCCGGGCCACCAAGCGGATGCAGGTGCTGGTCCCGATCACCCTGGGCATCATGTTCGTGATGCTCTACCTGGGCTTCCAGCGCTGGTGGATCGCCCCGGTGATCTTCTTCGGCGTGCTGGTCTCTGCCTCGGGCGGCTTCATCATGCTCGCCCTGTGGGGCGTGAACCTCTCGGTGGCCGTGTGGGTGGGTTTCCTGGTGCTCTTCGGTGTCGTGGACGACGACGGCGTGGTGATCGGAACCTACCTCGAAGGCGTCTTCAAGGACCGCGAGTTCAAGTCCGTCGGGGAGATTCGTGAGGCCGTGATCGATGCGGGGCTCAAACGCATCCGCCCGTGCCTGATGACCATCGCAACGACGGTCCTGGGACTCATGCCCATCTTCTGGGCCACCGGCCGCGGCGCGGACGTGATGCAGCCGATGGCGATCCCGTCGATGGGCGGCATGGCCATCAGCCTGATCACACTCTTCATCGTGCCGTGCGTGTTCTCCGCGGTGGAGGAATGGAAGTGGAAGCGGAGGGCGCAGTGACCTGCAAGTGAACCCAATGGCCGATTCTCGCACAACACTGGATCAGGCAACGAGCGCCACCGGCTCGTCTGATACAGCATGGCATGCGTTGAGCCCCGACCGAATCATTCGCGAGCAAGGCTCGGACGCGCGGGCCGGATTATCCGCCGTCGAGGCCGCGGCGCGGTTGCAGCGGGTCGGTCCCAACACGCTTAAGGCGAGGGAGGGGCGGACGTGGCTGGCGGCGTTCTCTTCGCAGTTCGCGGCGGTGCTGATCTGGGTGCTGCTGGTCGCCGCGGGTGTGTCAGCGGCGCTGGGCGAGTGGGTCGATGCGGCCGTCATCGCCGCGATTGTCCTGATGAACGCGGTCATGGGGGCTTCGCAGGAGCACAGCGCCGAGCGCTCCATCGCGGCCCTGCACGGCATGACCGCGCCCAAGGCCCGGGTCGTGCGCGGCGGGATTGTTGCCGTGGTCCCCGGCGCGGAGATCGTACCGGGAGATGTGCTGGTACTGGAAGCCGGCGACCTGGTGGCCGCCGATGCGCGGCTCATCGAGTCGGCCTCGCTCGCGGCCATCGAGAAGTCGCTCACGGGCGAGAGCGAGCCCGCCGAGAAGGATGCCCGGGCCGTCGCGGAGCCGCCTCCCGCTGACACGCCGCTGGCCGAGCGGAGCGGCATGGTCTATTCGGGCACCGCCATCGCCACGGGCACGGCCCGCGCGGTCGTCGTCGCCACGGGCATGCGGACCGAGATGGGCCGCATCGCGGCGCTCATCGCGACCGCCGAGGCCGATGGGCCCACGCCGCTGCAAGCGCGGCTGGCCCGCGTGGGGCGACTCCTGGTCGTCGCGTCGCTGGTCATCGTCGCGGGCCTCTTCGGGCTGGGGCTCATCCGCGGCGAGCCGCTGCTCTCGCTCTTCATGACCGCCGTGAGCATGGCGGTCGCCGCCGTCCCCGAGGGATTGCCGGCGATCGTGACCGTGGCCCTGGCGCTGGGCGTGCGCCGCATGGCCCGGCGGCGGGCGCTGATTCGCCACCTGCCCGCCGTCGAGACGCTGGGCGCGACGAGCGTCATCTGCACGGACAAGACCGGGACGCTGACGGTGGGACAGATGACGGCGCGGGCGCTGGTCGTGCCTGTGGGGGGCGTGGGCGGAGTGTTGACAGCGTGCGATGTGTCGGGCGAGGGGTACGCGCCTGAGGGCGCGGTGACGTGCGCGGGGAGTGAGCTGATCGAAGGAGTGCGGGGCGCGGCCCTGCGGCTGGCCCGCAACCTCGCGGGCGTGAACAACGCGACGGTTATGGAGGAGAAGGGGCGCTGGGAGGCAAGCGGCGACCCGACCGAGGCGGCCATGCTCATCGCCGCCGCCAAGGTCGGGCTGAAACGCGACACACTGGATGTGGGGTCGCCGCGGTTGGCCGAAGCGCCGTTCGATTCCGACCGCAAGCGTGCGGCTGTGGTGCGGAAGGCGGACGCAGGTGCGGATGTGCTTGTCAACGGCTCGCCTGAGAGCGTGCTTGCACTGTGTACGCAGATCGCCGAGGCAGATGGCTCGCGGAGCATGACCGGAGCGGATCGCGCCGCGATTGATGCGGCCAACGCGGACCTGGCTTCCAAGGGCCTGCGTGTGCTGGCCTGCGCGGCCCGGGCCGTGATGCAGGGCGCAGTTGCCGCGACGGTCGCCGATCCCAGCCCCGCCGCGCTCGAGCGTGACCTGACCTTCGTCGGCCTTGTTGGCCTGCTCGATCCGCCGCGTGCGCAGGCCCGCGAGGCCGTCGCCAAGTGCAAGGCGGCGGGCATCCGCGTGGTGATGATCACCGGCGACCAGCCCAAGACCGCCCTCGCAATTGCTCGCGACCTGGGCATCGCGACAGACTCGGACGCCGCGCTCTCCGGGGCCGAACTCGCGGCGATCGACGATGCTGCCTTGCCGGAACGGGTGGCGCGAACCGCCGTGTATGCGCGCGTCACCGCGGCCGACAAGCTCCGCATCGTGTGGGCGTGGCGGGAGCAGGGCGCGGTGGTCGCAATGACCGGCGACGGCGTGAACGACGCTCCGGCACTCAAGGGCGCCGATGTGGGCATCGCGATGGGAGCTTCGGGGACCGAGGTCGCCCGCCAGGCGTCCGACATGGTCATCACCGACGACAACTTCGCATCGATTGTCGGTGCCGTCGAGGAAGGCCGCGGCGTTTACGACAACATCAAGAAGTCCATGCAGTTCCTGCTCGGAGGCAACGCCGCGGAACTGCTCTTCATGGGCGCGGCTTTGCTCGCCGGCCTGCCCACGCCGCTGTTTCCGATCCAGATCCTCTGGATCAACCTCGTGACCGATGGCCTGCCTGCCCTCTTCCTCGCCGCCGACCCCGCCCCACCGGGCGTGATGGAACGCTCCCCTCGCCCCCGCAACGCGGCGTTCATTGACCGCGCGTTCGTGGGCACGATGATCCTGACGGCGTTCCTCACGGCGGGCGTCGCGCTGGGCGTGTACCTCTACGGCCTCAAGTACCACGACGAGACAACGGCCCGCACCCACGCCTTCGCCGCGCTGGTCTTCGCCGAGCTGCTCCGCTCGTTCGGAGCCCGCAGCGAGACCGTGCCGATCTGGCGGATGGGCTGGCGCGACAATGCGATGCTGCTCGTGGTCGTCGCAGCATCGTTCGGCCTGCAGGTCTGGACTCACCACAACCAGACGCTCTCCTCGCTCATGAAGACCTCGACGATGGG
>CAZYEA010000206.1:0-8836 GCA_964646485.1 uncultured Acidobacteriota bacterium
GAATTCGTGGAAACGCAGGACTCGTGGCTCGAACGGCTCCATCCCGAGGACCGCGAAGCGACCGTCGCACTTTTCCGGGAATGTACGCACGGACCCCGGGAAGGCTACCGGGCCGAATACCGCCTCCGCGCGGCGGACGGCGGGTATCGCTGGATCCTCTCTCTCGGGCGGGTGGTGGCGAGAGAGGCGGATGGGACGGCTCAGAGGATGGTGGGAACCCACATCGACATCACGGCGCGCAAGGCTTCCGAGGCGGCGGCGACCGCGGCGCAGAATCGCGTGGCCGCGGTCATCGAAGCTGTGCCCGACCTCCTGTTCGAACTCGACATCGACGGTCGGTACGTGTCCGTGCACGCAGGTGAGCCCGACCAGCTCATCGCACCCGCGGGAACCATCGTGGGCCGGACCGTCTCGGAGGTCCTTCCCGAGGCCGCCGCCGAGGAAGTCATGCAGGCTCTCAGGGAAGCGCACGAGCGGGGGAGTTCGCTCGGACGGCAGGTGCTCCTCGAGCTTCCGCAAGGAACGTCGTGCTTCGAGATGTCGGTCGCCCGGATGCGACCTGCGCGTGGGGAGAGGCCGCGGTTCGTGGTGCTCTCGCGCAACATCACGGCAAGGAGGCAGGCCGAGGACGCGATCCGGGACTCGCTGCGCGAAAAGGAGGCCCTGCTCAAGGAGGTCCATCACCGGGTCAAGAACAATCTTCAGGTCATCACCAGTCTGCTCCGCCTGGAGACGAGCCGGAGCCGGGATGAGGGGACGCGCAACGTGCTGAAGGAGATGCAGGGGCGCATCCGGTCGATGGCTCTCCTGCACGAGTCCCTATATCGGACCCAGGACTTCGCGCGCGTGGACCTCGCGGACTACCTGCGTCAGCTCGCCTCCCAGCTCCTCCGCGCCCACAACTCGGACCCCGAACGCATCCGCCTCAAGCTCGACCTGGCCTCGGTCGCCCTGGCCATCGATCAGGCGATCCCCTGCGGCCTGATCGTGAACGAGTTGATGACGAACGCCCTCAAGTACGCCTTCACGGACGGCCGAGCCGGCGAAGTCCGCGTCTCCCTGGAGGCCCGCCCGGATGGTCTCATGCGCCTCACCGTGTCCGATACCGGACCTGGGCTTCCGCCCGACTTCGATGCACGTAAGAGCGCATCCCTCGGCCTTCAGCTCATCTCCGACCTGACCCGACAAATAGGAGGCACGCTTACCGTCGAGTCGCCGCCCGCCTGCTTCACCGTGGACTTCCCTCTCCCTCACCGACGCTCGACCGGGGAGATCCCCAGCCTGCCTCCGTCCTAGCGCGAAGGCCTGGGCGGCCACCGCATCGGGGTCGGGAGACGACAATAGACTCACGCGATGACCCCGCGCGTCCGGCCTGCTCTCGCCTTGTTGCTCTTCGGCGCCTCACTTCCTGCCCTCGCGCAGACGACCGGAGACGCCGCTCTTTCAATGCTCATCGACGAGGTGGGGAAGTACCGCGAGGCGGGCCATCCCCTGGCCCGGCCCGCGGGCGTCGACCCCCGCTATGCGAAGCGGCTCGAGGACGTCTCGGAGCGCCGTTACGCGGAGGAGGCGCAGACCCTCGCCGGATTCGAGTCGCGGCTGGGCGCGATCGACCGCGCGAGCCTTAGCCCTTCGCTTCGCCCCGATGCCGAGATCCTCTCGCGCCAGTTTCGGGACCGCCAGGCCGAGCTCAGGTTCCGCGCCTTCGAGATGCCGATCGGCTCCCGCGAAGGGTTCCATTTCGAGCTTACGGCCCTGCCGGACAAGTACGACTTCGACGCGGTGGCGGACTTCGACGACTACATCGCCAAGCTTCAGTCGTTCGGGGAGCACGCCGCCCAGAACATCGCCCTGCTGCGCGGGGGCCTGCGCTCGGGGCGGACGGTTCAGAAGGAGGTCCTGGTTGGATACGACCAGCCGGTGCAGGCGCTCATCGTCGACGACGTGACCCGCAGCCTCCTGTACGGGCCCTTCACCCGGATCCCCGCGACCGTCCCTGCCTCGGAGCGCGAGCGCATCCTCCGCGATGGAACCGCGGCCCTGCGGAATTCGGTCATGCCGGGACTCAGAGACTTCCTCACCTTCCTCCAAAAGGAGTACCTGCCCGGGGCGCGCCCCACCCTTGGGCTCTCCTCGCTGCCCGACGGGGCCGCGTTCTATCGGCATCGCATTCTCATGCACACCACGTTGCCCCTCTCGCCCGAGGAGGTTCACGAGACGGGCCGGCGCGAGGTCGCCCGGATCCGCGCCGAGATGCAGCAGGTGATCAAGAAGACCGGCTTCTCCGGAACCTTCGCCGAGTTCATCGCCTTCCTTCAGAACGACCCGCGGTTCACCGTGGACACTGAGGAGAAGTACCTGCAGGCGGTGGCGCTCGCGGCCAAGCGCATGGATGGCGCCCTGCCCCGCATCTTCTCCCTGCTCCCGCGAACGACCTACGGCATCAGGCCTATGCCCGAGCGCATCGCCATCCGCCAGTCCGCGGGCTACTACGATTCCGGCAACCCCGACGGCACCCGGGCGGGCTTCGTCAACATCAACACCTCGGACATCCGGGCCCGCCCGCTGTACGTGGCCGAATCGCTGGCCTTCCACGAAGGCGTCCCCGGACATCACCTGCAGATCATGCGGGCGCGGGAGAACACCGCTCTCTCCGACTTCCGCCGCAAGCTCGGCATCACCGTGTTCACCGAGGGGTGGGGCCTCTACGCGGAACGTCTCGGCCGCGAGGTCGGTTTCTTCCAGGATCCCTACAACGATTTCGGCCGGCTGACCTACGAGATCTGGCGCGCGGTTCGGCTGGTGGTGGACTCCGGCGTCCACGCGCTCGGCTGGACCCGCGCTCAGGCCATCGCCTACATGGCCGAGAACACCGGCTTCAAGGTCGGTCCTTCGACCGCCGAAGTCGACCGCCACATCACCGAGGCGGGCCAGGGCCTCGCCTACACCTTCGGCATGCTCAAGATCCTCGAACTGCGGCAGCGCGCTGAGGAGAGACTCGGCGCGAAGTTCGACCTCAAGGCGTTCCACGAGTCCGTCCTGAGGAACGGCGCCCTGCCCCTCGATCTGCTCGATCGCGAAGTCACCGGCTGGATCGAAGCCACCGCGGCCGGAAGGTGAAGAGGGCGGCCCGCGAGGGTGCGCCCACCCTGGAAAACCTGGAGTAGGCTCGTCGCACCCGGAGGGCTCATGCCATATCGAAGCGCGCCTTACTACATCCTTGCGACGATGGTCGTGATCGCGGTCGGCTTCTGGCCGAGCTACTTCTCGGTCGCGGGCAGCGTGCCGTGGCAGTTTCATGCGCATGGTGTGGCCGCCACCTTGTGGGTGGGGATGGTCCTGGCGCAGAGCCTGCTGGTGCACAAGCACCAACTGCCGTTGCATCGGGCGATCGGCGCCGCCAGTCTGACCCTGTTTCCCTTCCTGATCGGCGGACTGTTCGGGATCATCGACTACACCGGCAAGCACTACGTGGAAGGCGGCGACCCGGTCCGCACGATGCTCGGAGGTTCCTTCGCCATCGGCATGGCCGTGGCGGCGGCTGCCTATGCGACTGTCTTCTACCGCGCGCTCAAGTATCGGAGGAAGGTGTGGGTGCACGCGGGTTACATGCTGAGTACTCCTTTGATCCTCTTCGAGAGCCCGTTCAGCCGGATCCTCGGAACCTACGTGCCCGGATTCATGGTGACCGGGCCCTCAACCTTCGACCGGATTCTCCCGGGGATTCTGTGGTCGATGGCGCTGGAGCTCGTTTTCATCGCCGCCCTGTGGCTCAAGTTTCGCGACCGTGCCCGGCCATTCCTGGTCGCGGGCGCATTCATCGTCGTGCAGATGGTGACGATGGGGATGGCGCCCGACTGGCCATGGCTCAACGGCGTCCTCGTGCTGATTGGCCGACTGCCCAGCGCGGTCGTGGTGATGACAGGCATGGCGATAGGGGCTTTGGCGAGCTGGCTCGGCTGGCAGGCGGGGAAGCAAAAGACGCCGGCGAGGCAGGAACTCGCGGGCTCGAGCGCGGTGTCCGTGGCGTAGGCGACGCAGAGCGTTCAGTGCTCGCCGATCCGCGCTTACTTGACCTGGGCCCGGGCCTGGAGTTCGGTGAACCAGTTCAAGATCACCTTGATCGAGCCGCGTTCGTCGGACCCGCCCGCTCCGCCTCCGGACGAGTCGTCTCGAGTGAAGATGAACGTCTGTCCATCGGGGCTGATGTCGTAGTTGAGCGGCCCGAGCGAGGTGGTGTTGCTTGGATGGTTTCCGGGAGCGCGAGCGGGCCGTCCTGGGATGACGCCGGCATTGAACGCGATCGCGGCGGACGAGAGAGAGCCGCCGCTGCCGGCGAAATAGAAGAGTTCCTTCATGTCGGGAGCCCAGAACGGGTGGTGGGCCGTATCTTCTTCGGGAGAGACCTGGTAGCGAGCGCCGGTGGGGGGATTGGGCTGGACGAAGATCCGGTTGCGATCGCCCCGGACGCCGTAGGCGACCCACCTCCCGTCCGGGGACAGGGCGGAGTTCAGCGGAGCGATGGAGTGAACGTCGTCGAACCGGGCCTCGCGGCCGTCCGCCATCGAGCGCAGCCACAGTTCCGAGCCGCTCTGGCCATTCACGGAATACGACAGGTAGCGGCCGTCCCGCGACCAGGACTCCGGCACGTGCGTGATCCCGCGCTCGGCGGTGGTCAGGCGCAGCACCTCTCCAGACCCGTCAACGCGCTGAAGGTACAGGGCCACATCCCCGCCACGGTCTGACTGGAAGGCGACACTCTTCCCGTCGGGGGACCACAGCGGAAGCCGGTTGCGTCCGGAGAAGGTGAGCCGCCTGATCG
The DNA here is from genome assembly GCA_964646485.1 of uncultured Acidobacteriota bacterium. Lineage (GTDB taxonomy): Bacteria > Acidobacteriota > Vicinamibacteria > Fen-336 > JAGNNV01 > JAGNNV01. Next base: position 4,823 of record CAZYEA010000206.1, read on the forward strand.
CGAAGGCCTCCGACAGGTCATAGATCCAGATCGCGGCGTCGTCCGCTTCGGCGATGCCGACCGCCATTTGCCGGCCGTTGGGAGAGATGCGCGGCGCCTCGTAGGCCTTCGGGGCCAGGGTCAGGGTGCGCTCCTTGCCCGCGCGGTCGGCGAGCACGATCGTCCGGTTGTTCGACGGCGCCACCGGTCCGGCCAGATAGACGACCGTGCCCGTCGCCGAAATATCGATCAGGCCCCGGGGCCTCAGGAGTCCACCCTGGCTTCGTCTGGCCACACCCTCGATCATGGGAACCGGAGCGCCGAGGACGCGCCCGCTCTTTGCGTCGAAGGGGGCGGCGAACCAGACTCCGTCCACGATGTAGGCGATATGTCCCGTGGGCAGGTAACGCGGATCGCTCCCCGCGGCCACGATGGTCTCGCGACGGCCGGAGGACAACGACTGCACCGCGACCGAGGCGTGCTGCCAGTCGGCCCACTGGGTTCCGGTGGCGAGAGTGAAAAGGAGAAGGTCGCCGCCTTGAACGAGCCTCGGCGTCGCTGCGTACTCGCCCCCTTTCATCTTGACGATCTGTTCCACCGCGCCACCGTTCTCGGGGACCCGGACCACTCCGTTTTCGCCCAGGGCGCAGTACACGTAGCCGTCGCTCCAGCTGCAGCCGGAGACCTCCGTCTTGAGGTCGGCAAGGTCGACGGACGCACCTCCTGATATCGGCAGGCGCTTGAGCACGGTTCCCTTGACGCACGAGATCGATTGTCCGTCCGGTGAAAAGGCCATGTCGCTCATGCCCGAGAGTCCCGGGGTCTTGAAGGGCACGGACTCGAAATCCGACAGCAGGCGTGTTTCCAGAAGGCCGTAGCCGCGCAGCAGGACGCGGCTGCCATCGGGCGAGATGAGCAGGTCTCCTGGAGTGGTGGGCATCTCCATCGACAATCGGCTCACCCCGCCCGCGCCCGGCGGAGTCCGGCCCCATCCCCTCGCGTTGGCGAACAGGCCCATGAGGAAGGCGCCCGCGAGGGCCGAACCGACGACGAGAGGCGCGCGACGCCTGGCCGGTACAGCCGGCTGCCTGGATGCGGCGCCTCCGTCCGCGGCCTCCGCCTCCTCGAGGTCGTGACGAACTACACCGATCCATCCCAAGCGTCGCCTCGGGTCCTTCTCGAGGCAGCGACGGAGGAGGCGCTTGATCGCGGGCGGCGTGCCTTGGGGAAGAAGGCCCCAGTCGGGATCGGTCTTGAGGACGGCGGCCAGCGTGTCGCTCACGGTTTCGCCGGCGAAGAGGCGCGCGCCGCTCAGCATCTCGAAAAGCACCACGCCGAACGACCAGATGTCGGCGCGACGATCGACGGTCGTGCCCCGCGCCTGCTCGGGACTCATGTAGGCCGCGGTGCCCATGATCATTCCCGCCTCGGTCAGGTGGCGCGACAGGGTGGGGGAGTTCGAAAGCTGAGAGGAGGCCGGATTCGTCTGACTCTCGTTCTCCATCGCCCGGGCCAGGCCGAAGTCGAGGATCTTCACCTTGCCGTCGGGCGTGACCTTGAGGTTCGCGGGTTTGAGGTCGCGGTGGACGATGCCGCGCTCGTGGGCTTCTTCGAGGCCGTCCGCGATCTGCCTCGAGAGCACGATGGCCTCGTCGACGGGAATGGCGCCGCGCTTCAGCCGTTGTGCGAGATCCTCCCCTTCGACCAGCTCCATCACGAGGGCGACCGAAGGGTCCGCTTCCTCCAGTCCGTAAATGGCCGCGATGTTGGGGTGATTGAGCGATGCGAGGGTCTGCGCCTCACGCCGGAAACGCGCGACCCGCTCATGATCCTGCGCGAACGCCGCGGGCAGCACCTTGATTGCGACCTCGCGATTGAGCCTGGTGTCGCGGGCGCGATACACCTCGCCCATGCCGCCGGCTCCGATCGCGGCGCTGATTTCGTACGGCCCAAGCCGCGATCCTGACGTCAGAGGCATTGATTGAAGCGCAGTCTAGCCGCCTGCCCAGCGGTTGGTCCTCGAACCAAAGCGCCGAGGCACTGACTGCGATTCTCTGCTTCGCCTCAAGCTCCGTGGTTGCGAACTTCTCGAGCGGCTACTGGCTGGCCACCGGCTTGTGGGCTACCACGCCGCCCAGCACCTCTGGATAACGAGCAGCCGTGGCGGCAAGGTCGGTGTCAGCACCCGTGAGCGGGCCGGTGAGGAAGGCGGCCAGAATGTCGGCCGCCGCCTGCTGGGTGGCGGCCGGACCGCGTCCGCCGCCCATCACCTGCGCCAGCAGCCAGCGGCCCGGGGGGGCGAAGAAGAACGGCGCGTCGGTGAAGCTGTAGTGGTTGGCGTGCTTGATCTCATAGTGGAAGCCGGGCGCGGTCATGTGGGCGAGCAGTTTGTCGTTCCCGTTGATGAAGAAGTCGCCGTGGTGCGTCTCGGCATGGTCGCTCTGCAGCAGTAGGAAGGGCCGGGTCAGCACCCGATCGGGCAGGTCGCCATAGGGAGTGCCATCGATGTTGGCCGCGGCCACGACGCGCGGGTCTTCGCTCAGCACCGCGCTCGCGGCGGCTCCGCCGAAGGAGTGGCCGATCACGGCGACCCTGGTACCGTCGATCCGACCGCCTTCTATCGGCGGCAACAGCGCGTCTGGATGCGCGAGCTGGTCGATGACGAAACGGACGTCGGCGACCCTGACCGCCTGCTGGCGGGCCATGTAGCCGCTGCGGTCCCGTTCGCCCGGAAGGACGCTCTCCCGCGTTCCGACCACCCGGCCGTCCGGAAGCTCCGTCACCGCGGACTCATACGGGTGGTCCAGTGCTAAGACGACGAAGCCGCGACTCGCGAGCCGGGTCGAAAGCCCGGTGTAGACGGCGCGAGCCGCGCCATAGCCCGGCAGGAAGATCACGACCGGCCAGGATCGATCCCTGGGCGCAAGCGGCGCCAGGTTCTCGGCATGAGTGTCGATCTGTCCGTAGCGGCGCAGCATGAAGCCGGGCATGACGCTCACCTGGCGAGGTAAGTGGCCGATCCCGTCGATATAGGGGACGCGTGCGGCGTCGTGTGCGGGCTCGCGGCGCGTTGTCGGGTACCAGGCCTGGGCGATCACGCTGCGCCGGTCGGTCGGGTCGGCCGTCTGCGGCTCGTCCCGCGCGGCGTCGGTCCAGCGGTAGACTTGGGTCGCGACCGCGTAGCGACCGTCGGGCGGCGGCAGGGTCGGAACCGCGGGCAGGATCCAGACACCGACAGCGCTGCCGGCAAGCCCGACCATGCCCAGGCGGCCGAGCCCGCGAAGCACGGTCCCGGTCCGCACGGGCGGCAGGGCGCTCAACGCCATCAGCAGGTAGGCCGGCAGGTCCTGCCAGGTGAAGCCGCAGAGGGCCCATTGAGCGACCGCCAGAAGGAGACCCATGGCGACGGCGGCGACCCGCAGCCGCGGACGCCAGGCCGGCGCGAGCAGCCGCCACCCGGCCAGGGCGAGCACCACGGCCAGGAGCAGGAGGTCAGGGATCAGCATCGCTCAACCGCACATAGTAACCAGCCAGGATTGTTGCGTACGAACTCGTAGTCGTCACGACGATCAATGCGTTGAACGCCCGCATCTGGAGCGGTTAGTTCGTGCGCGAGGGCCGTGGTTGAATCGAGGACATGAACCCCAGGGTCACTCGTCGCGACTTCATCAACACCGCGATGGCGCTCGGCGCGTCCGCGGCTTTCGCGCGCAGAGCCTCCGCGCGACCATCGAAAATCAAGTGGAGCGAGCGCCGCGATCTCTTCGCCGAGGGTGTCGCCTCGGGCGATCCCGATCCGAGGTCGGCTCTTCTCTGGACGCGGGTGTCGAACGGCGGAACGTCGGCAGAAGTGGCTCTAACCGTGGAGGTCGCGAAGGACGCGGCATTCCGCGAGGTCGTGGCCGAGGCACCCACCCGAGCCCTGCGCGCCGCGGACCACACCTGCCGCGTGCTCGTCGGTGGACTGGAGCCCTCCACCGTCTACTGGTACCGCTTCACTCTCGCGGATGGAAGCGGCAGCCGCATCGGCCGCAC
>CAZYEA010000207.1:0-8766 GCA_964646485.1 uncultured Acidobacteriota bacterium
GTCATGCCTCGCTTGCCCGGGCGATTCGGCCCCAAAGGGCCGAACAGCGTAGATCGGGAGTTCAGAGCGCCGCCTCACCGATTCGGCGCTTCGCGCGGATGGTACAGGCGGCGGGAATTCACGACCGAAGCAAGGTGGCCAAGCTCGCGCGAAGCGCGAGCGAGTCACCGCAGCAGGGCGCCGATGAGCGCCGCCTCACCGATTCGGCGCTTCGCGCCGAATGGTGGAGGCGGCGGGAATTGAACCCGCGTCCGAAAGCGCGCCCCAGAAGGCCCTACAGGCTTAGTTCCGCCTGGAGTTTCGCGTCGCGCATAAAGGCGGAACAAAAGCGCACGATGCTAGTCCGATTGGATCTCGCCCTCCTCCCCCGGACCGAGGGATCGGAGCCAGCCCGCATTGATGACGCTCTCGACCCCCGCCACGGGCGAGCTGAGATCAGAGCGTGGTTACCTTTTAGGCAGCCAAAGCCAAGTTTTCGTTGGCACTTCTAGTTTTCCACCGCGTTGTCGAGCCGGTAGACACGCTCGGCCTGCTCCTTGCTGAAGTCAAACGCTCCCGTCGAAACCGGTGCGCCCCCTCATTCAACGAACGCGCGGAGTGTAGCAGCCGGAGCCCGCGCGCCGGGAAGCCTCGCCCCGCCATCGTGGAGGCACGAGGGGTGCTCTGGAGCGAGAACGAACGCCTTCACGAACCGCCGACCCGGTCGCCGCCTCACCGAACGGCCACGGAAAAGCCCTTCGCTAAGATTGCCGGCGACATGGACCGAGGCTCCGCATCTGGGCAGAACCCCCTTTCGCGATGGCGCGAAGTCCTTTTCGCCTGGTTCCTGGTCTCTGTCGCCGCCCAGGCGCCTTACCTGAAGGCCTATTTCGATCCTCCCTCGGGCGCCACTTTTGTGGGTGCCTTTCACTGGATCGATGACGTTCAGAACTACCTCTCCTTCGCCGAGCAGGCGGAGGAGGGCCACCTGCTCTTTACCAACAAGCTCTATCCACAACCGCACCCGGCCGCGATGCTGGGCCCGGAGTTCCTGCTCACGGGATGGCTGGCAAGGATCCTCGGCGTCGATGTGTTCGTGGCCTTCAGACTGGTGGGACTCTTCGGCTGTCTCGCCCTGGTCGCCGGAGTGGATCGACTTCTGGCCATCGCGGGCCTGCCTCCCTCTCATCGCCTTCCCGGACTTCTCCTGGTCTGCCTCGGCGGCGGTTTCGGCGGCCTGCTCTTCGTCGCGACGGACGTCCCCAATGCGCGCCTCCTCGATCTCTTCCTGGGCTTCTTCCCGTTCATGGGGTTCCTCGCCAACAGCCATTGGACGCTCGCGGGCGCGCTCCTTGTCTGGTCCGTGCTCGCCTGGCGAAAGCAGTCCGAAGGAGTCCCGTGGGTTGCGATCACCGCGGGAACGCTGCTGGGCCTCGTTCGCCCCTACGAGCCGATCCTGCTCGTGGGAATGCTCGCGCTTGCCAACCTCAGGGATCGAACGCAGTTGAAGCGCGTGGCCATGCTCGCGCTCGGCCTTCTCCCCTGGCTCGTCTATCAGCTCTGGCTCTCTTTGTTGGTGCCGGCCTTTGCCTTTCTCTCCCGGCTCGCCTATCCGCCCTATTCACTCACGGACGCCGCCCTGGCTCTCGGACCGGCCTGCATCCTCGCCCTGCTGTCGGTGCACAGGCCCGGCGACGCCGAGGCGCGTAGGCTGCGCTTTCAACTGCTCGCCTGGAGTCTGCTTTCAATGTCCGCGCTGTTCATTCGCCGACCCGGCGCGCAAAGCCAGATTCTCACCGGCGTTGGCGTCCCTCTGCTCTGCCTTGGCGCCATCGGTCTGTCGAGGTGGCGGGCCCGTTTCACCTGGCTCGCCGCAGGGCTTCTCAGCAGCTCGTTTGTGGTGATGGTGTCGATCGTCTGGAAGGGAGATCCCCACTGGTTCGTGCCCGCGGAGGAGAGGCGGGCCGTGCTGGCGCTCAGGCCCCTTTGCCGGGAGGGCGAAACCGTCTTCGCCCCGCCCTCGCTCGGGCTCCAGGTCAACGCACTCACCCGGTGCCGCGCCCATGCGTCCCACGAGGTGGCGCCCGACTACGCGGCTGCGGCCAGCCGCGTGGCGGCCTTCTATCGACCGACCACGCCCGAGGCGCGCCTGCGGTTGCTCGATGAGGCGTGCGCCAGGTACGTGGTTCTGCCGGCGGGAGGCGCGAACATGTGGCTCGAGCCTTCGAGCCCCTTCAAGGAGAGCGCGATCATTGGAGCGGGTCCCCGGGCGATCGCCATCTACGCGCGCCCTGACCCACCCTGCGCAAGCCGTTGAGCCAGAGGAGGGCGAGGCCGAACAGGCCCAGGGCGACGCCGAACCGGGCTCGTTCCCGCCACCTGGGCCGGTAACGCAGAGTCACGGTTTGTGATCCGCCCTGGGTCTTGAGCGCCATGGCCTGACCATTGGCGCACAGGATTGGGATCGGGTGTCCGTTGGACTCCGCGATCCAGTTCGTGTCGTAGTTGTCGAGCACCACGATGAAGCCCGCCTCGGTGTCAGTGGCGATTTGAGTGGTGTGGGCATCGATCCGCGTGTAGCGCACGCTCGGAGGTGCGACGGTTGCGGGGCCGGAGCTCGGAGCGGAAGGGTCGGTCTCGAGAAGCACGACCGACGTCGGATCGAACGCCGGGTCCTCGATCCGGCGCGCGATGTCGAGAGCCGTCGCCTGCACGGCGCGGGGCACGAAGAACGCTCGGGGCAAAGCGTCTTTGAGCTCATAAAGACGCAGCGGCTCCGCGAGCTGCGCGATAGGAGCGGCGCCCCTGGCCTCGAGATGCGGGTCGTCGATCGGGAGCAGAGACAGGACGTAACGCACTCCCGCGGCACGCACGCGTCCATGGGTTTCGCGGTAGCGAGCCGGTGTGCGTTCCGACGCGGTGAGCGTCGATCCCGCCGAGGCCCATCCGACGCGGTCTTCATCGAGCGCTCCTTCAAGGCCGTCGAGAACCTGCATCCGCGGCAGCAAGGTCTGGCGATCGAAGTAATAGAGCCAGGTATCCCGATTCTGGGCCAGGACCTGCGGCGCCACCTTCACCCCCGGGGCGTTCACGAAGCCGTACGCAAACCAGCGGTGCGGTCCCGGAGGCACGCTGTCGATGAGCGATCGCGCCGCGGGCTGGAGGGCATAAAAGCTCCGGTCCGTCCACGGATTGATCCCCTCCCCCGCCACCAGGAGATCGAGGATCACGAGGGGTGCGACGAGGGCGGCGAGCCGGCCTCCGCGAATCAGCAGGATGGCGACGGCGACGGCCAGGGCTCCGCTGACCATGAAACCGGCCGGCCACGCGTGCTTCATCACATCCAGCGCGAGGGATCCGCTCATCTCCTTGACGACGCCCCCGAACATCAGTGCCGGCCATCGCGGAAACGGAATCAGCGCCACGCCTCCGATGAGGAGAGCGAGGCCGGGAAGAAGGGCCACGCGGGGCGTGCGGCCCAGGTGGTTTCGGGCTCGCTCGACGCCCCAGCCCGCGAGCAACGCGAACGAAAGGGCGGAGAGGAAGAGGAACTTCATCGGGGTTCGAAAGGACTGCATCAGCCACGCCACGAGGGGGCCGGCGGGCCCGAACCGGCCCATGCTCATGACAATGCCAAGCATCGCGAGGGCGAGGAGGCGGTACCCACGCGAGCCGTGGCGCCCCTGCGCGGCAGCGATGAACGCCCCGAAGCCGGTATAGAGGCTGAGCAGATACGGGAACCCGTCCGGGAAAAAGCTCTGGCCCCAATAGCCCGCGTCGGTGAAGGTGTGCACGTCCCCGAAGAAGTGCGGAAGCCACATGTCCATCAGAACCGGCAGGCTGGCCGACCAGCCGAGGGCCACGTCCGCTGAAAATCCGGCCGCCCGCTGCGAGCCCGCGATGAGCGCCCACACTCCGAGCAGGGCCGGGGCGGCGAGACTGATCGCGACGGCCATGGCCGCGCCGAGCAGGAGCGTCGCGCGCCGGGTCGGTCGCAAGACCACGAGGGCAAGGCCGAATACGGCGGTCTGGACCAGAACCTCGGCCGCGAGGGTACAGATCTGAAGGGCGGCGAGGACGGCAAAGAGCGCCGCGCGCCCGGGCGCCGGTTGCTCAAGCACGCGAAGAAACGCGGTCACCACCCAGGGCGCCCAGGAAGCGCCGTGATTCAACTCGAGGAGATTCAGGGTCGATAGGTAGAAACCCCCAAGGCCGAAGGCCGCGCCGGACATCAAGCGTCCCCAAAACCCCTGTCCGAGAGTGCTCGCGAGCGCAGAGGCGCCGAGCATGGCCAGAAGCATATGAAGGGGTGGACCGAAGCGAAGGGCGCCCTCGGCGCCGATGGCCGCGACCATCGCGACATCCACGGGATCGACGAAGAGGATGCGCGCGCCGGCGTCGGTCGCGGGGTTGATGAGCGGCCACACCCCCTGATGGATCGACCGCTCCAGGAATACGTAGTTCGGGTAGTAGTAGGTCGAGACGTCCCGAAAATAGGGCAGGCGGCCTTCAAAGAGGGGGCCCGCGAAGACCCACGCGACGATGGCGACGTGCGCGAAGGCGAGCCAGGCCGTGGCCCTTCGCGGGTCCGGCGCCGGGTCCGCACGGGCGGGCCCGTGCTCCCGATCAGGGGATGGGGCGACCACGGGTTCCGGCGAGAAGGAGGGACGCGCCCAGGAAGGGACGCGACCAAAGCGAGGTTTCCACGCGCCTCAGAAGTCGCAGGATCGAGTGGGAAACGCGGCCCGGCGGTTCGAACCCCTTGCGAATGGTGTCGCCATCGGGTGTCTTGCCTCCGAGCCAGATGCGGCGGGCGAAGAGAAGAGGCAGCAGAGCGAGCCCCCAATACCGGACGTCCCGAACCTGCAAGTCGGTCGCCGCGAACTCGCCGATGAGCGAAGCGCGGTCGTAGCGCCTGAGATGACCGGCCGCGTCGTCATACGGACTTCGCAGTGCGTTGAGGGCGGGCACGTTCACGAGAAGGTGTCCCCCGGGCTTCAGATGGCGCAGCGCGGAAGAGAGGAATCGTTTCGTATCGTCGATGTGCTCGAGCACGTCGAAGAGAATGACGACGTCGTAGGCGCCAATGAAGCCCTCGCGCTCCTCGAGAACGTTGTAGAAGAGCGTCCGTCCGCGGCCTGGCTTGGCGGCTTGGAGAGCGGCCAGACACAGATCCGTTCCGTCGATCCTCCACCTCGTGGCGCTCTCGAATTGTTCGCGCAGGACTCCGGATCCGCAGCCGATCTCGAGCACCGACAGGGGCTCGTCGGTCGGCAGGCGCAGATCCAGCGCCTGGGTCAGCGAAGCGAGGAAACGCCACTCGAACCAGAAGTGGTCCACACGGCTCATGTGGTACCAATCGTCGGGGAAGCTGACCCCGCCCGCGTTCGAGATGATCTCGATGTGCGTGGGCGGGGTCATGTGGCGCGCGGGGACGAATCCTTTTGGCCCACGGTTTCCATGATCACGTAGGACGGCCGCCCTTTCACCTCGAGGTACGTGCGTCCCACGTAGGCCCCCAGGATGTAAATACAGAAGATCTGGACCATGTTCCCGAAGATGATCAGAAGGTAGCCCAGCAGCGCCCAGAGGGGAACCCCCGACTCGGGCGCCCGCAGGGCCGCGATGACTCCGATGAGCACGGTGAGCAGGAGATAGGAGACGCCGAAGACCTGGGCTGCCTGCAGCGGGCGAACGCTCGAGGAGATCACGCCGTCGGTCGCCAGGCGATACAGCTTCAGGAACGTGTATTTCGTGTGGCCGCCCTGTCGGACGGGACGGTCGTAGGCGACGCCTATCTGGCGGAAGCCGACCCACGCCCGCAAGCCACGAGGGAAGCGCAACTTCTCCGGCAACTCCCTGATCTTGCGGACGACACCCTGATCCATCAGGGAGAAGTCGCCGCTGTCGAGAGGAATCCGGATGTCGGCGAGGAAGGCGACCAGGCGGTAGAAGAGCCAGTATCCGGCGACCCGAACGAAGCCTTCCTTGCGCTTGCGCCGCTCACCGTAGATGACATCGAAGCCCTCGCGCCACCTTTCGATCATGGTCAGCAGGGTTTCGGGCGGGTCCTGGAGGTCGGCGTCCACGACGGCCACGAGGTCGGCGGTCGCCGCATCCAGCCCCGCGCTCACTGCATTCTGATGGCCGAAATTGCGCGAGAAGCGGATGAGCACGGCCGGCGCGCCGCCTTCGATCCGCTTCGCGATCAGATCGGCGGAAAGGTCCGACGACCCGTCGTCTACGAACACGTAGCGCACGCTGCGGATCCGCCTGGCCAGGAGCGTGTCGGCCGAAAAGACCGCGCTCAGGCGGTCAAAAAGGATTCCGAGAACCTCTTCTTCATTCCAGACCGGAACAACGATGTCCAGAGAAACCCAGGACTCTTGTCGGGGCTGTGTGAGCCTCCTCGCGAGCATTGGCGGGCATGCTAGCACGCGCCTCCACGACCGAGCGGCTCTCCCTGGGCTGGCCAGGCCGCGCCCACCCACGCTCCGGGCGTTCGAACGTGGTTCATTCGGTCCTGGCCGTTCGTCGGCTCCAGCAAAGGAACGCGACCGGTCCGAGGATGGCGATTTCGATAGCCACGGCGAGAAGATTGTGTCGAATGGCGCCGATCGAAAAGGACCTCGGGATGTCGTAGAAGATCGGCACCGGCGACGCATAGAAGCCCGTCGAGAAGGGCCACAGGGCCATCTCGCCGGACGGCGGCGACGTGTCGAGCCCCAGGTAGTCGAGAAGCACGTGGGAAGCCCACGCGGCGGCCATCGAGGCGGCGGAGGGAAGGTCGAAGCCGGTCTTTCGCAGGAGAAACGCCGCGAATCCGACGATCAGCGCGGCGGCGAGGCTGTGCGAGGCTCCGCGATGGTGATTGACCCCGTCGAAGAGACGCAGAGCAAGGTCGAGGTCGGGCGCCGCCGCACACAGGGCCAGGATGGCCACATGCCGGGGGGGGATAGAGAGGCCTCGCCCAGCTCCGGCAACCGCGACGCCCGCAAGAGCGTGCCCGATGGGCGTCGGCATTCCCGGCCCTGTGTCAGCCGCCTACAGCCTTCTGTCGTAGATCTTGAAGTCGCTCTTCTCGGCTTCGACGATCTCGTCGAGCAGTCCATAGATCGCGGCGATCTTGCGATCCTTGTGGAACTTGTCGTCAAAAGCGGTGAACTCGGCCTCGTCGCGGAAGCGGAAGATCTCCATGAAGTAGTTGACGCGGCTCCGGTCTTCGTAGAGCGTGAAGTCGGTGCCGCCGATGGAGATCAGGAGAGGCTTGAGGTCGGAGATGAGGTTCAGGAAGTCGGCCCGGCGGCCTTCACGGATCGAGTAGGAAATGACCAGGACCACGCCGCCCACTTCGAAATCGGTGGGCAGCGCCGCCGCGGGACGCAGCGGGGCGAAGGGGATGATCACTTCCTCGCGGGGCGGCATCGAGCGGGCCGGGGCCACGATGGTGGGCTGGGGAGCGGCCACGTGCTGCTGCGGGAGAGGCGAGGGCACCGGCGTCCGCAGAACGGGACGCCTGGCCATCTCCTTTGAACGCCTTTTCGCCGCAGCCGGAGCCGTCTTGGGCTTGGACTTCGGCTTGGAGGCTTTCGACTTCCCTTTGGGCGCCTTGCTGGCGGAGGCCTTGACCTTGACCGCCTTCTTGTCGGACCTTGACTTCGCGCCCGAAGTCTTCTTTTTTCCGATCCCCGAGGGCTTGTTCTTGACCTTCTTCAACGCTTCTCCTGCCTCATGCGACCGAAGACCCACGCTCCGGTCTGAGCTTCGGGCCGCGGTCGTTATCTAACGCTTTGCTCGGGCCGATTCGATCAGATGATACCCAAAATGGAGCATTTTCAACACCTTTTTGTAAGGCAAGGGGGCCTCCGTATTTTCGCCTTATGTTTGCCATCGGTGCCCCGGAAGGCTACAATCCCTCTTGCAAGCACTACCCGACCGGTCCTCATGGCCCCCTCCTTTGGGAGGTTCGCCCTGGGATTCAAGAACCGCCAGGGAAATATCGCAATGCCCTTCGGACCCGATCCAGCCCTCACCCAGTACAGACTTCGCGCGCTCTCCAAGAAACCAACCCACTACCCTTTTTAAGGAGTCGTAATGGCCGAAGAACGCACCGACCGAACCACCGCCGTCGCCAACGCTCTCATGCAGATCGAGAAGCAGTTCGGCAAGGGCTCCATCATGAAACTTGGAGGCCGCGAGAAGATCGAGGTCCAGTCCATCCCCACCGGATCCATTTCCTTGGACGCGGCACTCGGCGTGGGTGGCTTCCCCAAGGGCCGCGTCATCGAGATCTACGGGCCGGAATCCTCTGGAAAGACGACACTTGCACTACACGTCATCGCCGAGTCCCAGCGCCGCGGGGGCATGGCCGCCTTCATCGATGCCGAGCACGCTCTCGACGCGAAGTATGCGGGCAAGCTGGGGGTCGACATCGACAACCTACTGGTTTCCCAGCCCGACAATGGCGAGCAGGCCCTCGAAATCGCCGAGGTCCTGATCCGGTCGAACGCCTGCGACGTCCTCGTCATCGACTCCGTGGCCGCCCTCGTTCCCCGCTCGGAAATCGAGGGGGAAATGGGCGAGGCCCAGATGGGTCTCCAGGCCCGACTGATGAGCCAGGCGCTGCGCAAACTCACCTCCGTGGTCTCGAAGAGCGGCACCTGCCTGATCTTCATCAACCAGCTGCGCGAGAAGATCGGCGTGATGTTCGGCAACCCCGAGACCACCACGGGCGGCCGCGCCCTCAAGTTCTACGCCTCGCAGCGCCTCGACATCCGGCGCATCGCG
>CAZYEA010000208.1:0-8750 GCA_964646485.1 uncultured Acidobacteriota bacterium
TTGATCGCTAGCCCGAGGTCCGCGCCGCCCGGGGTCCGGTTGGAATGGGACTTGCTCTAAAGCCCACCGTGATCATCGTTTCAACTCGGTTGTTTGCCCGCCCCCACGCAAACCACCGGAAATCAGCGCGGGCGCGGCTTTTCGTAGAGAAAGCCGGCGCGGCGGCGTTCACCCATTGTCCAAAATCGAACGAGGAGCGTTCATGAGCGAACTTGCACAGACTCTCTCCATCCCCGAAGGTCAGACCCTCAAAGATCTGGTTCAGGAGTACGAAAAGCAGCTTCTCCTGATGGCCCTGGAACTTGCCGGCTGGAACCAGCGCAAGGTCGCGGCTTCCCTGGGCCTCCTCCCGTCCACCCTCTCCGAGAAGATGAAGCGACTCGGGTTGCGTTCGTCGCGCGCGGAGATGGTCATCAACGACTCGGTGAGCGCATCGTCACTCGGGACGGCGATCCAGGCCGCGTCGTAGCTCTTCAAGCGCCCCCGTCCTTGAGGAGCGCTCGTCTGCGCCACCACTTCTTCCACCACGGGAGTGGCGGACCGGCGACGAGCGCGACCTCTGGGTCGAGGCCCCGCGCGCTCGCGAACCCCGACGCGACCAGTTCGGCGGTGATGCGGGCGATCTCCTCCTGATCCACCTCGCCTCGCTCAGCCCGGTACGCGGCCCTCACTTCCGCGACGTTGTGAGCGCCGTCCAGGCGATGCCAGACGAAAAGTCCAAGGCTCGAGAGCTGGTGATAGGCGCCGAGCCGGCTGGTATCGGCGAGAACCCAGATGGTCTCCCCGGAGGCGGTGGGCCGGGGCTGAAGTGAGATTCCCGCTTTCGCAAGAGGGCGGTCCCGTTGGCGAAGCAGTTCCACCATGTGGCTCGCGACCCGCTTGTCGTGGTCGAGAGTGTCGAGGAGGTCCTGCCGCTTGAGGGCCAGAAGTTCAGTGGGCTTGATCGCGACGAGGGTGGCATCACGCGGGGTTCGGGTCAGGAGGGCCGACTCCCCCACGATGTCTCCCCTCTCCAGCACGGCGACGACCCGGCGACCCTGCGGATCGTCCCGGATCACCTCCACCGACCCGCTTCGCACGAGGTAGCAGGCATCCCCGGGATCGCCTTGACGGAAGATGGTGTCCCCGGCTTCGAAAGCCTGGACAACGAGGCGCTCCCCGAAATACTGCAACCGCTCCGGAGTCAGGCGCTCGAAGGGCCGGGTGCACTTCACGAATGAGCGGACCAGGGCCTGGTCGGCGGCCTCGACCAGGATCTCGCGCGACTCCGGATACTGGTCGAGCACCTCATCGAGGTGCCGGGCCCGCAGCGTCGAGGTCACGAGCGGCTCCATCGCGGTAACGCGCGCGGTTCGCCGGTGCGAGGGGAGGAGCAGGCCGATCTCCCCGAACATCTCACCGTCGCAGAGGCGGCTCAGCGGGGCGCGGCCTTCGGGCGTCCTGATCGAGACCTCGACCTCGCCGGCCTCGATCAGGAACAGCCGGTCGGCCGGCTCGCCCTCCTCAAGCACCCGCGCGAACTTTGGAAAGGTCTGCTCGGTGAGATGGGAAGCGAGGGCCTGCCGCGCGGATGCGGGCAAGGCCGAAAAAGCCGGAATCCCCCGCAGCAGCCGCTGCTGGGAGTCGCCAAGGGCTTGGGGGGACAGCGGAAACTCCATAGGCCTCCACCGAAGGAACGAGCACGGCTGCGGCGATTGTAGCCGAGCCAAAAACCAAAAAGCCCGCCTGATCGCTTCGGGCGGCTAGGCTCCTCCGCGCATGTTCTCCACCTGGCGCCTGATCCGATCGCTTCCCCGGCCGGTGCAGGTCCTGATCGCGGGAACGTTCGTGAACAAGGCGGGCACCTACATCGTCCCCTACCTCACCATCGTCCTGATGCGCGATTTCCACCTCTCGCCCGTGGAAGCCGGCCTCGCGGTCGCGGCCTACGGCTTCGGTTCCCTGGTGTCGATCTTCGCGGGCGGCCAGACCGCCGATCGCCTGGGGCGGCGGGCCACCATGCTCCTCTCCCTCTTCGGCTCCGGCGTCCTCGCCATGGGCCTCGGCTTCGCCCCGAACCTCCGCGCGTTCGTGGTCCTGCTGCTCGCCTTCGGATTCCTGGCCGATCTCTTCCAGCCCGCCGCGTCCGCCATCGTCACCGACCTCGTGCCGCAAGAGCAGCGCAAGGTGGGGTTCGCGGCGCTGAGACTCGCCATCAACCTGGGCTTCGCCGCGGGGGTGGTGGCGGGCGGCTTCCTCGTCGACTGGGACTTTCGTTTCCTCTTCTGGGGCGACGGTCTGTCCACCCTCGCCTACGGCTTCGTGATTCTCTTCTTCATCGCGGAGACGAGGCCCGTGGGCCGGGCGGGCGAGGTGGCGGCATCCCCGTTCGAAGACCGGGCCTTCCTCAGGCTCGTGGCCGGGAGTGCTGCTTTCCCCTTTCTGATGTTCGCGGTCATGACCGTCCTTCCCATCACTCTGACCCAGGGGGCCTCTTACCCGAGCCGCACCTACGGATACATCGTCGGACTGAACGGACTCCTCGTGGCCATGCTCGAACTTCCCGTGGCCGCGCGCCTGCCGTCGCTCTCGCGACTTCCCCTCGCCGCCGTGGGCCTCCTGATCGCGGCCCTGGGCGCCGCCTTGAACGGGGCGCCGCCGAGTCTCGCCGTGTATGTCGTCGCCATTCTCCTCATCACCGCGGGCGAGATCATCATGATGCCGCAGCTCTCGGCCGCCGTGGCCGACTGGGCCCCCAGACTCTCGCGCGGCCGCTACATCAGCCTGTTCCAGTCGAGTTGGACCTTCGCCAAGGCCACCTCGCCCCTCTTCTTCCTTCCCCTGCGCGCGCGCCTTGGCGATGCTTCGTTCTGGCCTCTGCTCGGCGTGAGCGTCCTCCCCGCCTCCGCGCTGTTGCTCGCGCTCAGTGCCGAAGACCGCGCCCGGCGCCACGGGCCGCCGGACGAGACCTCCGAGGCGAGCATCGAGTGCCGGGTGGAAGCCTGAGGCGCGGCGCGCCAAGACTCAGCGCCTGGGCAGGGGCAGCCGCAACCTGGCACACACGCCCGTGCGGTCGGTTCGATTCTCGAGCGTAAGCGAACCCCCGTGCCCCTCGGCAATCTGCCGGGTGAGTACGAGGCCGATGCCGGAGCCACCGGGTTTGGTCGAGAAGAAAGGCACAAACAGATTCGAGGTCGCGGGCAGGCCCGGGCCCTCGTCCTCCACCAGGATCTCGATCGCGCCCGCCGCCCATCGCCAGCTCACCCTGACCGAGCCGCCGCTCTCCTGCGTCGCCTCCACTCCGTTGCGGATGAGGTTGATGAGCGCCTGTTCGAGCTGGGTGGCATCCGCAACCAGGGTCACCGCCGGCCCTGGCTCGACCACGACGCCGCGTCCGGCCTCCAGGATGGTGATGCGGCGGATCAGCTCGGCGACATCGACGGGAGCCAGAGACGGCGCGGGAAGCCGGGCGAGGCGTGCGTAGGCTTCGGTGAAGCGGGCGAGTGCTTCGGACCGAGAAGCGATAACCGCCAGCCCGCGGCGCAGGTCGTCGTCGAAGTCGGCCGGGCGCGGGGTCCGCGAGAGCAGGGTCTCGAGGCTGCCCGCGATGGACTGGATGGGTGCCAGGGAGTTGTTGAGTTCATGCCCGATCACGCGGATGAGCCGCTGCCAGGCCTGTCTCTCCTCGTCGCGCAGGGCGCGGCTCACGTTCGTGAGCACGAGAAGATGATGCGGCCTTCCCCCCTGACGGAACAGAGAGCGCCGCACCTCGAAGCGCCCCGGCCGGCCCGCGAAGCCCGCGTCCATGACCCGGGGCGCCTCGCCCCGCAGCGCCTCGCCGAGGCCGAGGTCGGTGGCCGTCCGGCCGAGCGCGCGCTCCGCCGCGAAACCGAGGAGCGACTCCCCCGCCCGGTTCACGAGACGCAGCTGCTCGCCCTCGTCGAACGCGAACACCGCGACGTCGATCTCCTCCATGACACTGCGCAGGAGCCCCGTGGCTTCGAGCGCGCCGAGCCGCTGGTACTTCAGGGTCTCGGCCAGAGTGTTGACCTCATAGAGCACCTGCGACAGGGCGTCCTCGCCGCCGCGGCCTCGCGCGCGGAACGAGAAATCCTCTTCGCGCAGAGCGGCGAGCAGGTTCGACACCGTCTGCATGGGACGCACCACCGTCATCTGGGCGGCGCGGGAAAGGCCGAGCCACAGACCGAGGATCAGGAGGGTCAGGGTCCAGCGAAGCTCGGTATCGTGAGGACGGCCCCACAACCAGCCCAGCAGGAAGACGCTTCCGGGGAGGCCGGCGAGACCGGCGAACAGGAAGACCCGGCCGTCGAGCGAGAGGGATTTTCGGTTCATCGCATCAGGTCTGAATCGTAGCGCGGTCCGAGGGGCGCTTCGCCCGCGAGGCGCGCGCGCCGGTCAGCCGACTAGAGGCCGTGGCGCTCGATCCGTCGGTACAGGGCGCTTCGCGAGAGGCCAAGAGCGTCGGCGGCGCGGGTGACGTTGCCTTCGAACCGGCTGAGCGTCTTCTTGATGAGGAAGGCCTCCACTTCCTCGAGGCTCATGTCCTCGAGGCGGCCGCCGCGGGGCTCGCCGCCCGCGCGAAGCGCGAGGTCGGAAGCACCGATGCGCTCGCCCGCGCTCAGCAACACCGCGCGCTCCACCGCATGGTCGAGCTCGCGAACGTTGCCCGGCCAGCCGTGATCGAGCAGGGCCTGGGTCGCGGCCGCGTCGAAACTCGTGACCTTCTTGCGATATCGCGCGGCGTGGGCGGCGAGGAAATAGGCGGCGAGGGCCGGAATATCCTCGCGCCGGTCGCGCAGGGGCGGGATCCGGATCTCGATGGTGTTGAGTCGGAACTGGAGATCCTGACGGAACCGCCCCGCCGCCACCTCCGCGTCGAGGTCGGCGTTGGTGGCGGAGATGATTCGCACGTTCGCCTTGCGCGTGCGCGAGGAGCCGACGGGTTCGAACTCGCCGGTTTCCACCACGCGCAGGAGCTTCGATTGCAGGCCGGGGGTCACGTTCGCGATCTCGTCGAGGAACAAAGTGCCCCCGTCGGCGAGCTCAAAACGCCCGATCCGATCGGCGCGCGCGTCGGTAAAGGCGCCGCGCACGTGGCCGAAGAGCTCGCTCTCGAACACACCTTCGGAGAGCCCGCCCACGTTCACGGTGACGAGCGCCTTGGCCTTGCGGTTCGACACCGCGTGAAGGGCCTGGGCCACCGTCCCCTTTCCGGAACCGTTCTCACCCAGCAGGAGCACGTTGGCGTCGGAAGGTCCCACCCGCCGAACCATGTCCATCACCTTCTTCATGCTGGGTGATTCGGCAATGACCTCGAGCTTGGTCTCACCGCGCAGCGCGCGGTTCTCGCTCTCCAGGCGGCGGCCGTGACGGAGGGCCTTCGAGAGTTCCGCCTGGGTGCGCAGGATGGCGATGAGACGCGCGTTCTCCCAGGGCTTGCTCACGAAGTCGCGGGCGCCGTTGCGCATGGCCTCGACCGCGAGACTGACGCTCGCCCAGGCCGTCATCACCACCACCGGGAGCGTTTCGTCGAGCTCGCGGATGCGCGCGAGAAGGTCCATGCCCTCCCGGCCCGAGGTGGTATCGCGGGTGTAGTTCAAGTCGATGAGAGCCACGTCGAACTCCCGGCCCTCGAGGGCCGCCCACGCGGCCGCCGGCGAGCCCGCGGTCTCGATGATGAAGCCCTCGGACTTGAGGAGAAGGCGCAGGGCCTCGAGCACGTCCTGCTGGTCGTCGGCGACAAGAATGCGGGGAGATGAAGTCACAGAATTACCGAGTATAGGGGGGCCCGATCCAGAGGCGCCAAGATCATTCGGCGCGGAGCGCCACGGTTGGGTCCACGGCGAGCGCCCGCCGAGTGGGAACGAGGGCGGCTGCCCCGGCGAGAAGCCCCACCACAAGAGCCACGGCGAGGAGGGTCGGCGGGTCCTGGGGAGTGACGCCGAAGAGCAGACTTCCCGCAAACCGCCCCGCGGCGAGAGAGAGTGCGAGTCCCAGAAGGCTCCCCACCGCGACCGGCCTCGCCCCCTGACTCGCCACCAGGCGCGCAATATCGCGGCTCCGGGCACCGAGGGCCACGCGCAGCCCGATCTCCCGGGTCCTCCGGCCCACCGCGTGCGAAATCACGCCATAGATCCCGGTGGCCGCGAGCAGGCCCGCGACGAGCGCGCTCGCGAGCAGGAGAAGGGCGAGGGCGCGCGGCTGACGCTCCTGGTCGGCGATCCTGTCCTCCAGGAAGCGCAGGTCGGAGAGGGGCAGGTCGGGATCGAGACTTCGGGCCGCCTCTTGAAGCTGCTCGGCCAGACCGCGAAAGGCCGCGTCCTGAACCCGCACCGCGAAGGTCACCCCGGT
The DNA here is from genome assembly GCA_964646485.1 of uncultured Acidobacteriota bacterium. Classification (GTDB taxonomy): domain Bacteria; phylum Acidobacteriota; class Vicinamibacteria; order Fen-336; family JAGNNV01; genus JAGNNV01. The sequence continues at coordinate 6,352 of CAZYEA010000208.1, forward strand.
GTTCGGCCGCTGGGCGTAGGGGAAATAGATGTCGCGCTGAGGGCCGAGGCCCCCGATGAAACCCTCGCCCGCATCCTGGAAGGAGTATCGCTCGCGGTGACGCACGTCGCGGGCCACTCCGATCACGGTGATCGGCGGCAGTCCGGGAGTCGAGCGCACGAGCCTTCGTCCGAGCGCGTCCTGCCCCGGCCAGAGCTGTTTCGCCACGCTCTCGCTGATGATGCCGACGAGCGGCGCGTCCGCCGTATCGGAGGAAGCGAAGTCACGACCGCTCAGTCGCTCGATGCCCAATCCTGGAAGTCCCCCCGGACTCACGCTGTGCCGGAACAGCATGGTGAAGGCGTCGGGCCGGTCGATGGGCCGTCCTTCCGGAGCTACGTTGACGACCCAGGTGGCCCGGCCCAGCATGCTTGGCCCGAGGACCGTGGCCGACTCGACCCCGGGAATCGTCCGGGTGCGCTCGAGAAAACCCTCCACGATGCGGGCGCGCGCCGCGCCGTCCTGGTACGTCGGCCCGGTCAGGTCCGTGCGGAAAGTGAGAAGGCGCTCGGTGTTCAATCCAAGCGGAGTGGTGGTGAGCCGGTTGAAGCTACGAACCATGAGGCCGGCACCGGTGAGAAGGAAGATCGCAAAGGTGACCTCCGCGGCCATGAGGGCCGGCCGCACCCAACCGGCCTCCGCGCCGAGGCTGCCTCGCCCGTCCTCGCCGAGGCCGGGCTTCAGGTCCACGCGGAGAGCCGCGCGGGCGGAAACGAGGGCGATGGCCGCAGCGGTGATCAGGGAGACGACAATGGAACCCGCGAGGGCCGCGGGATCGAACGACACATCCACCAGGGGCGAGACGTGGGCCTTTGACCAGGCCGACATGAGGCGGGTCAGGCTGATTCCGAGGAGCGTCCCCAGGGCGCATCCAAGGCCCGAAAGAGTCAGCGCTTCCGCGAACACCTGCCTGAACAACCGCGTCGAAGATGCACCGAGAGCCGCCCGCAGGGACAATTCGCGGCGCCGGTCAGAAAGCCGGAGCAGCAGAAGGTTCGTCACGTTGGCGGCGCCCGTGAGCAGGATGAAGAGCGCTCCGCCCAGGAGGGCCAGGGTCGGAGCCCGGAACGCGCCGCGGATGCGGTCACTCAGGGATTCCACGCGCAGGCCGTACCCCCGATGCGTATTCGGCCGTTCCTGCTCGAGGCCGCGGGCGATGGACGCGAGATCTTCGCGGGCGGCGGCGATGGTCACTTCGGGCTTGAGTCGGGCAAGGCCCCAGTACAGCCTCAACGCGTCCGTCCGTGGCGGCTGCCCCATGAGACGCGAGACCGTCGCGGTGGGAAGGAAGATCTCGCGCGGCGCCCCTTCCACGGCGCCGAGGTCGGCGAAAGACGCGGGCAGCACGCCCACGATCTCGAAGGGCAGCCGATTGAGTTCGATCCTGCGCCCCACGACCTTTGGATCCGCCCCAAACTCTCTGACCCAGGCGCTCTCACTGAGCACCGCCACCGCCGCCTCCGCCCCTTCGGCATCCTCCGCCCGATTGAAGAGGCGGCCCAGCGCCGCCCGCGCGCCCAGAATCTCGAAATACGACGGGGTCACGAAGCTCGCTTCCAGGCTTCGAGACGAGCTTCTCCCGGTGAGGGCCACCGCACCGTAGGCCTGGTAGGCCGCACTCGCCTCGACCGTGTGGCTCCGCTCGGCGATGGCCACGATGTCCGGGAATGAGATATTGCCCGCCCCTCCCGGCCAGAAGGCCCAGATGTGAACGAGGCGATCGGACTCCGGATACGGAAGCGGCCGGAAGACCACGCCCCGCACCGCGCTGAAGATGGCGGTGTTGGCGCCGATGCCGAGGGCGAGGGTGGCCGCCACCAGAAACGTGAGGGAACGGCGTCGATTCAGGCTTCTAAGCGCGGCCCCCATGGCTCCCCTCCTCCGTTCCGTGCACGCGAATGCTTCGATCCGCCGCGGCTACTTCTCGGTGGACGCCAGCCACCCGTCCTTGAGACGGATCACCCGATTCCCGTAGGTCGCATTCGTCTCGGAATGGGTGACCTGGATGATGGTCGACCCTTCTTCGTTGAGCTTCTTGAACAGTTCCATGATCTCGCGGCCCTGGTCGGAATGCAGATTGCCCGTGGGCTCGTCGGCAAGGATGAGCTTCGGCTTGGCCACGATCGCGCGGGCGACACCCACGAGCTGCTGCTGGCCGCCCGACAGTTGCGAGGGGTAGAGATCCTTCTTGCCCACGATGTTGAACTTGTCGAGAACGTCCGCCACGATGGCCTGTCGCTCGGCCTTCTTGAGGTCGCGATAGGACAACGGGAGTTCGAGATTCTCGTAGACCGTGAGGTCATCGAGGAGATGGAAACTCTGGAAGACGAAGCCGATGTTCCGCTTCTGCAGCTCCTGGC
>CAZYEA010000209.1:0-2639 GCA_964646485.1 uncultured Acidobacteriota bacterium
CGCGGCGGCCCTCGATGCTCTTGATCATCGCGGTTTCCATGCCGCAGATGTAAGCACCCGCGCCGAAGTGAAGGTCGATGTCGAAGTCGAGAGCGCTGCCCAGGATATTCCGGCCGAGCAGACCCTGGGCGCGCCGCCGCTTCAGGATGCCTTCGAGGTGGTCGCGGAGGTACCAGTACTCCTGCCTAACGTACATGATCCCCCGGCGCGCCCCCACCACGTGGCCGCACACGGTCATGCCTTCGAACACCATGTCCGCGTAGTCGGTCAGGAGGACGCGGTCCTTGAACGTTCCCGGCTCGCCCTCATCGGCGTTGCAGAGCACGTAGTGCTCGCCGCGTCCCGCCTCTCGAACCGACTGCCACTTGACTGCGGCCTTGAACCCCGCTCCGCCGCGCCCGCGCAACTCCGATCGATAGATCTCCTTGAGGGTCTCAGTACCTCCCCGATCGAGTTGATGCTTCCGCGCGTCGGTGGGAGCGAGGTCCTCCTCCCAGGCCTCGAGGTTCTTCCCGCCCCGCTCCAGGCTGGCCCGCACTCCCGCTCCCGGTTCGATGGGTCGTCTGAAGATCACATCCGACCGGCGGATTTGGCTCTCCACCCGGAAGAAGTCGGCGGGCCACTCGTCGAGGGGGACGCGCGCGGTGATCAGATCGGCGATGAGGTCGATACGGTTCCGATCCAGCCGGGTGAGGGGGCGGTAATTCACGAGAGCGGCGGGGCCCTGGTCGGCCATGCCGGTGCACGAAGTCCTATGCACGCTCACGCGGCCGTCCCGGCGGGTTTCTCCCAGGGTGAGGCCGAGTTTTTCGCAGAGGAGGGCGGCGAGTTCGTGACTGCCGCGCATCTGATCGGTGATGTTGTCGCTCAGATGGACGACGTATTCGCCCTGGAATTCGGAGGTCAGAAAAGAGTAGAACCCCACGAGGCCTTGTATCCGAACGGGCGGAACCCCTAAACATTCGGCGAGCACTGCGACGGCTGCCCTCGGGACGTGGTGCCACGCGTGCTGCACATCGATGAGGATCTGCAGCACCGACTGCGGATCCCTCCGATGGCGCTCCAGAGCCTGCTCGAGGAACTCCGGCAGCTTCGGACTCGCGAGTTGGATCATTCGACCCCCTCACTCGGGGAACGCCGCCCCGCGCCCGTTTACTATTTTTCCGGCACGTCCATCGTAGCACCGGGGTCAAGGCGTCCCTCCACGCTCTGCGCGGGGATGAGAGGGGGGTCACTTCCGTGCCGAACTCCTCCCCTTAGAATGGTTTATTGGTTCGCATTCATTCGCCGTTTCTTTATTCCTGTTGTTCCTTGGAGGTCCGTCTTGAAATCATTCAAATTCCGCGGCGCGCTGCTGGGGCTTGCCCTCGGTTTTCTCGCCACCGATGTGTTCGCGGTGCCGGCTTTCGCGCGCCGCTACGATGTGCAGTGCAGTTTCTGTCATCAGATCTTCCCGAAACTGAATCGGGCGGGGGAGCGCTTCAAGGAGCGCGGATTCCGGCTCGAAAACGAGGAGAAGTTCGAGGGCAGCGCCTGGATCAGGAGCGCGCCTCTATCCGGACGCATCGAAGGCACAAGGAACATGCCCGAAGGCCGGGACGCCCGGAACATCGGCTACCTGAAGATCCTCTCCGCGGGAAGTCTGGGCGGGAAGCTCTCGTACTGGGTCGATGACGCCTGGCTGCGCGCGAGCGGCGAAACCACCCATATCAAGCCGGACAACGCCTGGGCCCGGGTCGACCTCAAGCCCCTCGGGAAGCTTTACGCGAAGGCGGGTCGGTTCGAACTAGATCTTCCCTTCACCCAGACCCGCACCCCGCACCTCCTGCCCTATCCGATCTACGGAGCGAACACGGGTCTTGAGAGTGACACCATCGGCGCGTATCAGGAGGGTCTCGAAATCGGAGGCGAACTCGGCACGACTCACCTCTCGGCCGCCGTGGTCAAAGGCCGGAACAATGCCGGGGTGGTCGACCTTGCCGAGAGCTCCGGCGTGGGCGATCCTGACAAGTTCGACGCCAACCTCTTTCTCCGCGCCTCACGAAGGCTGGCCCGCAGTCGGTTCGGGGCCTTCGCCTACATCGGCAGGAACGATCTGGTGGCTCGGCTCAACGCGACCCGCGTGGGTGTCGCCAAGGACACCCTGTTCAGAATCGGAGTGGACGGTAATGTGCGGGTGAGCAAGCTCCACCTCTATGGCCTGGCCATGTACGGCAGCAACAGCAACTCCGTGCTGTCGCTTGCCCAGCCCACGGGGACCGGGGAATCGCTCGGCCTCGCTGGAGGGTTTCTCTCCGCTGACTACTACCTGCGCGACCAGCTCGCGATCACCGCTCGGGTGCAGACTCGAAGCATCGACTCCCCGGGGACGGACCCGAGGAATACGCTCACCTCGTTTCTGCCCGGCGTGCAACTGGTGATTTGGAAGCTCAAGTTCTCGGGCCAGGTGATCTTCTCCAACAACAACGTGGCCCGCTTCGGCGCGCTCCAGGTTGAGACCGCCTTCTAGGACTCGACGCATCAAGGCGAGGGTCCTTCGCTTCGCGGCCCTGCTGCTGGTTCTGGTTCAGCTCCCGGGCCTGCTTCGGACGGGGGCCGATCCATCCCAGAGCGACTTCGGAAACTACTTCACGCCCGCC
>CAZYEA010000209.1:2739-8705 GCA_964646485.1 uncultured Acidobacteriota bacterium
GGGTTCCTGCTCGGACTTGGCGTCTCGTTCAAGCCGCATGCTCTCCTGCTCGGCGCGGCCTTCCTGCACCGCGACCGATTGCGGTCACTGACGGGATTCCTGGTCGGGGCGGCGGGGCCCTCGCTGCTGCTCTTCTCGCTCGCGGGAAGAGAACCCTTCGACGCTTTCCTAACTAGAGTTCTCCCGTGGATGGTGAAAGGGGAGATTCAAGATCCCTTTTCACCGGTGTGGGGCAGCGCCATGGCCCTCGCGAACCGCCTCTTCCGTTTCGAGCCTGACCTCAATCCCCACCCCTGGCTCGTGGCCCCCGGGCTGGCCCGGCTCCTGGGGGGGAGTGTCGCGGTCACGCTTCTCGGCCTCGGTGCGCTAACGAGCAGAAAGGCCATGGGCTCGGGCAGACCCCTCGACGGGGTTGGGGCCGGGGTGGCGTTTGCGATGGCGGCCTCTCCTTTCACCGCTTCGTATCACCTGGTGCTGCTGGTGATTCCCCTCGCGGTGTTGACCTCGCGAGTCCACGGTGCGTGGAGGCTCGCGCTTCTCTTCGGTTGGTTTCTGCTCGGGTCGAATGCGGCGAACGCTTTTCGATCGGCCGAGGGCGTACTTGCCCCCCTCGCTTACTTGCGATTCTTCATCCTGCTCGGCCTGGCCCTTGCTGTCGCCCGACCGTATCTGACTCGGCGCACGGTCGGGACCGCCGCTTTGGCGGGCCTCGTCGCGGGAGTTCTGGCCTCTCAGGCGGCCGGGCGCACCGAGGTCTGGCCCCGCATCGAGTCCGCGCGCGGCTACTCGAGTGAGCATCCGTATTACTGTGGAGCCTCGCTCCGGTGGTGGTCTCCATCCGCGGATGGTCGCCGTCTCGAGTCACGGGGAGACGGTGAGGATTGTGTTCCCCCCAAGGTTCCGCAACGGGTCGTCTCCCGCTTCACCGACGGTTCGTGGAACCTGTATCTGACCGGCGCATCGGGGGAAGGGCGGCGGATCACCTTCTCGGACGCGAACGAGCTCGAGCCGGTGGAGACGCCCGATGGCTGCGCCGTGGTGTTCGCCTCCGACCAGGGCCGCGGTCTGGGGTCCACCGCCTTGTATCGGATCGACCTGCCGGACCTCAGTCGCGGGTGCGGAGAAGACGGGCGCGTCGCGGCCCGGCCCTGATTTCGGCGAGCAGCGTCCCCATCTCCGTCGCTTGCGTTTGCCCGTCCACGAGGACCAGCAGAGGGCAGCCCGGCTCGGCGCGAACCGTCCCCGGCCTGGCCCGCAGGTGAGCGGCGATCCGGTCCCGGTCCGGAGAGGTCTGCGCAAGATCGGCGGCGCGCGCCCGCGCGGCCTCCGCGTCTCCAAAAGAGGAGGCCACTTTCGAGACATAGGCGTCGAGGAGTGAAGGGTCCACAGAGGGTGCGAGCACGCTCACGCATTCTCCGGGGCGCCTTTGCGCCTCGATCGCGCGCGCGGTGTCGCGAGCGAGGGCGAGGTCGGGCTCGACGGCGGCGGCTTTCAGCAGGGCCCGTTCGAAGCGAAGGTCGCGGGCCGCGAGCAGGGCCACCCCGCCCGCACACGCCAGGAAGGCGGGCCGCGAGGTGAGCGAGAGGCGCGCCAGGGCGGCGGCCAGCAGGGACAGGGCGAGGATGACGGGAAGGTGGATCAGGCGCTCGGACATGAGGCCGCTGCCCGGCGGATACTCGTGCCCGAAGGCGACCACCACCGCGATGACCATAAACAGCGCGGCCGCGAACCTGAGGACGGTTCGAGCGCCTTCCAGGTGGGCCGCAACCAGCGCGACGAGCGCGAGGATCGGGACCGCGAGCGTCTCGTACTCCACGACCTTGGAGCCAAGGTACACCACGCGCGAGATCCGATCGGCGCTCGGATCGATGTCGAGGACGTAGAGGCCGCGCGGGGCGAGTCCTCCCCAGAAGAGCACCCAGGCCCCCACGGGCAGCGCGCCGATCAAGACTCCGGCGCGCGACCGAGACGCCCAGAAGAGAAGGGGAAGGAGGAGCCAGACCTCGTAGCGGCAAAGGCAGGCGAGCGCCAGCAGCGCGCCGCCGATCCGGGGCCTTGAAGACGCGGCGAAAAAGAAGGCCCACGCGGCCAGGGCATAGGCGAGCGGCTCCTGGTACGGCACGATGGAGTAGTGGACGAGAAGCGGATCGAACGCGAACAGGAGGGCTCCGAAAAGGGCTGCGCGCGATCCGGCCGCCACGGCGAGGAGTGCGGTCATGCCGCTCGCGAGCGCGCCCCCGAAGCCGCAGAAGATTAGGCGAGCGAGGAGTGGATCATCGGCCTGGGACTTCGCGAGTACGACGAAGGCCTGGGGAAGCGGAAGCTGATACCCAAGCAGGAAGGCGTCGGCATGGGCGAGCCTGGCCGCCGCGTCGCCGCCGTGAATGGTCGGATAGGCGAGGGCGAAGACCGCGCGCACCGCGGTTGCGAGGACGAAGGCGAGGCCTATAAAGAGGCGGCCCTGCTGGTCGGGAGAGGTGCTCGCCGGAGCTTGAGCCATAGTTTTCGGATGCTATGCTTTTCTGTGCGCCTGCCTTCGTGAAGGCCAAGTGGACCGCCTCATCCAATGAACGACATCGACGCCCGACTGGCGAACCTGCTGGCCACGCGCGACCCCGCGCGCGACCCGAAGGACTTCTTTCTGGACCTCGCCGACCTGGTGGCCCGGGGGGCGGCCGAAGAGTTCGGGCGCCAGCTCGATGAAATCGGCATCCTGATCGCGGGAAGCGACGGCAAATATCTGCGCTTCGTGGCCCCGCGGAAGCTCTGCGACCTCGGGACCATCCCCACCACGAAGCGGGATTCGATCGCGGTGGGCGTGTTCAGCCGCAAGACCCCCGAGGCCAACAACAACGTGCCCCTCGTCCGTCATGTGGCGTTCTTCGAGAGCGTCCGGGTGTCCGAGAAGGTGATGCCGATCATGAAGATGATCACGGTTCCCATCATCTCGAACGGCCAGATCTTCGGGGTGGCCCAGGTCAGCAAGAAGGGCGACACCCTCACCGATGCCGGTCCCGACTTCAACAGTGCGGACGTGAAGAAAGTGGGCGAGTACTTCGAGTCGAAGGCCGACTTCCTCCTCGCGGCGCGGCCGGAGCGCTTCTAGAAGTACCCGGTTGCGCGCAGGGCCTTGCGGGTGAGCCCGCCAAGGGGCAGGGCGATGGCGGCCTCCAGAGTGTGGAAGCGAGCGTCTTCGAGGGTGGCCCCCGCACGCAGCCTCGCCGGATAGACCAGTGCCTCGATGCGGTGATGTGTGACCGCATGACGGATCCGCGCGAGCGGAGGCCCAAGGATCTCGAGGCGTCCCTTGAACCTCTGGCGCAGGCTTCCGGCCGAACCGGCCTCGAGGGGCAGTCCGGTATTGGGCAGATCGAAGAGTCCGCCCATGCGTCCACCTTCCGGGTTCCGGCACAGAAGGATTCGGCCCCGCCGCTCGACGAGCGCCATTTCCATGACCACGCCAACCCCCTTTCGTCGCGGCTTCCCTGCGCTCCAATGCTCCGGACGGGCGCGGCCCCGACAGTGGACCGCGATGGGGCAGTGCAGGCAGTCGGGCTTCCTCGGCGTGCAGACCGTGGCTCCCAATTCCATCATGGCCTCGTTCCAGCTTCCGGGCGAGCGCTTTGAGAGGAGCGCGTCGGCGCGGTGCTGGACCTCCTGGTCGCTCAGGCCGCGGGCCGCGTTCAACCTCGAAAGGACGCGCCGCACGTTCCCATCCACCACCGCGACCCGCGCGCCGTAAGCGATGGAGGTGACGGCACTCGCGGTATATCGGCCGACGCCCGCGAGCGTCCTCGCCGCGTCCGGGTCCTTGGGGAAGAGGCCGCCATATTCCTCGACCAGTTGCCGGGCGGCGCGGCGAAGGTTGCGGGCCCGGGAGTAGTAGCCGAGCCCGGACCACAGGGCCAGGACGTCCTGTTCATTCGAGGTCGCGAGGGAGGCCACGTCCGGGAAGCGCTTCAAGAAGCGCTCGTAATAAGGGATCACGGTGGCCACCGTCGTCTGTTGAAGCATGCTCTCGGAGATCCAGATGGCGTACGGATCGCGGGTGGCGCGCCAGGGAAGCGGGCGTTTGGCGCGAGAGAACCAGCGCAGCAGGCCACGCCTCAGTGCGGTGAAGTCGCTCATCGACGGCCGAGGACGACGCGGGGAATGGACGCGAGGTCGTGCAGTGTCTCTACTGACTTGTACCCTGCTTCGCCGATCAGTTCAGCCACCCGGTCAGCCTGGCCGAGGCCGACTTCGAAGGCGAGGAGGCCGGGGGGCCGCAGACTGGATCCAATGCCGGAGAGGATGGCGCGATAGGAGGAGAGGTCGTCGGCCGCCTCCGCGAAAAGGGCGAGCGGCGGCTCGAAGGCTTTGACCTCGAGGGCGAGACCGGCCTCGTCCTGCCTGGGCACGTAGGGCGGGTTGCTGACGACGGCGTCGAAGACTTCTTCCGGGCCCAAGGCGCTGAGCCAGCGTGAGAGACGCAGGTCGACCCGGGCCTCGAGCCCCAGGGCGCGCGCGTTCCGCCTCGCGACTTCAAGAGCAGGACCCGAAACATCGAGCGCGACCGCCCGGGCCCCCGGGAGTTCACGGAGCAGCGAGAGGGCGATGCACCCGGACCCGGTGCCGATATCGAGCACAAGGGGGGTCGTGGTTGCGCCCAGGCGGGAGGCCACCGCTTCAACCAGGATCTCCGTGTCCGGGCGCGGGATCAGAACGTCGGGGGTGACCGCGAACTCGTCGCGCCAGAACGAGGCCCTGCCCAGGATGTACTGGATGGGTTCATGCCTCTCGCGCCGCGCCACCGCCGCCTCGAAGGCCTCGGCCACCGCCTCGGCCAGAGGCTCGTCGGACCGCGCCAGCAGGTCGGCTCGGCTCCATCCGGCCACGCCGCGAAAGAGGAGCTCGGCGTCGAGCCGTGGATTGGGAAAGGCGGCGAGTCTTCTGGCCGCGGCGCCGATCAGCCCCGACGCGGTCAATGCGTCGCTTGGACGCGCTCCGCCTGGTGAGTGGCGACGAGCTGAGAGATCAGGGCGTCGATGTCGCCTTCCATGGCGGTCTGAAGGGTGTGAAGGGTGAGTCCGATCCGGTGGTCGGTGAGCCGGGACTGAGGGAAGTTGTAGGTGCGGATCTTCTCCGAGCGGTCGCCGGTGCCGACCTGGGACTTGCGGTTCTCGGCGATTTCCTTGTTCTGCTCGGCCTGGGCCACTTCGTAAAGACGGGAACGCAGGACCTTCATCGCCTTCTCGCGATTCTTGATCTGGCTCTTCTCATCCTGGCACGAGACCACCGTGTTGGTGGGGAGGTGGGTGATGCGCACCGCGGAATACGTGGTGTTGACGCTCTGTCCGCCCGGGCCGGACGAGCAGAAGGTGTCGATCCGGATGTCCTTCGCCTCGATCTTGATGTCGACATCCTCGGCCTCGGGAAGCACCGCGACCGTGATCGTGGAGGTGTGAATGCGCCCCTGGGCCTCGGTCGCGGGCACCCTCTGCACGCGGTGCACGCCGCTCTCGAAGCGCAGCTTCGAGTACACCTTGTCGCCCTCGATCATGGCGATCACTTCCTTGATGCCGCCCGCGGCCGCGCGGGAAATCGAGACGATGTCGACCTTCCACTTCTGGCGCTCGGCGTAGCGCTGGTACATCCGGAAGACCTCCTGGGCGAAAAGCGCGGCCTCGTCGCCGCCCGTCCCGGCGCGGATTTCGAGGATGACGTTCTTCTCGTCGTTCGGGTCCTTCGGAATCAGCAGCGGGCCGATGGCGGCATCGACGTCGTCCCGCTTCTTCTGCAGGTCCCGGAGTTCCTCGAGGGCGAGAGCCCGAAGCTCGGCATCACTCTCGGCTTTCGCCATCTCCTCGACGCTTGCGACCTCGGCGAGAAGGCGCTTGTACTCGCCGAACATCTTGACCACCGGGCCGATGTCGGAGGCCTCCTTGGCCGTCTTGGTGATGCTCGCGACCGCACCGTTGGTGGAG
>CAZYEA010000210.1:0-8676 GCA_964646485.1 uncultured Acidobacteriota bacterium
CCTCACGCACGTCGATGGGGAAGGTCCAGCCCGAGAGGTCGACCCGGCTCTTGCCGAGATCCGCGGGTGCGGGCGCTTTGGCCGTGGCGTCGAGGACGTAGATGTCCTCGCGCTTTCGAACCATCATCTTCTTCCCGTCCGCTGACACCTCGTAACTGGAGATCTCCTCCATGACTTTCACGGGCTTCGGATCCTTGTAGCCGATCTCCAGGGCCATAAGGTGCCGCTTGCCGTCGACGCCGGGATCGGTGGCGATCCAGAACAGCGTCTTGCCGGTCGCACTCAGGTCGGAGAAATCTCCGGTGAGCGCGGGAGTGACCTCATAGATCCGCTGCTGTATGCCCTCGAGATCAATGTCCACCGCCGGAATGGCGGCCGGGGAGGGCGAGGGCGAAGGGCTCGCGGGTGTCGCTGGGGCGGCCGGGGGCTTCGCCGCCGCGACCGGGACGTCGGGTTTCGTTTCGGTCTTCTCGAGAGTCTCCGGATGGAGCTCGTCCGCGGGCTTGAAGGGCGAGCGCAGTCCCTTCTTGAGGGCGAGCTGATAGAGCTTCATGGGCTTGTCGAAGAAAGGCTCGGGCGCCCGCGGACCCCACGGCGCCTGCACCACGGAAAGCAGGTTGCGGTCGGACAGGAAGTAGAGCCACTTGCCGTCCGGACTGAAGGAGGCGCTGCCGGAATTCACGCGGTCGCTGGTCAAAGGCGTCGTCTGCTTGTTGGCCACGTTGTACAGGAGGATCTGCGCGAAGCTGTTGGCCGCGGATTGAGACCAGGCGATCCAGCGACTGTCCGAGGTCCACGCAAAGTCGGCGCCGCCTTCGCGGTTCGGCGCGATCATGGTCTGTTCCCGGGTGGTGGTGTTGAAGAGCCACACGCCGTTGTTGTTGTCGGTGTAGACGATCCACTTCCCGTCCGGCGAGGGATGGCCGTCGAAGCGCAGGACCTTCCCGTCGGCGGTGAGCGCCTTCTCTTCCCCCACGCCGTTCGCGGGCAGGGTGGCGAATTCGAGTTCGCCGCTCACGTCGGAGAGTCCGAGCAAGTTCTTCCCGTCGGGCATGAAGCGAACGTCGCGGTAGCGGACCCCGGCTTTGCGCGAGGCGGCAACGAGGCGTCCGGAGCCCGCGGGGGCCACGAACACGCGGCCGCGCGCGGTCAGCACCACCGATTCGCCCTTCGGATGCAGGTGCGCCGAGGTCAGGAAGTCCATGGGCTTCTTCGCCCACTTCTCGCGGAGCTGATCGAAGTCGGAAGGCAGGGTGATGGGAATCAGCCGCTCGGCGTTGCGCGCGATGTCGTACAGCCAGAGGTCGGCGCCCACCTGATAGACGAGGCGCCCCGCGTCGAGAGCCGGACGCTTCACGTCCCAGCCCGAGTGATTGGTGTGCTTTTGAAGATCGGAGCCGCTCTCGTCCATCGACCAGATGTTCATGGTGCCGTCACGATCGCTGACGAAGTAGACCCGGCCGTTCCACCACAGGGGCGAGTGGCTCTCTCCGTCGTAGCTTCGGGTGAGGACCTGGGCCTCCGGGGCCCCTTCGGTGAACTTCCAGATCTTCCTCGCCTGACCGCCCTTGTAGCGCTTGGTCACGTTGTTATGAAACGCGGGGCGGACGAAGTACAAGGTCCGGCCGGTCGCGTCGTACGAGCCCTCGGTGGCCTGGCTCAAGGGGACTCTCGTTCGGTCTCCGGTCTTGAGGTTGATGGAGACAAGCTGAGGATCGGGCAGGGTCGCGAAGTGCTGGGTCGTGTAGACGAGGTCGCCCGCGGGCGTCCAGGTCGTGGCCGCCGAGGGCTCGGCCTCGAAGGTGCGCCGAGTGGGCACGCCGCCCTCGACCGGCATGGTGTACACCTCGACCGGGCCCTCGTAGCGCGCGGTGAAGGCGAGCGTCTTGCCATCCGGCGAGAGGGCCGGGCTCGACTCCTCCGCCGGATGCGTGGTGAGCCGCCTGGCTACCCCGCCGTCGGGCGAGACCACCCACAAGTCGCCCTCGGCCGCGAAGACGAGGGTGTTGCCGCGCAGAGTCGGGAATCGGTAGAAGCCCTGGGACACCGGGGCCGCGGGCTGGGCGAAGGCGCTGGCTGGGACCAGAGCCAGAGTCAGGGCGATGGCCCCAGGGGACAGGCGCTTCATGCTTTCCTCCTCGTCGATATTCCGGTCGTGAGTCCGAGGCTATCCGTTTTTCAGGTAGTTACGGCTCCCGCCGCCTCACCACTAGACTCCCCCGTTCGCATTTTTGATCGGAGGCGGTTTGGAGCTCGTTCATCAGTTGTTGTGGTTTCTCAAGCCCGAGGGCATTCAGTGGCTCATTCAGACCGGAGGCCTTCCGGTCATCTGCCTCATCATCTTCGCGGAGACGGGCTTCTTCGCTCTGCTCCCCGGCGACTCGCTGCTGGTGCTGTGCGGAATCTTCGCGGCCACCCCCGGGGCCGACGGGCAGCCTCTGCTGCCCCTGTGGGCCCTGCTCACCATCGTGCCCGTGTGCGGCGTTCTCGGCGATCAGGTCGGCTACTGGATCGGTTCCTGGTTCGGCAAGGCCCTCTACACCTGGCCGGAGAAGAGCGTGATGGGAATTCCCATCTACAAGCGGGCCTATCTCACCAAGACCGAGGAGTTCTACGGTCGGTGGGGCACCTTCTTCATCGTGGCCGGGCGGTGGGTCCCCATCGTGCGCACCTTCGCGCCCATCGTGGCGGGGATGGTGAGGATGCGTTTCGTCACATTCATTACCTACAACATTATGGGAGCCTTTACCTGGGTCTGGAGCATGGTGCTCGCCGGGTACTTCCTCCCGCCCCTTCTGAAGACGGTCGCGCCGGGTTTCGACCTGGCGAAGAACATAGACAAGATCGCGATCGTGATCGTCGCCCTGTCGTTGTTGCCCATCGCCTGGACGGTTTACAAGGAACGTTCGGTCAAGAAGCAGTCGACCTGAGGAGGTTGTCATGACACGGCCCACCCGCACTCGACCCATCATTGTTTGCGCCTGTCTCAGTTTCCTTCTCCTCGCAAGAGGGGCGGGAGCGGGAGAGATCGGCGCGTTTCTCACCGTGCCGACGCCGACCGAGGCCTGGAAGACGGGCTTCGGCTTCCACGCCGCGGTGATCTCGCTTCCCTTCCTTCAGGCGGGCGGTGAGTTCGCGCGCATGAAAGGGGAAGCGGCGCAGGTCTCGATCGAGACCTACACCGGACAGGTGGAGCTGAACCCGCCTTCGTTGAAGATCTCGCCCTTCATCGGCCTCGGCGTCGGGGCGTATCGGCAGAAGAACGGAACGAGCAGCGACTGGGGCGCGCTCAACGCGGTCTTCGGCGGGGTGCGCATCCCCATGGGCGCGGCCCGGCTCCGAGCCGAGTTTCGCAAGGTCAGCCTCTCGGGCACACCGCACGTCAACGTCGACAAGCGCTTCTCCCTCGGGATCAGTTTCAGATTCTGAGGGGCGCCGACGAGCGAGATCTCAGTCGCGATACGACGGGTCTTTCCGGTCCAGCATCCGCAGTAATCCGCCCCACGCCAGTCCCCCGCCCGCTCCGCGGGTGACCTGCTTTGCCTGAGCCTGGGCGCCCGCGATGATCCGTGGGTCGATGGGAATGAGTTCGCCGCCTCCCGCCTGCGCCCTCACCTGGATCGTACAGGCCGCTTCGAAGATGTACATGAACACGAAGGCGTCGGGGATGTTGTCGGCCACGGTGAGCAGGCCGTGGTTCCGCAGCATCAGGAAATTCTTGTCGCCAAGGTCGGCCACGAGCCTCGGCTTCTCGGCCTCGTGGAGAGCCACCCCTTCGTAGTCGTGATAGCCGAGCGAGGAGAGCACGAAGATCGACTGCTGGGAGACGGGCAGCACGCCGCCCTTCTGCGCGCCCACCGCCACCCCGTTGAGGCTGTGAAGATGGAGCACGCACCTCGCGTCCTCCCGCGCCTCATGAACCGCGCTGTGGATGGTGAAGCCCGCGGGGTTGATCTCGAAGGGACCGGGCATCACCTTCTCTCCCTTGAGGTTCACCTTCACCAGGCTGGAGGCGGTGATCTCTTCGAAGAGCATGCCGTAGGGATTGATGAGGAAGTGGTGCTCGGGTCCGGGCACGCGCGCGGATATATGGGTGAAGATGAGGTCGTCCCATCGGTAGTGGGCGACCAGGCGATAGCAGGCGGCGAGATTCACGCGCTGCTCCCACTCGGCTTCGCTCACGCTCGCGCGCACGGTCGGATCGACTGGCGTCATCAGGCCTCCAAGGTGGACGCGAGCATAGCGTCGGCGCCCTCGCCCCTGCATTAGGCTTCAGGCGTGCCGAAGCGCGCATCCGTGAAGAAAGGGAGAAAGCCCGTGAATCCAAAGGTCAGCCGTCGGACGTTCGTGGGTGCGGCGGTCGCGGCCGGCGCGGCGAAGATGAGTCGCGCGCAGGGCGGCGCCGCGAAACGCGGAGCCTTCGACGTGGCCGTGATCGGAGCGGGGGTCTTTGGAACGTGGACCGCCCAAAAGCTGCAGACCCGCGGCCTCAAGGTGGCCCTCATCGACGAGTACGGCCCGGCGAGCACGCGCTCGAGCTCGGGAGGCGAGACCCGCGTGATCCGGATGGGCTACGGCCCGCAGGAGATCTACTCCAAGTGGTCGTGGGATTCACTCCGCCAGTGGAAGACCCTGGAGCGGACCACGGGCGAGCGCCTCTTCACCGAAACCGGCATGCTCTTCCTCGCGCGCGAACGCGACCCGCTGA
Organism: uncultured Acidobacteriota bacterium; assembly: GCA_964646485.1. Classification (GTDB taxonomy): domain Bacteria; phylum Acidobacteriota; class Vicinamibacteria; order Fen-336; family JAGNNV01; genus JAGNNV01. Next base: position 4,709 of record CAZYEA010000210.1, read on the forward strand.
CCCTGGATTCCGTAGCCACCCTCAAGAAGCTCGGTATCCCCCATGAAGTCCTCGAGCGTCCCGAGTTGCAGAAACGCTATCCGCAGATCGAGCTAGGCCCCATCACCTGGGCCCTCTCCGAGCCGCGCTCGGGCGCCCTCTTCGCACGTCGTTCGGTCCAAGCGGTGGCCCGGGAGTTCGAGAAGGCGGGCGGAGAGTTCATCCTCGGCCGTGCGGAACTCCCCGCGGAAAGCGGAGCGGCCACCTCGATCCAGGTCGGCGCGCGCAGCGTGCGCGCCGCGCACTTCGTCTTCGCCTGCGGTCCCTGGCTCGGCAAGGTTTTCAAGGAGATCCTCGGCGATCGCATCTTTCCGACGCGGCAGGAGGTCTTCTACTTCGGGGCGCCTCCGGGCGACGATCGTTTCGCGCCCCCGAAGATGCCGACCTGGATCGACTTCGGCGCGGAGATCTACGGCATTCCCGACCTCGAGACCCGCGGATTCAAGGTGGCGCTCGACCAGCACGGCCCCAGGTTCGATCCCGACTCGGGACAGCGGATCGTGACCCCGGAGAGCACGGCCCTGGTCAAGGCCTTCGTGGCCGAACGCTTCCCCGCCCTCAAAGACGCCCCCATCGTGGGCAGCGAGGTCTGTCAGTACGAGAACTCATCGAACGGCGACTTCCTGATCGACCGCCATCCCAACCGCGAGAACGTGTGGCTCGTGGGCGGCGGCTCCGGCCACGGCTTCAAGCACGGCCCCGCCCTCGGCGCCTATGTCGCGGACCGGATCACCAAAGGCGGCGAAACGGACAAGAAGTTCTCCCTCGCTACAAAAGACAAGGTCCAGGCGCGCGTCGTTCACTGACGCCGCCCGAGGGTCCGCGAGAGGACTCTTCGCTCAGCCTCGCCGGAGGAAACTCACGGCGATCAGGAGTTGGGCCGCCCAATACGTCCCCATGATGAGATAGCCCGACGCGGGCAAAGGGGTCACGAAACGCGACCAGGCGAGGAGAGTGTCGGAGGCGCCGAACAGGAGCGCCCCCACGAGCCCGAAGGTTCCCGGGTTGGCGCCCCAGGAAGAAAACGCGGCGGCGGCGCGCCACATCATGGTGAGGATGACCACGCCGTAGACGAGCACGGGAATCGCCATGGGCCCCGCGTGGCTCGCCAGCACCGGAAGCGCTGCCACCGCCCAGATCAATACCGGTATCAGCCTTCCCCATCGCCCCGCGCGCTCGACTTCGAGAAACGCGGCGATATAGAAGAGGTGGGCCACCAGAAAGGTCACGAGGCCGAGGATGAAGCTCGACTCGATGGCGAAGTCGGCGAGGGCGGCCACGAGCAGGCCGATCGCCGCCGCGGTCTTTCCCGGTCGCGAGGGCGCTCGAAACACCAGACTCGCCAGCACGGCCACCGGCACCGCCTTCACCAGGGGCGCGAAGGTCCCGAGGAGGCTGGGAGAGAAGAGATACGCGCAGGCCGCGGCAACCCCGAGCAGGCGGAGGATCATCGACGGATGGCCGCCTTGCCCACGCTCAGTTCGGGCTGGAACCGGAGATGGAGACGCCCGCGCCCTTGGGGACCACGGTGAAGTCTTCCTTCGCGTCCATGATCTTCCCGGAGAGCTCGTCCTTGAGGTTCACCTCGAACTCATACGCACCGGGCTCCGCGCCCTCGAGCAGGGGCCCGACGATGCGGGACAACCGCCCGAGAGAGGTGGGCTGGATGACGCTCGGCGCGATCCTGAGGAACACGAAGCCGTCGCTCTTACGGCGAATGGTGTAGCCCGCGGTGACCCTGGGCATGCCCGTGGCCTTGTCCTTGGTGGGGTTGTAGACATCGAACTGGCAGAAGAGGCGCACCCCCGTCTCGAACTCGCGGCGAGCGAGCATGAGCAGCTTGGGCGGGGCGTTTTCCTGACCCTTGGCCGCCGGCTGCAGGGTGTCGGTGAGAACGGGAGTCGACATCCGCCACGACGCGAGATCGGGCACGTCGAAGTCGTGGATCACCGTGCCCACCTTGGAAGAGTTCTTGTCGCGGATCACGATCTTCGCCTGGTACGCGCCGGGGAGCAGCTCGAAATCGCGCTGAATCGGGAACCAGGTCTTCTTGAACTTGTCCCGGGTCTCCGGGCGGAGATTCATGTCGATCTTCTGGTCGTAGCGATTGAACTCGCCGGTTTCGCGGTGCGCCACCACGAGCAGGAATTCCAGGGAGTCCGAGTAGCGTCCGTCCTTCTCGTTGAAGGCGAAGGCGGAGAGGTCGACATCGGCATGAAGGATGGCGCTGGCCTTGCCGAGCAGGGTCTCATCGAAAACGTAGGAGGTGAGTCGGATAGGAACATCCGACATCTCGAAGGGAGAGTCGAGTGCTTCCTGGAACTGGGGATCGGGCCCGCCCTCCACCTTCTTCGCGGTCTTCACGTCCCCGTCGAGCGCCGCGTAGTAGCCCTTGCGCGCGCGGACCCGCATGTCCTTCCCCGCGACCTTGAGCTCGATCTTGCGGAACTTGCCGTCGCGCGCGGTGTTGGTCGGGTTGTAGCCGATGAGGTAGTAGGCCCGCGTCTCGTCGGCGATGCGCTGCAGTCCCCGGGCGAGGTCGTTCGAGTTCTTCACCGAGAAGCCGCCGCTGTCCGCGGAGATCGACTCGGCTCCCTCGGAGCGCTCGAGGTTCTCGGCGAAGGCGGCGCCGATGTCCTGAGAGTCGATGGCGGGACCGAACTCCGCGGTCATGGCCGAGGGCATGCCGCCGAGGCCCATGGTGTCGACGAAGTAGATGGCGCAGTTGCCGCGGCGCGAGGCCTGGACCACGTTCTTGAACTCATCGAGGTTGGGGTCGAAGATGAAGCCCTGGCCCACGAGGATGAGCGACTTGCGGCCCTTGGCTCCGGCCAGGGAATTGAGAGCGCGCTCGATGGCATTAAGGGTGATCTTGTTCTTGGCCGTGGCCTGGTAGTACACCTCGGAGGCGCGGCCCTGGACCATGGGATCTCCGTCGAACTGCTGACCGGTGTCCTGCTGCTGGTTGCGCATGCCCGGATTGACGCCATAGGTCTCGAAGCGGCGGGTGACCCGCTCCTCCACCTGCTTGTCGCGGTAGATGTGGATGCGCAGGGCCTCCCACTCCGTGACGCGGTCCTGGCCGGTGTCGGGGATGTCACGCCCGTCGAGGCGCTTCAGCAGCGAGGTCAGCTCCTTGTACCCCTCAGGCATGCGCGTGCTCCACCAGGCCCCGCCGCCGCTCGCGAGCAGGGTCACGCGGTCGCCGTCGCGCGTGCCCGTCTTGAGGAACTGGTCGATCGCGACCTTGGCGCGGTTGGCCTGAAACGGGTGCAGGTGGACGTCGTCGAAGACGATGATGAAGGTGCGGCCGGTGCGGACCTCGGCCCCCTGGTTGGTCGAGATCGACCGCATCTTCGGAGGCGCGGTGGAGGGCGAGGGGGGGAGCACCACCGCCTCGAAGCTCGTGATGGTCTGAGGCTTGCCGTCCTCGAACACCTGGAAGGAGTCGCGGGTCAGGTTCTCGATGGGGGCGTTCTTCTTGTCCGTGACCACCGCGTCCACGGTGACGAGTTCGACCGCGGAGGGGAACTGGATCGACTGCCCCGGGGGTGCAGGGCTCGGCGTCGCCTGAGGCAAAGCCCCCTGCGCGGAGGCGAAAACGCCCAGTCCGGTGAGGACGGTGGCTCGAAAGGCGTTTTGGGAATCGAACAACTTCATAGGCTCTTCACACTCCAGTTACATCCACTAAGACGTCGCCGTCCACGACCGAGACGGAAAAAGATCGAACCTCGAACCCGGGTGCGTTGAGGCACGCCCCCGTGGTCACGTCGTACTGCCAGTCATGCCAGGGACAGAAAACGACGTTCCCTGAGACAAAGCCTTCGGCCAGCGGTCCGGCCCGATGCGCGCACTTGTTCTCGATGGCGTGAAACGTCCCGCCCACGTTGAAAAGCGCCACGTTCGTGCCCCCCAGCATGACACTCCTG
>CAZYEA010000211.1:0-8660 GCA_964646485.1 uncultured Acidobacteriota bacterium
TCCGCGAGCTGGTGGTCTCCCGGCGGAAGCACCAGGAGGCCGGCGTTCCGGAGCGGTTCGAAGTCGCCGTGCTCTGCCGCGACGGCTCACGGCGCTGGTGCACCGTGGCCTCGAGCCCGATTCTCGAGGACGGTCGCTTCGCGGGCGTCCTCGTACTCGTGGCCTCGAGGCGTCTCCGTGAGTCTGGCTCCCTCCCCCGGGCCTTCCAGGCCGGGCTCGCCTGCGGCCTCGTCTACCTCGTCCGTTCCCAGGACGGCCTGCTCCTGATCGTGCCCGCGATCTTCGCCTTCGATGCCTGGCTTTCGCATCGCAGACTCGATCGGATGATCCAGGAGGGTGCGATGACCCTCGTCGGCTTCATCAGCCTCGCCTGGATCCAGAGCGCGGTCTGGTGGGCGATGTTCGGCACCCCGTTCCTCGTGCCCCACAAGCTCCTGCACGGCGAGGCCTTTGCAGAACCCGCCGCCCCCAAACTGCTCGAAATGCTCTTTTCGGACCGCGGCGGCCTCTTCTCCACTTACCCGTTGACCTTCCCCGCCATTCTGGCCCTGCCTTTCGCTCTTCGAAGGAGCCGCGCCTGGGCGGTTTCGGCGATGATCGTGGTGATCCTTCAATGGCGCCTCAACGCCTCGATCTTCGACTGGTATCAGGTGAGGCGCTTCACCGGGACGATTCCCCTCATCGCCCTTGGCCTGGTTTTGATCGCGCCCCGCCTCGCCCGCGCGGGTGTGCTCGCGGGCTCGGTTCTGCTGCTCCTGGTTCACCAGTACGACGTCGCCATCGACGCCCTTCGGCCCCTCCCGGGGGCCCCGGCGCCGGTGCGCCTTGCCGTGAAGGAGACCGCGGACTCCATCGTGTCTCCGATCTATGACGCGGTGGAGACGGTCTCGCCTACCCTGGCGGTCGCGGCCCTCGAGAGCTACACCGGATCTACCCTTCTTCTGACCGGCCGGTCGGATCTCGATCTTGGTCGCGACGACTGGTGGCTGCGTCTTCCCAGGCGCGCGCGGCGGATCTCGGAGGTCGAAACCGAGGACGGGTCGCTGTGTCGCTTCGTCGACGGGCGCGAAGGAAGGTTCTGGCTCCCCCTGCGCGGCCAGGGCGAACTCCGGATCTCGTTCGAGATCCGAGCCATGGAAACTGAGACGCCCCAGAAGTTCGAGGTAGAGGTGAACGGCCGATCCCTCGGCCAGCGAGAGATCGCCCCTCAGTGGGAAACCGTGCGCTTCGTGATCCCGGCGGAAGCCTGGCATCAGGGCACAAACGAAATCGCCCTGAAGTTCGAACAAGCACCTCTGTTCTTCCGCGTTCGGGGGTATGGGGCGCGGACGTTCCGGGCCGCCGCGATCCGCAAGATCACGTTCCACACCGGCCAATAGAAGGTTCGCAAAAAAAGATGGCTTTCCGGAACCTCCCGGGGGTCCCGGCCGTCTCTCCTCGTAGACAAACCCCTGCCAGGAGATCTCCCATGCGCCCAGCGTTCCTGTTCCTCGCCTCCACCCTCATCGCCGCCAACCCCGCCTCCGCCGAGTCGATCCGAACCCTCAAGGCCGAGTTGTCCTCGGATGCCGGCCGCCCCTTCCGGGTCGAGAATCTGGCCGGGCGTATGAGCGTCCGAGAGGGCAAAGGCCCGAAGGTGGTGGTCACGGCCACCGTCCATGGCGAGGACCAGAGGGTCGCGAACCTCCTGCGTCTCGAGGAAGTGCGCGATTCGAAGACCGGTCATCCCACCCTCCGGATGATCTACCCTCTGAACGAGTCCACCACCTTCCGGTACCCGGGCGAGAAGCGTGACGGTTCGGGCGATGGCTTCTTCGCGCGGATGTTCTCGGGGAACAGCAACACCACCTACGACGGGGCCCGGGTGTCGGTGAGCGGATCCCGTGGACTCGGCCTCTATGCGGACCTCGTGGTCGAGATTCCCCGAGGTGCTTCGGGCACCTTCCGGAACGTGGTCGGACGGATCGACGGGTCGGGAGTCGAGGGCACGCTCAAGTTCGATTCCGGTTCCGGCGACATTTCGCTCTCGGACTTCACGGGCGATGTGGTGGCCGACACCGGCTCGGGGGACGTGAGCGCCCAGTCGGGCAAGGGCTCCTTCAAGTGCGACACCGGCAGCGGCGACTGCGCCCTGAAGGGCTTCAGCGGCGAGCACATCGACCTCGACACTGGCTCGGGCGATATCAGCATCACTGATTCGCGGGCGCGCCTGGTGAAGGCGGACACGGGCTCCGGTGACATCCGGCTCGAAGTCGACGACTCCGAGGAGATCTCGGCCGATTCAGGCAGCGGCGACGTCTCGGTCGAGGCGGGCGGCTCGAAGCTCGCCCGCATCAAGGCGGACACCGGCAGCGGCGACGTGTCCGTGAAGCTGCCCCGCGCGGCGGGCTTCGAGCTTCTGGCCGACGTGGGCAGCGGCGAGGTCACGAGCGCTTTCGATGACGCCACCGCGATCATGGAGCGCCGCAAAGTGAAGGGCTATCGGCGCGGCGATCTCAAGGTGAAGATCGACGTCGACACCGGCAGCGGCGACGTCAGCGTGGGCCCGAGCCGCTTCTAGGCGATCTTCGAGCCCGGTTCGACCCGAGGGCGCATCCCGCCCCTCGTCGGCCTGGCGGGCCGCGACGCGGATGCGGGGGAGACCTCGCGTGCTACCCTCCGCCTTGCCATGCGCGACAACCTCCCAAGGCGCGTGCTCAAGCGGCTGGCTCTCGCCGCCTTCGAGCTGGATCTTGCCGTGGAGAAGAAGTTCCGCAAGGACAAGCCGCTGTTCGAACTGGGCGGCTCGTGTCAGAAGTGCGCGCGATGCTGCGAAGCTCCCGCCATCACGGTGTTCTGGCCGTTCCGGAAGTTCCGCTCGCTGCGCGCGCTGTTCCTCGGCTGGCAGAAGCACGTGAATGGTTTCCATCTCACGCGTGAGGACAAACTCCTGCAGGCCTTCGTGTTCAGGTGCGAGCACTTCGATCGAAAGACCCGCCGTTGCGACAGCTACGACACGCGTCCGGGGATGTGCCGGGACTATCCGCGCCGCCTCATGTATCAGCCCAATCCCGAGATGCTCGAGGGCTGCGGCTACCGACCGGTGGCCCCTGGCGCCTCCCGCATGATGAACGCGCTCAGGAAGCAGAACCTCACTCCTGAACAGATGGAGAAGCTCCTCAAGGGCCTGTTCCTCGAGTAAGGCCGCTCGTATACTCCCCCCGCGCGTGTTTCTGCTGGGCCAAAATGTCGGGAAATATCAGATTCTCCAGAACCTCGGTTCGGGCGGATTCGGCACGGTCTTTCTCGCCCGCGACACCTGGATCGACAAGAAGATCGCGATCAAGGTTCCCCACCGGCAGTCCGGCAAGGAGGACGACCTCCTCCAGGAATCGCGGCTGCTGGCCGCCCTCAACCACCCGAACATCGTCTCCATCCTGACCGCCGAGAAGATCGAAGGCACGTTCTTCATCGTGATGGAGTACGTGAAGGGCGAGAGCCTCGAAGCCCTGCTCGACCGCGAGAAGACCCTTGACCAGTTCAAAGCCGTGGAGATGGCGGTCCAGATCCTGAAAGGCGTCGAGCACGCCCACAAGGCCCAGATCCTGCACCGCGACCTGCGGCCGGCGAACGTCCTCGTGTCGGAGGAGGGCCTTTTGAAGGTGGCCGACTTCGGCACCTCGCGCATCCTCGACCGCGCCCACGCGAACACCGTGATCGGTTCCCCGCCCTACATGGCCCCCGAGCAGTTCGCGGGCAAGGCGCAACTGCCCGCCGATGTCTATTCGGTGGGGGTGATGCTCTACCAGATGCTCACGGGCATGCTCCCGTACTTCAGTCCGAATCCGGCCGAGATCGAGCGGATGGTGTCCCAGGGGCGATGCACCGCGCCGCGGGTCAGGAACTCGCGCATCTCCAAGGAACTCTCGGACATCGTGATGAAGGCGATGGCGCCCGACCTCACCGTGCGGTATCTCTCCGCCTCCGAGTTGCTCGAGGATCTTCAGACCGCGGCCGACATCGACCACCGGCAGACCGAGATGGAGGAGATCCGGAAGCGCCTTCGCGCCCGAGAAGCGCCGAAGCGCGGGCTGTGCTGGAACTGCGGGCGGCCGCAGCCCCAGCGCTCCACGAAATGTCCGTTCTGCGGAGAGGCGCTCTAGCCGGCCGCGTTCTTGAACCGGTCGGCCAGGATGGCGACCGCGGCGAGGCAGGCGGTCTCTGAACGCAGGGTGTGGAGGGCGAAGCTCTCACGGACGAAGCGCGCGGTCTCGAGGATCTCGAGATCCAGAGGTCCAAGGCCTCCGGCGGGGCCGACCGCGACCACGATCGATCGAATGGAACTCGCGGCCGTTTGAGATGACCCCGAGGCGCCGATCGACGGCTCCGCGGCGGTGATTCGCAGGACCTCGGCCCTCGGCGCGCCGAGGTCCAGGACCACCGAGTTCAAAGGCGCGATGGTGTCGACCTGGGGCACCACCGCCCGACCGCTCTGCTCCGAGGCACTCACCGCCACCCGATGCCAGCGCTCGAGCCGGGCGTCGTTCGGTTCGCGGCGCGCCACCGTGTCCGTTCTTTCGAAGACCGCGGGCGACAGGCGCGCCACTCCGAGCTCGGTCGCCTTCTGGATCACGAGCTCGGTGAGGTCGCCCTTGAGCGCGCTCATCACGAGATGGATTGGAACCGCGCGCTCGGGCCTGGCCTCGATCGCGTCGCCCACCTCGATCAAGACCCGGCCCTTCTCGAGGCGGGCGATTCTGGCCTCGAACTCCGCTCCGGCATCGAAGACCCGGAGGGGGTCGCCCACCCCCAGCCTCAACACGCGGGTCGCGTGGTTTCGAGCCGCCTCCCCAAGTTCGGCCATGCCGGGCTCGGCGGAGGGGACGTGGAAGCGATGGAGGGTCACGGCTGCTCGTAAAGGAGGCTCGCCCACTCGCCCTCATACGCAGGTGTGACCTTCCAGCCCCGTGGCCAGGCCGCCCTCACCGCTTCTTCTTCCTCCCGCAACAATCCGGCCAGGATGTACCGACACCCCGAAGCGCCCATGGCGGTGATCTCGTCGACCCTTGCGATCAGGAATGGCGCCATCAGGTTGGCGAGCACGAGGTCGAATTGCCCGGGACGCAGGCTGCGACAGCCATCCATCTGCAGGATGTTCAGGGCCACATGGTTCAGTCGCGCGTGCTTCCTCGCGACCGCGGTGGCGAGCGGGTCGTAGTCGCAGGCCGTGACCTGCGCGTCCGCCGCCCGAATCGCGGCGATGCCGAGAATGCCGGTGCCGCAGCCGAGATCGAGCGTGCGCACGCCCCTCCTGAGTGAGGGAGCTAGAGCTCCGAGAGTCCGCAGGCACAGCCGGGTCGATTCATGGGCGCCCGTTCCAAACGCCCGACCCGGATCGACCCGGATGATGAAGGGAGGGGGCGCGAGATCCTCCACCGGCGGTTCGGCAACCCATTCCGGAACGATCCGGAACGGAGGCACATCGAAGGTGATGAAAGTCTCCTTGAACTTCTGCACCCAGTCCGGATTCTTCACGTGGATCCTCTCCGCACGCGTGCCGAGTTGGGATGCCACCGCTTGAATCTCTTCCCCGTGCGCCTCGGGGTCGTCGTAGAAGCAGACCAGGCGGAGGCTCTCGGCTCCCGCCGCCTCGATGGTCACCCCCGTGCATCCGGGGGTCCACACGAGCCCGGAGGCTTCGTCCTCCAGGGACTCGGGCACCATGAGCGCCCACGCGGTGACGCTGGCTTCGGGAATTGGATCAGCCAAGGCGCGAGAGCGCTTTTGTAGCGAAGGCCGAACTCACTTCGGTCGAAGCGCGGGGGTTTGGGGGGCTAAGCATGGTGATCGCTCCGACGCTCTGCGGCCCCCAAAACTCAATCCAATAGATCACGAACCTTCTCGAAGAAGGACTTCCCTTTGTTCGAGAGGTCGACGTTCATGGTCTTGCCGAGCTTCTCCAGGAGTTTCTTCTCCTCGCCGCCGACCCGCTTGGGAATCACGACCTTGATCTGGACGTACAGATCGCCGCGCCCGCGTCCGCCCAGCTCAGGCGCGCCCTGTCCGCGCAGGCGCAGCACCGAGCCCGGCTGTGCCCCCTCGGGCACGGTGACCTTCGCCCGAGAACCGTCCGGCATGGGGATATCGACCTGGTCGCCGAGGATCGCCTGGACGAAGCTGATCGGGATTTCGCAGACGAGCGCCGTGCCGTCACGCTTGAAGAAACCGTCCTTGTGATCGCGGACGCGGAGGACGACGTAGAGGTCCCCCGGAGGCGCCGAACTCATCCCCGGCTCGCCCTCCCCGGAGACCCGGAGTTGCGAACCCGTGTCGACGCCCGCGGGGATCTTGATCTGGATCTCCCGTTCCTTGGGGACGAGCCCCTCGCCGCGGCAGTCGCGGCAGGGCGAGGCGATGATCTTGCCCGAGCCGCGGCAACGGCCGCAGGTCCGCGCCACCGTGAAGAAACCCTGCTGGAAGGCAATCTGACCGGTGCCGTTGCAGGTGCCGCAGGTGGTCGGCTTGCTGCCCGCAGCTGCGCCGGTTCCGCTGCACGTCTCGCACTTCTCATGACGCGGCACCCGGATGGTCTTGGTCGCGCCGAAGAGGCCCTCTTCGAAATCGATTTCGATCGTGTACCGCAGGTCGGCGCCGCGCCGCGCCGCGCCGCCCCGCCGCCTACCCGGGTCGCCAAGACCGAAGAAGTCGCCCAGGATGTCCGAGAAATCGGCGAAGGTCGATGGATCGAACCCCGAGAACCCGCTCGAAGCGCTTGACCCCACACCGGCGTGGCCATAGGCGTCGTAGCGTTTCCGCTTGTCAGGATCGGAAAGGACGCTGTAGGCCTCGGCCGCTTCCTTGAACTTGTCCTCCGCCGACTTGTCCCCGGGGTTGCGGTCGGGGTGGTACTTCATCGCGATCTTGCGATAGGCGGACTTGATCTCCTGGTCGGTGCTGTTTCTCGAGACCTCGAGGATCTCGTAGTAGTCGCGCGCCACCTTGGCGTCAGGCCCGGAGCATCGCGGAGGACAGGATCTGGGCGATCTCCTCCATCTCGCGCAGCGAACGCTGGAGGGTCGAAATCGAATCGTCGATCTTCAGGCGCTGGGTGTCCATGATGGCGGTCTGTATCTTCGTCTTCTCTTCCGCGGAGAGCTTCCGCTCGAGCAGGGTGAGGGTGCGCTGGGAGTTCGCCACGAGACCGCTCACCTGCTGGAGCAGCTTCTCTTTCTCCTTGGTTTCCTTCTCGTTCACCTGCCGGAGCTTGGTCTCGCCGACCAGGCGCTCGAGTTCACGCTCGTTGATGCCGGAGGCGGGGTGGATGACCAGCGACTGCGATCGTCCCGTGGCCTGGTCGAGGGCCGACACCGAAACGATCCCGTCCGAATCGATCTCGAAGCCGACCTCGATCTGGGGAAGTCCGCGCGGAGCCGGAGGGATGTTGGTGAGGTCGAAGCGGGCGAGCGACCGGTTGTACGCCGACATGTCGCTCTCGCCCTGCAGGACGTGAAGTTCGACGCTCGTCTGGTTGTCGGCCACGGTGGTGAAGATGCGCGCCCTTCTCGTCGGGATCGCCGAGTTGCGGTCGATGATCGGCGTGAAGGTGCCGTTCATGGTCTCGATGCCGAGGGTGTAGGGGGTGACGTCGAGGAGCACCAGGCTCTTGACCTCGCCCTCCATGATGCCCGTCTGGATGGCGGCGCCCATGGCCACGCATTCGTCTGGATTGATCGAGCGGTTCGCTTTTCGGCCGAACACCCGCTGGACCACGTCGACCACCTGGGGGGCGCGGGTCTGGCCGCCCACCAGGATGACGTCGTCGATCTGGTCCGCCTTCAGGCCGGCGTCGCTGAGGCAGCGGCGGCACGGGTCTTCCGTGCGCGCGAGCAGATCCTGGGTCATGCCCTCGTACTGCTTTCGGGTGAGGGTGGTGGAGAGGTGCTTCGGACCCGAGGCATCCGCCGAGATGAAGGGCAGGACGATCTCCGTCGAATCGGCGGTGGAGAGGTCGCACTTGGCCTTCTCGGCCGCTTCCTTCAGCCTCTGGCGGGCCATGCGGTCCTGGCTCAGGTCGATCGAGTTCGACTTCATGAAGTCCTCGACCAGGAAGTCGATGATCCTCTGGTCGAAGTCCTCGCCGCCGAGGAAGGTGTCGCCGCCGGTGGCGCGGACCTGCATGACCCCGTCGCTCACCTCGAGGATCGAGATGTCGAAGGTGCCGCCGCCGAGGTCGTAGACCGCGACGTACTGGTTCTTCTGACCCTTGCCGCCGAGGCCGTAGGCGAGGGCGGCCGCGGTCGGCTCGTTGAGGATGCGATTGACCTTGAGGCCCGCGATCATGCCTGCGTCCTTGGTGGCCTGCCGCTGGGGGTCGTTGAAGTAGGCGGGGACGGTGATGATGGCTTCGTCGACGCTCTCGCCCAGGTATTCCTCGGCGCCCTGCTTGAGCTTCTGGAGGACGAGGGCGGAGATCTCAGGCGGGGCGTAGAGCCGGTCGGCCGCGCGGATATGGGCGTCGCCGTTGGGAGACTCGGCCACTTCGAAGGGGGCGAATTTCCGCGCGTGCTCCACTTCCGGGGAATTGAACTTGCGGCCGATCAGGCGCTTGACCGCGTAGAGGGTGTTGGTCGGGTTGGTGATGGCCTGACGCTTGGCGATCTGACCCACCAGGCGATCGCCCT
>CAZYEA010000212.1:0-854 GCA_964646485.1 uncultured Acidobacteriota bacterium
GGCCATCCTGAATACCGCTGGACCTCCGGCATCGAAACCACCACGGGCCCTCTCGGCCAGGGAGTCGCGACCAGCGTGGGCATGGCCATCGCGTCGAAGTGGATGGCCGCCCGCTACAACCGGCCCGGTTTCGAGCTGTTCACTCATCGCGTCTACGCGCTGGCCGGCGACGGTTGCATGATGGAAGGCATCTCGCACGAAGCGGCCTCCCTCGCCGGCCACCTCCAGCTCGACAACCTCTGCTGGATCTACGACAACAACAAGATCACCATCGAGGGCCATACCCATCTCGCCTTCAGTGAAGACGTGGCCACCCGCTTCATCGCTTACGGCTGGAACGTGAGCCGGGTGGGCGACGCGAACGATCTGCAAATGCTCGATCGGGCCTACCAGACCGCGGAGAAGACCAAGGGCCGTCCCACCCTCATCATCGTGGACAGCCACATCGGCTTCGGGGCGCCGAACAAGCAGGACTCTCACGCCGCCCACGGCGAGCCTTTGGGGGCCGAGGAGATCAAGCTCACCAAGCGCTTCTACGGATGGCCCGAGGACGCGAAGTTCCTGGTCCCGGACGGCGTCACCGACCATTTCGCGAAGCACATGGGCGCCCGCGGCGCCTCCCTGCGCAATGCCTGGATGAACACCTTCGCGAACTACCGCGCCGCGCATCCCGCTCTGGCCGACGAAATCGAGCGGATGCAGCGTCGGCAGCTACCCGAAGGGTGGGACAAGAACATCCCCTCCTTCCAGGCGGACGCCAAGGGACTGGCCGGACGCGATGCTTCGCAGAAGGTCCTGAACGCTCTGGCCCAGGATGTTCCCTGGCTGATCGGCGGGTCCGCGGATCTCGCTCC
>CAZYEA010000212.1:900-8633 GCA_964646485.1 uncultured Acidobacteriota bacterium
GGCGACTTCTCCGCCCACGAGTACAGCGGCCGCAACTTCCATTTCGGAATCCGCGAGCACGCGATGGGCGCGGTCATGAACGGCATGTCGCTCTCCAAGGTGCGGCCTTACGGATCTGGCTTCCTCATCTTCAGCGATTACGGCCGCGCGCCCATCCGCCTCGCCGCCATCATGGAGATCCCGGTCATCTACGTGTTCACCCACGACTCCATCGGGGTCGGAGAGGATGGGCCCACCCATCAGCCGGTCGAGCAGGTCCTCTCCCTGCGAGCCATCCCGGGGCTCATCACCATCAGGCCCGCCGACGCCAACGAGGTGGCGGAAGCGTGGCGCTTCCTGATGCCCCAGCGGCACGAACCGGTAGCCCTCATCCTGACCCGTCAGGCCCTGCCCACCCTCGACCGCTCGAAGTACGCATCGGCGAGTGGAGTGGCGAAGGGCGCCTACGTCCTCGCGGACGCCAAGGGAGGCAAGCCCGAGGTGCTGCTGATCGGCACGGGCAGCGAGGTCGCCCTGTGCGTGAGCGCGCACGAGAAGCTCGCGGCCGAGGGCATCTCGAGCCGCGTGGTCAGCATGCCCTCGTGGGAGATCTTCGAGCAGCAGACCCAGGAATACCGCGACGAAGTTCTTCCCCCCTCGGTCACCGCCCGGGTGTCCGTCGAACTCGGCTCGACCCTGGGCTGGCGTCAATATGTGGGCACCCACGGAACGACCATCGGTATGAGGACCTTCGGGGCCTCGGCCCCGCTACAGGAACTCCAGAAGAAGTTCGGCTTCCGGGTGGAGGATGTGGTTGCCGCGGCCCGGGAGCAGGTGGCGGGAGCGAAGCGCTCATGAAGATCGTGGTGGGGTCGGACCACGCGGGTTACCCGCTCAAGCAGGAGGTGGCCGACATGCTCCGGCGGGAAGGGCACGAGGTCGTGGATGTGGGCACCCACTCCACCGCACCTGTGGACTATCCCGATTCGGCCGAGGCGGTGGGGCTCTCCGTGGTGGACGGCCGGGCCGAGCGCGGCGTTCTCATCTGCGGCAGCGGCGTCGGCGCATCGGTGGCCGCGAACAAGATCCGGGGAGTCCGCGCCGCCATCTGCCACGACGCCTACTCCGCGCACCAGGGGGTCGAGCACGACGACATGAACGTTCTCGTGCTCGGGGGCCGCATCGTGGGGCCGTCTCTGGCCGGAGAGCTCGTCAAGGCCTTCATCGGCGCGCGCTACACCGCCGAAGAGCGCCACGCAAGACGCCTGGCCAAGGTCATCGCCATCGAAAACCGTCGCTAGAGCGGGCGCGCGGGCAATTCCGCGGAACCGTGAGTATGCTCACTCGGCTCGGTGACTGACGGCACTAGAGTGTGCGCCAGGTTATGGACGGAGGGTCCCCGAATATGCGTCACGCTCTAGCCGTTCTGCTTTTCCTGGGCAGTTCCACCCTGGCGGCGGCCCGCGATAACGCCGCGGATCAGGCCAAGGCTCGGAGTGAGATCCGCGGGCTTCTCGGCAGGATGGCCACCGCCGAGAAGGCAGGCGACGCGGCGGCCCTGGCGCTTTGCTACGAAGAGGACGCCTGGTTCCTGCCCTCCTCCGGCGAGCCGGTGAAGGGCCGCGAGGACATCGCACGGCGCTACCAGGCGCTGTTTTCAGGAAACTCCGCCCGCCTGCCTCTCGAGTCCGAGGAGCTTTGGGTCATGGACGATTGGGCGGTGAGCCGGGGCGCCACCCGTGGGCCGGGGCCGCGTCCGAACGTGAAGGGACCGGTCAGGAACCGGTACGTGATGACCCTGAAGCGTCACGGCGACTCTTGGGAGGTTCACTCCCTCGCCTGGAACTCTCTCGCTTCGAAGTAGGGCTCAGCGCACCTCGAAGCCGTAGGGCAGGCGGGCCCACACCGTCATCGATTGCTTGAGCACGCGGCGGCGAAGCCGCTCGGCCATCGCCTCGGGGGTCATGCGCGCGCGGACGGTCATGTCGTCCCAGCCGTCGGCCTCCTCGAAGAAGCGGTCGAAGGCGCTCTTCTGGGGAGGGAAGACCACCACGGCCACGTCCTGGCCTGCGGCGATCTTGGCCTTCTCCTTGGCCAGGGACAAAGCCCGGTCGAAACCGCCGATCTCGTCAACCAGGCCGACCTTCTTCGCCTGCACGCCCGTCCACACGCGTCCCTGGGCGATTTCGTGCACGGCCTCGACGTCCATGTGCCGGTTCTCCGCGACGAGGCTCAGGAATCGGTCGTAGAAACGCGAGGCCAGCCCTTCCACCTTGGCCTGATCCGCGAGGGTCCAGGGCCTGGAAGCGCTCGCAAAGGATCCTCCTTCCCCGAAGTCGACGTAGTCGTTGGTGATCCCGAGCTTTTCGAAGAGGCCCTTCAACACGAACTTGCCGAAGAAGACGCCGATGGATCCGGTGATGGTCGTGGGGTCGGCGACGATGGCGGTGGCGGGAGCGGAAACGTAGTAGCCGCCCGAGGCGGCATAGTCGCCCATGCTCACGATCACCGGCTTATCGACCACCGCGTTCTCGACCTCCCGGGCGATCACGTCGGAGGCCGATCCGGAGCCGCCCGGAGAATTCACGCGCAGGACCACAGCCTTGATGGAGTCATCGGAGGCGGCGTTGCGCAAAGCCTCGGCGATGGTGTCGGATCCTGCCACCGCCCCCGACCCAAGACCGCCCTCCTGACTTTCGCCCGGGAGGATTTCGCCGTCGACGAAGATCAAGGCGACCCGCGGACGGGTGTCGAAGGCGCCGGGGACGTCGCGGAAGTCACCGAGATGGCGATGGGTGTCGCCGGCGGAGTCGAGGGCTTCCTCGGGATAGTCGAGACGATCCACGAGGCCGGCGTCGAGGGCCGAGGCGCCGTCATAAGGCCCGGCCGAAATGAGCGCTTCCATTTCCGTCTCGGTCTTCTTTCGCGACTTCGCGACCGCACTCACGTACTCCTCATAGAGGCCTCCGATCAAAGCCTCCATCTGTTCGCGGTGCGCGGCCGTGAACTTCTTCTCGGTGTACTGGTTGGGCGCATTCTTGTATTTGCCCATGGCCACGAACTGCGCTTCGACCCCGAGTTTGTCGAAGGTCCCCTTCAGGAACATCACTTCGGCGGACATGCCGTGGATTTCGAGGATCGCTTCGGGGAGGGCCACCACTTCATCGGCGGAGGAGGCGATGTAGTACTCCATGTTGCCGCTGTCCTCGAGAAAGGCGATCAGCTTCTTGCCCTTCGTCTTCAGCCTCAACAGGGCGTCGCGGAGCTCACGCGCGCGCGCCCACCCGATGTCGGTGGCGCCGACGCGGACGAAAACGGTTTGGATCCGCGGCTCGTTCGCAGCCCGGTCGATGGCGCGGATGATTCCCGCGAAGGAGGGCGCGGAGCCGCCGGAGAAGGCGAGTTGAAGCGAGGGTGCGGGATTCTCCGCAAACTCTCCGCCCAGGTTCACGGAAAGGACGTGGGCACTCGAATCGGACTTCTTCGCGGTGGAGGCGAGGCCCTGATGCTGAACGAAATAGGCGAGGCCGCCGAGGACGGCGGCGGTAAAGGACGCCACCAGGACGAGGCCGACCCCGATCCAGAAGAACCGTCTGCGCCGCGACATCGCCATGGGCTTTCTAGAGGCTCGCGAGGGCTTCTACCTTCTGGCGCGCATCCTGGGCGTAGGGACTCTGGGGATGCCGGTTCACGAGGTCGGAATAGGCCCTCCGCGCCTCGAGCTTGTCGCCCGCGGCTTCGAGTGACTCCGCGAGGCCGAAGAGAAGCCGGTCTTTGGGCAGGCCGGAGGCCGGGTCCTCGATGAGGCCCTTGTAGAAGGCGACCGCATCCTTGGCGCGTCCGTCCCGCAGCACGATCTCGGCGATGCGCAGGCGGGCCATCCTCGGTTCGATCGCATCGGGCTCCTTCTGGGCCGCGATCTGCTTCAGCGCCTCCTCGGCCTCTTTCAGCTTGCCGAGTTCGAGGAGGCACAGCGCCGAGTAGTAACGCGCGCGGCGGCCGGCGGGCATCGAGCTGTAGCTCTTCGCCACCTGATCGAAGAGGGACTGCGCCTTCTCGTACTTCTCGGCCGCGGTCTTGAAGACCTCGCCCGACTTCGGGACCACCACGAGCGTGGTGCCCACCTCGGCGTGGAAGACCTCGGTCGCGCGGGCGAACGCGGACTCGGCGGAGGCGGCGCGGTACTTCTGGCCGTAGTAGAGGCCGGCGAGGACCAGGAAGAGGCCGATCACCGCGAGGGCCGGCTTCACCACCTCGCCCCTGGTCAGGAAGCCGCGGGCCTCCTGGAGCGCGTCGCCGATTTCATCGCGCTTGAGTTCGTTCTTCAGTTCCTTGTCCAATGCCTGGTCACCTTTGGTCTTCGAGGATGTGGTGTGCCCGGAGGGACTTGAACCCCCAACCTTGAGCTTAGGATGCTCCTGCTCTATCCAGTTGAGCTACGGGCGCACGATAGGAGTGCGAGGGCGCTGAGTTTACCTGCCTGGCCTGATTCCGGGCGAACTCCCGCGCATATCAGTAATGAATGAGGCTTGCTACCTTGTGGGGCGCGAGTCGCGGCCGCCCGTTGAGGAAATCGATCTCGATCAGGAAGGCGAAGCCGGCCACTTCCCCGGCGGAGCGGCTGACCAGGCGTCCAGCGGCCTCCGCGGTGCCTCCGGTCGCCAGCACGTCGTCCACGATCAACGCCCGCTCGCCCTTGATCAGGGCGTCCTCGTGCATTTCGAGAGTGTCTTCTCCGTACTCGAGAGCGTAGGTCTCGCGCACGGTGGCCCGGGGCAGCTTCTTCGGTTTGCGGATGGGGATGAAGCCGCAACCGCGCCGCTGGGCCAGGGCCGCCCCGAAGATGAAGCCGCGGGATTCGATTCCGATCACGCGGGTGTACTTCAAGTCGCGGGTCATCTCGTCGAGACGCTCGATCGACTCGGAGAAGGCGGCGCCGTCGGCGAGCATGGGCGTGATGTCACGAAAAACCACCCCGGGCTTGGGGAAGTCGGCGACGGCGTGGATGAAGCGCTTCAGATCGAGGGTCATGCTGGGCGCGGATCTTATAGGCAGCGTGAGCCTTGGCCCTTTTCGGGACCGGCAACTAACGTTAGCGGGTGACTTTCGAGTCTGCCCGCGCCCGCCTCATCTCCACCGCACTCCTCATGCTGAGCGGGGGCCTTACCGCCGGGGCCGCCGAGGCGCCCAATATCGTGGTGGTTGTTGCGGAGGGAACAGGCTTCCCATTCGAGGATCCGGGCTTCTCGAAATTCCCCGCCCTTCTAGGGCTTCGTCTCAACTCGAGGCCATTCGACACGATGTTCGCGAACGAGGCGGCTTGGACGAAGACCTCCGAGGCGCTCCTCGGCGGCGCTCGCGGGCGGGGAGCGGCTCCCCTCGTCGGCGCGCTCGAAGCGAAGGGCTATGTGTCTTCGATCCTGAGTCCCGCGGGAGCCGCGGTCCTGGGGTTCGGTCGCGCCCTCAAGGCGGGACCCTCGGACATCGCGACGCGCGCCCTCGAGGCGCTCGACGCCGCGGGGTCGCGGCCCGCGTTCGTCTACGCAACCCTCGACCTTCGCAACGTGCCCGCGTCATCTCCGGGGCCGCCCGTGGCCGCACCGCCCCTCGAAATGCCGGCGATCGCGCTCTTCGACCGCGGTCCGCTCGACCCGGTTCGTCTTCCCGTCATTCCTCCCCCTCGCGACGCCGCGGATAGCAGCGCCCTCGCCGGCCGGCGCTTCGCGGCCCTTTCCACCCTGAACCAGGAAATCGGCGCGCTCTGGGCCGGGATCGAGAAGCGCGGCCTGCTTTCGAAGACGGTGCTGATCCTTGTCTCCACCGGTCCGGCCCCGCGACCGGAGCGCGCGGCGCCCTCGCGCCCGGATCTTCTTTTCGAGGATTGGCTTCGCGGCCTCGCCCTCGTCCGGGTCCCGGGACTCGTCCAGCCAGGGGCGCCGGCCGCGACTCTGGCTCTTACCGCCGATCTCTCACCGACCATCGCCGCCCTCGGAGGCGCGGCACTTCAAAAAGGGGAGGGCCTGGACCTCTCCCCCGCTCTCCGCGATCCGAGACGGATGGTGCGTCAGGTTCTCCTGTCGAGCGCCGATCGCGAGCCTCCCCGCATCGGCCGCAGCGTCAGGTCGCAGCGATTTCGGTTCAACCAGTGGCCCGACGGCGCCGAGGAGCTCTTCGACGAGGAGGCCGACCCGCGCGAATGGAACAATCTCGCGAAGGCCCCGACGATGCAGGCGCAGAAGGCCGACCTGGCGAAGCGTCTGGTTCCGCCTCGACCGCCGCTCAGGGCCGCACCCGCCCGGGCGAGCGCCGGGCCGCGGCCGAACGTCCTCATGATCATCGGGGACGATCTCACCGCGCAATACGGCCAGTTCGCCGACGTGAAGACTCCGAACCTCGATCGGCTGCGCGCGCGCGGACGCGTTTACGAAAAGGCCTACGCCCCGGCGCCTTTTTGCACGCCCTCCCGCGCTGCGTTCCTCTCAGGGCTCTCACCGGCGCGGCTCGAGTTGCAGACGGAGAACGCCTTCGGCGAGGTCTTCACCCCGCAGATTCCCTTGATCCAGGAGCAGTTCCGGGCGAACGGGTACTACACCGCATCGGTCGGGAAGGTGTGGGACTCCCAACCGGGCGAGAAGCGCGGCTGGGATCTGAATGAATGGCTGCCACCCCTCCTGCCCGGCCAGGTGGAAGCTCCCGCGAAGATGCTGCCGAACATGCCCGTGGAGGCCGGACCCACGACGAACCCCGACGAAGTGGAAGGAGACGGCCGCCGCGCGCGGCTCGCGGTCAAGGTGCTCGAGGAGAAACGGGACAAGCCCCTCTTCCTCGCCCTCGGACTGGTCCGGCCGCACGTGGCCTGGGTGGCTCCGCAGAAATACTTCGACATGTATCCGGCGGATTCGATCAAGTTCACCAAGGCGCCGCCTGACGACACCGCGGACATTCCCGCGATCGCCATCAAGAACCGGGCGCAATCGCTCCCCGGCCTCATGCTCGCGGGACGGGAGCCCGCGGGAATGTCCGCCGACCCGGCGGAAGCCAGGCGCGGCATCGCCGCTTATCTCGCCTGCCTGACCTTCATGGACGCCCAGATTGGACTCGTCCTCGACGCCCTCGATCGGGACGACCGGTGGCGGGACACGATCGTGGTTCTCTTTGGCGACAATGGGCACCACTTCGGAGACCACGGCGGCCTGTGGCGGAAGAACACATTGTTCGAGGAATCGCTGCGCGTGCCCATGATCATCGCCACCCCGGGCATGGCCAAACCGGGTGCGTCCACCACCGCCCTCGCCGATCTGATCGATGTGTACCCGACGCTCGTCGACCTCACCGGCATCGCACGTCCGGGAACCCTCGACGGTGTCTCCCTGGTTCCAACCCTCGTCGATCCGAAGGCCTCGGTCCAGGACGCGCTGGTCCAATACCGCCCCACCGAGCCGTCGAAGACAGGCTACTCCCTCCGGACCGCCCGCTATCGCTACACCCTCTGGCCGGATGGCTCGGAGGAGCTGTACGACCTCAACACGGACCCAGCCGGCCGAAAGGACCTCGCCCGACTCCCGGCCCACGCCTCCACAGCAGCAACGCTAAGAAAGCAAATCGAAGCGATGGTCAAGTAGGCCGGATTCACTCGGCCGAAGCGAACGGGGCTCTGGGAGGCCGTTCAACGCCGCGCCTGAGGGAGGACGAAGCCGAATTCACTTCGGCGAAGTCCTCGGGGGTCTGGGGGGCGGGTCCGTGCAACGCCCCCC
>CAZYEA010000213.1:0-281 GCA_964646485.1 uncultured Acidobacteriota bacterium
GACTCGTCGAAGTGGTCGGTTCTCGAGGCCGGGCTCCAGTGCCTGCAGGGCAAGGGAGTGGTGAATTCCATCTCGTTGAAGGAAGGCGAGGAGAGTTTCAAGCGACAGGCCCGCCTGGTGCGGCGCTACGGTGCTGCGGTCATCGTCATGGCCTTCGACGAGCAGGGTCAGGCCGACAACACCGCGCGCCGGGTGGCGGTGGCCGAACGGGCCTACCGGATCCTCACTCAGGAGATCGGCTTTCCGCCCGAGGACATCATCTTCGACCCCAACGTCCTCAC
>CAZYEA010000213.1:291-8557 GCA_964646485.1 uncultured Acidobacteriota bacterium
CGGCATCGAAGAGCACGCGAACTACGTGGTCTCCTTCATCGAGTCGACGCGCCTGATCAAGGAGCGCTGCCCCCTCGCCAAGGTGAGCGGCGGCATCAGCAACGTGTCCTTCGCCTTCCGAGGTCAGAACGCGGTGCGCGAGGCCATGCACACCGCCTTCCTCTATCACGCGGTCAAGGCCGGCCTCGACCTCGGCATCGTAAACGCCGGCCAGCTCGGGGTGTATGAGGAGATCGAGCGCGAACTGCGCGACCTCGTCGAGGACGTCCTTTTGAACCGGCGGGCCGACGCCACCGAACGGCTCCTGAATTTCGCTTCGTCCATGAGCGCGGGCGGGGAGGCGAAGAAGGCGGCGGCGGAGTCCTGGCGCGGCCTGCCCCTGGAAGGCCGGCTTCAGCATGCGCTCGTGGCCGGCAACGCCGATCACATCGAGGCGGACGTGGCCGAGGCCCTCGCGAAATACGGCAAGCCGCTCCGCGTGATCGAGGGCCCGCTGATGGACGCCATGGGCGTGGTGGGCGACCTCTTCGGCTCGGGCCGCATGTTCCTGCCCCAGGTGGTGAAGAGCGCCCGGGTGATGAAGAAGGCGGTGGCCTGGCTCCAGCCCTACCTGGAGGCGGAAAAAGCCACTTCGTCGGCGGCGGGGAAAGTTCTGCTCGCGACGGTCAAGGGCGATGTGCACGACATCGGCAAGAACATCGTGGGCGTGGTTCTCGCCTGCAACGGCTACGAGATCATCGACCTCGGAGTCATGGTCCAGTGCGAGGAGATCCTCCGGGCCGCTCGGGAGAGGAAGGTCGACGTCATCGGTCTCTCCGGTCTCATCACTCCCTCCCTCGACGAGATGGCTCACGTCGCTTCGGAGATGAAGCGATTGAATTTCACCATCCCCCTGCTCATCGGCGGCGCCACCACCTCGAAGGCCCACACCGCGGTGAAGATCGCGCCCAACTTCGATCAGCCCGTGATCCATGTGATCGACGCGTCCCGTGCGGTGGGCGTGCTCACCAGCCTCAAGTCCGAGGGCCGCGGCAAGTTCGTGGACGAGAACCACGCCGAGCAGGCGCGTCTGCGGGCGGACTACGCGAAGAAGGCGGCGCAGCGGGTCCTGGTGCCTCTCGCCGAGGCGCGCGCGAAGAAGCTCTCCATCGACTGGCGGTCCTACACGCCCCCCGCGCCCACGTTCCTGGGGGTGAAGCATCTCGAGGTTCCGGTCGCGGACCTGATTCCCCTCATCGACTGGTCGCCGTATTTCGCGGCCTGGGAGCTCGTGGGTACCTACCCGAAGATCTTCGAGCATCCGAAGTGGGGCGAGCGCGCGAAGGACGTGTTCGCCGACGCGGAGGCCATGCTGAAGACGATGTCCCGGCCGGGCGCCCTGCGCGTGCAGGCGAGCCTCGGCATTTTCCGGGCGGCCTCCACCCATCACGACGACATCGAGTTGGAGACCGCGGAGGGGCGGTTGGCGCTTCACACCCTTCGGCAGCAGACAAAGAAGGCGGTGGATGAGCCCTACCTGGCCCTCTCCGACCTCGTGGCTCCGATCGAGACGGGGGTTCAAGACTCCATCGGCGTCTTCGCGGTGGGCGTCACTGGCGGTCTCGACCTGATGGTGGAGGGTTTCGAAAAGGATCACGACGACTATCACTCGATCCTGGCCAAGACCCTCGCTGACCGCCTGGCCGAAGCCGCGGCGGAATGGGTGCACCGAGAGGCCCGAAGGGCCTGGGGGATCGACACCGACCTGTCCATCGAGGATCTGGTGCGCGAGAAGTATCGCGGCATTCGCCCCGCGCCCGGATATCCCGCCCAGCCCGACCACTCCGAGAAGGCGGTGATCCTGCAACTCCTTGGGGGCACGGAGAAAACCGGCATCGCTCTGACCACGAGTTACGCGATGCAGCCGGGCAGTGCGGTGTGCGGCCTCGTCTTCCCTCATCCTTCGGCCCGGTACTTCACCGTGGGCCCCATCGGCGATGACCAGGCGGACGATTACGCGCGACGGAAAGGAATCGCGGCGGCCGATCTTCCGCGACTGGTGGGCGCGTCCCTTGCGTGATTTTTCCGTGACCGTCGACGCGGCGGGTGATGCGGGGTTTGAATGGCGGGGAAGCGCGGGAAACCGCGTCGGAATACTGGCGCTCAAGAAACTATATAAACGATTTCCGCCTCGCGAAGATTTCTGAGAATTTCTTCGCCGCGAGGAGCGCGGTCGGAATGAGGGTGATGGGCTCTCACTGGCGAAAAAGCGCAGTGGAAGCAGGGTTGACAGGCTTTCGAAGCGGTCACTAGGCTTCGCGTCCCTCAAAGCCTTCTTCTCGCATGCTCGATCTCACATTCAGTCTTCTCGAAGGCGGCCTCCCCCAGGAAGGGCGGGTGGTCGTGCTCTTCCGCTTCACCACCGAGGCGCACATCGTGAGGTCGGGAATGCTGAACTTCGATCGGGCCGCGGGGCGTTTCGTCGGTCCGCAGCGCAACCCGCAGCTCATGGATGCGGCGCTCGAATACATCCGCGGCCTCGCTCCCGGCGCCTCGGTTCCCGAACGGCAGACCGCCTGAGCCTCTAGAGGCCGCGCGCGTCCCTCAAGGGCGGGTCCATCAAGAGATCGGGCCCGAGGCCGCGTGATAAACTGCGTTTTCCAGGCGACCGAGGCTCGAGGATGCGGGCTCGGGGCTCTCATTCACGGTCCTCAATGATTCAGGTGTTCTTCTAGATGTCTTCAACGACAGGCAGGCCGATTGCTCCCGCGCAGGGCAAATTGGGTGTTCTTCTTCCCGGCATGGGAGCGGTGGCGACCACGTTCATCGCCGGCGTCGAGGCCATGCGCAGCGGCCTGGTGAAGCCGGTGGGCAGCCTCACCCAGACCGGAACCATCCGGCTGGGGAAGCGCACGGACAAGCGGACGCCGCTGGTGCGCGACTTCGTTCCCCTGGCCGAACTCCGCGACATCGAATTCGCGGGCTGGGACTGCTTCCCCGACAACGCGTACGTCGCGGCCAAGAAGGCCGGGGTTCTCCACTACGAGCACCTCGCCGCCCTCAAGCCGTTCCTCGAGACGGTGGCTCCCTGGCCCGCGGTGTTCGACCAGGCTTACGTGAAGAAGCTCCAGGCCACTCACACCAAGACGGGCAAGAGCAAGATGGACCTCGCCGAGCAGGTGATGGCCGACATAGAGTCGTTCCGCAAGGCGAAGAACCTCGCCCGCCTGGTCATGGTGTGGTGCGGGTCCACCGAGGTCTACAAGAAGGAAAGCGACGTTCACCAGACCATCGAGAAGTTCGAGCAGGGTCTGCGCGATTCGCATCCCGACATCGCGCCCTCGATGATCTACGCCTATGCCGCGATCAAGATGGGCATCCCCTACGCCAACGGCGCCCCCAACCTCTCCGCCGACTTCCCGGCCCTCATCGAGCTGGCCCGAAAGACCGGCACCCCCATCGGCGGCAAGGATTTCAAGACCGGCCAGACCCTGATGAAGACGATCCTGGCCCCGGGCCTCAAGGCGCGTCTGCTCGGGGTCGACGGATGGTTCTCCACCAACATCCTGGGCAACCGCGACGGTGAGGTGCTCGAGGATCCGGAGTCGTTCAAAACCAAGGAAGTGAGCAAGCTCAGCGTGCTCGAGGACATCCTCCAGCCGCACCTCTACCCCGACCTCTACGGCAAGATCCATCACGTGGTGCGGATCAACTACTACCCTCCGCGCGGGGACAACAAAGAGGGCTGGGACAACATCGACATCTTCGGCTGGATGGGCTATCCCATGCAGATCAAGATCGACTTCCTCTGCCGCGACTCCATTCTCGCCGCACCCCTGGTGCTCGACCTCGCGCTCTTCTTCGACCTGGCCAAGCGCGCGCAGATGAGCGGCATCCAGGAGTGGCTGTCCTTCTACTTCAAGAGCCCGCAGACCGCGCCCGGCCTCTACCCCGAGCACGATCTCTTCATCCAGCTCATGAAGCTCAAGAACACCCTGCGCCATCTGCGCGGCGAAGACCTCATCACCCATCTCGGCCTCGAGTACTACGACTGAGGTCGCTCGAAGGGGCAGGGCGCGCGATCCTTAGGAGAACCTGATATGTCAGCACTCGGAGTCGGCGTTGTCCTGAAACAGATCGTGGCCACGGGCGGCTCCTGGAGCAACTGCCGGGTGCTCCATTCGGACTCGGTGGGCATCGCCTTCGAGGTGGAGCGGACGGTTTCGGAGACTGGAACCATCGAGACCGCGGTGTCGCAGCTCTTCGTGCCCTGGACGAGCGTCAAGCACGTCCTGGTCATGGAGCACATGCTCTAGGGGCAGGCTCCAAGGTCAGTTCCGGCGTTTCTCCTCCAGGAGGAGGGCCACCAGGGTCTTCGCGTCTTCGATCTTTCCGCGCGACTTCAGGGTGAGCGCCTGATCGAGAGTCATCTCGAGGGTTTCGATCCTCTCGTCCGGATCGGCCTCGGCGGGGCTTTCAAAGAAGCCGGTGGCGCGGTAGATCGTCACCGTCTCACTGCAGAATCCGGGAGTGGGCAGGATCTTGAGCAGCCGCTCCCACTTTCGCGCGCCGAGCCCGACCTCTTCGCGGAGTTCGCGCCTCGCCGCCTGCAGGGGAGTTTCCCCCTTGTCGATGCGTCCGGCGGGGAGTTCGATCAGCTGCTGCTTGAAGATGCAGCGGTATTGCCGGATCAGGATCAGCCGGCCGTCGTCCCGAACCGGAAGGACCGCGACCGACCCCTGGTGCCTCACGATGTCGCGACGCGCGCGCACCCCGAAAGGCTCCCGCAGGATTCCACTTTCAACGGAGAAGACCGGACCCCGATAGACCGTCTTCATCATCTCGATGCTCCTTCCCGCCCGGCCGCCTTCAGCTGATCGCGCAGAAGTTCGAGATCCGCGGGCCAGGGCGCCTCGAAGCGCATATCCCGGCCGGTCACAGGATGCTCGAAGCCCAGGACCTGGGCGTGCAAAGCCGGCCGCCTGAAGCTCGCGACCACTTCGCGAAATTCCCTGGGGGCGCGCGCGGCGCGAGCGCCGGCCCCGTAGGTCTTGTCCCCGACCAGGGGGCACCTGAGCGCCGCCATATGCACCCGGATCTGGTGGGTTCTTCCGGTGTGGAGCCGCAGGCGGACGACGGAGAAAGGACCGAGCAATTCCGTGACCTCGTAGTCGGTGCGAGCGGCGCGCCCTTCCTCAACCACCGCCATCCGCTTCCTCTCCCGCGGATCGCGGCCGATCGGGAGGTTCACCGAACCCTTCGAGGGCCGCGGCGCTCCGAAGCAGATCGCGGAATAGATCTTCGTGACCCGGCGCCCCTTGAACTGGGCGGAAAGCGAGCGATGGGCCTGGTCGTTTTTGGCCACCACCAGGAGCCCGGAGGTGCCTTTGTCGAGGCGATGCACGATTCCGGGTCTCGTCACCCCGCCCACCTGCGAGAGGGTTCCACAGTGTTCCAGAAGAGCCGCCGCGAGCGTCCCTCGCGTCGTTCCCGCACCCGGATGCACCACCATGCCGGGGGGCTTCAGGACCACGAGGAGCGAGCTGTCTTCGTAGAGGATGTCGAGATCGGCCTTCTCGGGGAGGAGGATGGAAGGTGCGGGTTGGGGGATGTCGAGGGTGAGGCGGTCACCCAGTCGCATGCGGGCCGCGGGCTTGGGCGGCCGGCCGTTGAGCCGGGTCGCCCCGGCTTCGATCAGACTGTGGATCCGCGACCGCGACAGATCGGGAAAGGCCTCGGCGAGCGCCTTGTCCACGCGCAGCCCGGCGAGGCGCGCGTCCACCTCGAGACCGCGCGTCTCCGCGGGGACGGCATCAGGCGGCGTCTTGGGGGCGCTTGGCAATGACGGGGAGGGCGGCGAGGGCGAGGAACACCACCACGATGGCGATGAACTGCGAGGTGCTGAGCGCGCCGCCGAAGACGGTGCCCCGGGCCACGTCGCCGCGGAAGAACTCGAGGGTGAAGCGCAGCACCGCGTAGACGATGAGGTAGGCGAGGAAGACCTGGCCCTTGAACCTGCGCTTCTTGAGCAGCGCGAGGAGCCCGAAGAGGAGGAGGAAGGTGCCCAGGGACTCGTAAAGCTGCGAAGGATGCAAGGGCACTCCGAGGGGGACGCCCACCAGTGCATGCGCGTCCTCGCTGTGGAAGATGACCGACCAGGGCAGGGTCGAGGGCGCGCCGAAGCAGCACCCGGCGGCGAAGCAGGCGAGGCGGCCGATGCACTGGCCGAGGGCCACCGCGGGGGCCATGACGTCGAGGGTGCTGAACACGGGCAACGCGTGTTTCCGGATGTACCACCAGGCCACCGGGAGCGCGCCGATGAGGCCGCCGTAGAAGACACCGCCGCTCTGGAGGACGTCGAGGAGGGCCCTCGGGCTCGCCCGGTACTGGTCGAAGTCGACCACCACCAGGAGGAGCTTCGCCCCCACGAGACCCGCGATGATCGAGGCGATGCCGAGGTCCTGGACCTTCTGCGGGTCGAGGCCGTGCTGCTTCGCCAGGCGTCCGGCGAGCCAGAGGGCAGCGAGGAGAGCGGCCACGAGCAGCACGCCGTACATATGCAGCGAGAAGGGGCCGAGGTGGCGGCCGAACAGATCGAATGCGGGAATCGTGAACAGTTTCGGATACATGGAGGTTTCTTGCGGGCCTTCGTCAGTTGTTGCGGAGGGTTCTCACGAGACGTCCGTTCCTTCAGGCGTTTTCACAGCCGGTGCGGGAGCGGCCGATTCGCGATCGCGGGGTCGGAATGAATCGATGACCAGGAGGGTGAGGCCGATGCTGATGGCGGAATCGGCGACGTTGTAGTTCGGCCACACGTGGTTCTCCCAGTACATCTTGACGAAGTCGACCACGTAGCCGAAGCGCACGCGGTCGATGAGATTGCCGATGGCGCCGCCGATCACGAGGCTCAAGGCAAAGCGCGGCAGCCGCTCATGCCTCGGGATGGTCCGCGCATAGTAGGTGAGAGCGGCGAGGGCGATGGCGCTCATCAGGGCGAACAGGTAGGGCTTGGCGGGGATCGACGCGCCGGAGAGGAAGCCGAAGACGGCACCGGAGTTCCGGACGTGCTGGAGCGAGAGAAGGCCGGGGATGAGGGGCAGGTCTTCGTAAAGGGGCAGGCGCTTGATCACCAGCCACTTCGTGGCCTGATCGGCGGCCACGATGGAGAAGGGCAGGATCGCCGCCTTCACCTCGGGGCTCCCCCTTCGACCACGTCGAGGCAGCGCGGACACAGCACTCCGTTCTCGGGGTGGGTGGCGGCCACCCGCGCCGCCCGGGCATAGGTCCAGCAGCGGCTGCACTTGAGACCTTCCGCCTTGCGGACGGTGGCGGAAAGGCCTCCGCTCGCGACCTCCTCGAGGACGACCTCGCTCACGATGAAGAGATTGGCGAGGTTGCCCGGGAAGGGCGCCTTGAGCGCCTCGTGCGCGCGCAGCGGGGCGAGGGCCGAGGCGGGGCCCTTGATGACCACGCACGCGTCGAGCGGAGCCGCGATGACCTTGGCCGCCCGCGCGGTTTCGAGGGCCTTGAGCACGGCCTCGCGCGCGGCGAAGAGGGGCGCCCAGGCGTCGAGGACGGCGCGATTCGACGTCGCGGACGAAGGGAACTCGCGCTCGTGCACGGTTCCGGGCTCGACCTTGTGGAGAGACTCGTAGATCTCGTCGCCCGTATAGACGAGCAGGGGAGCCATGTAACGCGCGAGCCCATCGGCGATCCGGAACAGTGCGGCCTGGGCGGAGCGGCGCCTCGGCCCGTTCGCAGGGTCGCAGTAGAGCCGGTCCTTCAGCACGTCCAGGTAGAAGGCCGACAGGTCCACCGTGCAGTACTGGACGAGGAGCGAGCTCAAGGCGTGATAATCGTGCGCTTCGTAGGCCGCCCGGATCTTCGTCTCGAAGTCCTCATGGACGGCGATGGCGTATTGGTCGAGCGGTTCCGTGACCTGGTGTCCCGCCGAAGGGTCGAAGTCGAAGAGGTTCGAGAGCAGGAAGCGACAGGTGTTGCGGATCTTGCGATAGGCCTCCGCCACCCGCTTCAACAGCTCATCGGAGATCCGCATGTCCTCGCGGAAATCCACCATGGAAACCCAGAGTCGCAGCACATCGGCGCCGTACTGCTTGATCGCCCAGTCCGCCTCGATGGTGTTGCCGAGGCTCTTGGACATCTTGCGGCCCTCGCCGTCCATGGTGAAGCCGTGGGTGAGCACGGCCTTGAAGGGGGCGTGGTCGCGGGTGCCCACGCTCACCAGCAGCGAGGAGTGGAACCAGCCGCGATGCTGGTCGGAGCCTTC
>CAZYEA010000214.1:0-8544 GCA_964646485.1 uncultured Acidobacteriota bacterium
CATGGTGCTCGAAAAGGCGAAGCGCCTGGTTGAGCAGCGCAAGGATGTGCTCATCCTCCTCGATTCCATCACCCGCCTCGCCCGCGCCTACAACGCGGTCGCCCCCCAGTCGGGCCGCGTGCTTTCAGGCGGCGTCGACGCCAATGCCCTGCAGGAGCCCAAGCGTTTCTTCG
Organism: uncultured Acidobacteriota bacterium; assembly: GCA_964646485.1. Lineage (GTDB taxonomy): Bacteria > Acidobacteriota > Vicinamibacteria > Fen-336 > JAGNNV01 > JAGNNV01. Next base: position 174 of record CAZYEA010000214.1, read on the forward strand.
GGGCCGCGCGCGCGGTCGAGGAGGGCGGTTCGCTCACCATCATCGCCTCCGCTCTGGTCGAGACCGGCTCGCGCATGGACGAGGTCATCTTCGAGGAGTTCAAGGGCACGGGCAACGCGGAGATCGTGCTGTCGAGGAAGCTCACGGAGAAACGGATCTACCCCTCGATCGACATCGAGAAGACGGGCACCCGCAAGGAGGAGCTCCTCGTTCCCAAGGACGAGTTGAACCGGGTCTGGGTGCTGCGCAAGGTGCTCTCGGCCATGTCGCCGGTGGAGGCCATGGAGCTGCTGGTGGAACGTCTCTCCAAGAGCAAGTCGAACAGCGCCTTCCTGCAGAGCATGGGCAACGGAGGCTAGAGCCTCCATGGCCGCTCCCTCGGAGAGAGACGAGCGGGGCGCGGGGTCGGCCTTCGTCGAGCGTTTCGCCGCTCTCGCCAGTTCGCTCGTACCCGACGCTTTTTCCATCGCGGTCCTTCTCACCTTCACGACCCTGCTCGTAGCCGTGGCCTGGGCCGGCGCCTCTCCCGCCGCCGCGGTGCATGCCTGGGGCCAGGGAGTCTGGACCCTGCTGCCCCTCTCGATGCAGATCGCCTTCGTGATCTTCGCGGGGTACCTTCTCGCCGTTTCGCCGCCCATGGCCCGGGCCATCGCCGCCATCGCCTCGTGGCCGCGCACACCCGCCCAGGCGGTGGGGCTCGCCGCCTTCGCTTCGATGGCGATCTCGTGGCTCAACTGGGGGGTGGGCCTCGTGGCCTCGGCGATTCTGGTGAAGTCGATCGCGGCGCGCCGCCTCGATGTCAACTATCCGCTTCTCGTCGCCGCGGGTTACCTGGGTATGGGCGTCACCTGGCACGCGGGCCCTTCGGGCACCGTACCCCTGCTCTTCGCCGGACGCGACTCCTTCATGGTGCGCGACGGCCTGATCGCCGCTCCCGTGCCCCTCGCGGAGACCATCTTCAGCGCCTTCAATCTGACCCTCACTCTCGCCGCCTCGCTGGTGCTCGGCCTTTCCGCCATCCTCCTCTCGCGGCGTGGGGGAGGGATAAAGGCGCTCCCGCCCGCCGCCGCCTCCCCGGTCCCTGCTTCCGCCGCTCCGCCACGCACACTCGCCGAGCGATTGTCACGATCCCGCGCGGTCACCTTGTCGCTTGGACTTCTCGCCCTCTTCTTCGTGTTCTCCGAGTGGGCCGCGGGCACGCTGTCGCTCTCCCTCGACATGGTCAATCTCATCGTGCTCGCCCTGGCCCTCGTGTTCCACGGAAGCCCCGAGGGCATGCTCGCGCATGTCGAGGAGGCGTCGAAGCCGCTGCACGGCATCGTCCTGCAGTTCCCGCTCTACGCGGGGATCTATGGCGTCATCAAGGACACCGGCCTCGCCAACCGCCTGGCCGAGGTGTTCCTCTCCGTCGCCGACACGAACTCTCTCCCGACCGTGGTCTTCGGCTACTCGGCGTTCCTCAACTACTGGGTGCCCTCGGGCGGCGCCAAGTGGGCGATGGAGGCTCCCTATCTGCTCAAGAGCGCCGCGGCTCTCAGTGTGCCCCCCGGCCGGATCGCCCTCGCCTACTCATACGGAGACATGGCGACCAACCTGATCCAGCCGTTCTGGGCCATCCCCTTGCTGGGCGTCGCCAAGCTCGAGTTCAAGCACATCCTCGGTTACGAGCTGTTGTTCTTCGCCCTGTACGCGAGCCTGGTGGTCGCGGCCCTGCAGGTGATGTGAGCGCTTATCTCGGCCGAGGCATTCCCGCCCGGCGGCGCTCGTCTTCGAGCGACACGAGCGAGGCTTTGAGGTCGGTGAGCTTCTTCTTGTCGGCCTCGATCTGGTTCGCGAGGTCCGCGCGCTGGGGCGTGATGTTGATGAGCGAGCCGAGGGTGCGCTCGTTCCTCGCGATCGTGGACTCGAGTTCGGCGATGTCGGCCTGGGCCTTCGCCACCTTGTCGTTCCATTCCTTCTGACGGTCGGCCGCGAGCTCTTCGGGAGTCTTCTCCTTCTTCTTGCTTCCCGCGCTCGCGGGAGCGGCCGCGCCCGCCGGTGCGGCCTCGGCCGCGGCAGGCTCGGTGGTGGCGGCGCTGTTGCGCTCGCCCTCCGTGTACACCCGGGCCGCTCCGCCGGCCTTCTGAAGCTTCGCCCGACGGGCCTTCTCCGCCTTCGCGAGGTCGGTCAGGCGCGGCTGGGTGACCTGGGCGGCGGCGGTGGTGGCGAGCGCCAGCGCCGAAAGAACGCACACGAGATTCCTGATGTTCATCGATGTCTCCTCCTGAAAGAGAACTGAACCCCGGCAGTATAGATCCCATCCCGTTCCCGGAGCGCGTGATAATGTCCACACTTGACCGTCGCGACCCCCAAAGGGCCCCAAAGGCCCCTGACGGACGCCGCTTCAGAGCCCGCCTCGCGAAACGCCGACGTCGCGGCCGTGATGACCTTCGCCGCCTTCCTGGGCCTCGGTTTCGCCCTGCCTTTCCTGCCCCTCTTCGTCCAGGAGCTGGGCGTTGCCGACCCCGCGGATGCGGCCCAGTGGGCCGGGGTCCTGATCGGGGTCGGCCCTCTCCTGGCCGGCCTGCTCGCCCCATTCTGGGGTGGCCTCGCGGACCGGCACGGGTACAAGGGGGTGGCCCTCCTGGCCCTGACCGCCATCGGTCTCAGCCAGATCGTGGCCTCGGTGGCGTCCTCGCCCATGCACGTCCTGGTCTCCCGCGTCCTCTCGGGCCTCTTCGGCGGGGTGGGGCCCCTCGGTCTCGCCATGGCCGCGGGTTCCGGGTCGCGCAGCGGCGGTTCCTCGAAGGCGATCGGGAAGATCCAGGCAGCACAGATCCTCGCCGCCGGTTTCGGTCCGCTCCTCGGTGGCGCCCTCGCTTCCTCCCTTGGAATCCGGGCCGCCTTCCTGGGGGCGGCCCTCTCGTGCCTTGTGGCCGCCGTCGTCGTGGCTGTGTTCTATGTGAACGAGGGATCCTCGGCCCACGAAGAGCCCAGGGGCGACGCAGCCCCGGCCGCGGCGCCTCCCCGGGCCTTCTTCGCCGCCTTGTTGTTCCAGGTTTTCTTCGTGAACTTCGCGTCGCGTTCGTTCACGCCCATTCTTCCCGCCCAGCTGTCGACCCTCGGCGTCCCCCATAACGCCCTCGCCCTCAGCACCGGCGTGCTGATCTCGGTCTATTCGATCGCGGCCGCGATCTCGTCGTTCGGTTTCGGAAGACTGGCCGCGAGGGTGGAGCCCGTCCGCCTCCTCGGCGCGTCTTTGTTCGCCTCCCTCATCGCCGCGGTGACCATGGGGCAGGCGACGTCTTTCTCGTTCTTCCTGGCCCTCGCCCTTGTCTATGGTCTCGTCTCCGGAGGCACGCTTACCCTCGGGTACAGCATCGGATCGAGGCGGTTCAGCGAGGCCTCGCGCGGCGCCTCCTTCGGCCGGCTCTCCGGGGCGGCTCTGATCGGGGGCGCCGTAGCACCCGCCATCGCGGCCTTCGTGGCCCGGCCCGCGCTCGAAGGCGTGTACTGGATGAACGGCTTTATCTACCTGGCCCTCATGGCCGTGGCCTACGCGTTCCTGCGCGGACCACGAAGGTGAAGCGGGAGGGCTAGGGGCGCGGGGCCCCGGCCAGAGACGTGCGGTTCCGGCCGGTCTCCTTCGACGCGTAAAGGGCCTCATCCGCCGAGTGAAGCAGGTCGCGGGCGTTCAGGTAGCCGAGGTCCGTTCCAGACACGCCGCAGCTCGCGGTGACGTTGATCCGCTCGTCCCCGGCCTTGATCACCCGGTCGCAAAGCGCCTTGCGCACGCGCTCCGCCATGCGGAAGGCGGCGGCTCCATCCGTATCGGGCAGGACCACCGCGAACTCTTCGCCGCCGTAGCGCGCGGCGAGGTCGCCTCCGCGCACTTGCAGCCGGATCTCCGCGGCCGCGGCCTGGAGGGCGATGTCGCCGGCGGTGTGCCCGTAGGTGTCATTGAGCTGCTTGAAGTGATCGAGGTCGATCATCAGCAGGGACAGGGGCTGGCCGGTCCGGTTTGCCTGGGACACCGCCCGATCGAGCGCCTCGTCGAAGGCCCGGCGGTTCAGCAGGTTCGTGAGGCCGTCGTGGAGAGCGAGTCTTCGATTGGCCTCGAGCAGCTCGATGAGGTCGATCGCGGCCGCGGCCTGGTTCGATATCAGGGAGATGACCCGGCCTACGCTCGCATCGAAGGCGCCGCGCTCGCCGATGACCACGAGGGCGCCTTGCAGGCGGTTACGAAAACGAAGGGGATGCACGAGCAGGGTCTCGCCGGGGAGGCCGCCGCCGGCACGGAAGAGGGGAAGTCCGCGGTCTTTTGGGGTGTCGATCCGCATCGGCTCCGCGGGGCCGGTGAGGTACCACCCCATCCAGGTCCGCTCGGCCACATTCGTCCCCGTGCCCACCCACTCCTCGAATTGCTCGGACATCCCCGGAAGACCTTCGATGGTCTCTCCGCGCAGGCGGACGAGGCCCGCCCCGATCGTCTTCGGGGCCATCTCCTTCACCGCGCGAACCACGAAGTGATGGATCTCCGTCACTTCGGTGATGAGCGCGAGGCTCTGCGAGGCGAAGGCCGCGGCCTCGAACTCCACCTCGCGCTCGGCGTGGGCCAGGGTCTCGCGCTCGTTCTCCACCACCTGGGAGATGAGCTGGGCGAGCAGGGCGAGGCCGTTCTCCGCGTCGGCGAGGGCCTGACTCTCCTCGTGGTCCACCACCAGAACGCCGCTGATCGCGCCCCGCACCTGCACCGGCACCGCCAGCAGCGTGCCGATGCGCTTTTGCGCCTTGTAGTAGGGCAAGGACCAGAGCAGGGTGCGGAAGTCGGTGGCGTAAAACGGCCGCCGTCTCTCGAGCACGAATCCGATGGGATCGGTGTCAAGGGGAAGCACCGCGTCGGGGAAGATCTCGGGCGGGCCGTCCTGGGCGCGCAGGAACGCGCCGCCCCGTGAGTGGTCGATGTCGAAGAACAAGGCGGCGTGGGCGCGATTCAGCTCCCGGGCCAGTTTGAGAAAGGGGGACAGGGTTCGGGTCAGGTGGGCCGATCGGTCGAGATCGCGCAGAGTGCGCGCCTCTTCGCTGACCTTGTGGAGGGCGGGCCCATCCTTGCGTCGCGGGGTGCCGCGAAAAGTCTTGTCCGGATCGATCTCGGTGTCGAGAAAGTCGGCGCCCTGCTTCATCTTTACGATCACCCGCTGAAGGTCGGCGTTCCGCGTCTTGAGCCGGGAGAGGGCGGCGCTGGTGGCGAGGGCCGTCGCGAGCAGGCCCAAGACGTCGGCCAGGTATTCGGTGAGCTGCGGCGCCCTCGTGGCCCCGGCCAGAAGCAGGCCCGAGAACGCGCCCAGTGCGGTGGACCAGCGCAGCGATTCCAGACTGCTGACGAAGATCACGAACACGGCGAGAGGGAGCCACAAGGGCGCCCCCTTGGGCAGGGTGGTGATGCCGAGGGCGAGCAGGAGGGCCACGAGCGCATGCTGGGCGGCGCGGGCGTGCCAGGGTGCTTTGGGAAGGGGCACCACCAGAAGGCTCACCAGGAGTGCGGTCGCCGTGGTCAGCACGAAGGCCGCAGTCAAGGCGGCCCCGACCTTCAGCCCGGGCGCGAAGGAGGTGGCGAGGAACAGGGCGGAGAGGAGCGCTGCGGTGACGGCGAGGCCGTGGGCGATCTGCGGGATCTTCGATCGCTGCGCGACTGCCTTCTGCATCCCCCTTTTATGCCCCCGTTGCGGCTACTTTAGTTCGGGTCCGAGCACCAGCGCGTAGGAGACGAGGTCGTCCTCGGTGAGGCCGAGGTCGTTGAGGTCGTGGTAGTAGGTGCGGATCTCGTCCGCGTGATCGTTCTGCGCCGCCCTCCGCTCGCGGATGTCCTTGATCAGCTTCAGGAGAAGCTGCACGAGCTTCGGAGAAATGTCGACCCCCCCGCGGTTGAGCTTCGCCTCGTTCCGTTTGAGCACCGCTTCGATCGCCACCGCGCCCGAGTGCTTGCCGAAAAGGAAGCGCAGCTGGCCGCCCACCATCTCGGGCTGCACCACCTGGTAGATGGCGGGATGGATGGTGATGCCCGCGGTGTGGATGCCGGTCTCGTGGGTGAAGACGTTGTGGCCGATGATGGGCTCGCCCGCGCCCACGGGAAGGCCGCTCATCTGCTCGACCTTGGTCTTGAGCTGCCAGAGCATGTCGTAACGGAAGCCCGGGATGGTGATGCCGTACAGCTCCTTGAGGATCATCACCGTGGTGTGGAGGGGCGCGTTGCCCGCCCGCTCGCCGATGCCGTTCACGGTGACGGTGGGAATGGTGGCGCCGTGATGCAAGGCCCGCACCGTGTTGTAGGCGGCGAGGCCGAAGTCGTTGTGGAAGTGGATGACGAGCGGCTTGTCCGGAAAGGCGGCCACGATCTTCGGGATGTAGTAGTCCACACCTTCGGGAGCGAAGTACCCGACGGTGTCGGGGTAGGCGTAGCGCGCCCCGCCCGCCTTGTAGCAGGCACCCGCGAGCTCGATCAGGTACGACACGTCGGCCCGCGAACCGTCCTCGCCCCCGAACTCGACCACCTCGACCCCGCGCGCACGCGCGTGCTCGATGGCCCGCGTCGACATGCGGATATTCGCCTCGCGGTAGAAGGAGACGGGAAGATCCAGCCACTCCTCCGGCTTCCGCCCTTCCAGTCCGAGAAGGGTCTTGCCGATCTTGTACTTGAGGTGGAGGTCCGAGCCCGAGGTGAAGACGAAGAGCGACACGTCCTGGGGCTTGGCCCCGATTCCGGCGAGGAAGTCGAGGGTGACGTCGATGTCCTTGGCGCTCGACCGGCACATCACCACGATCTCGCTCCTGATCCGTCCGCGTTTCTTGGCGTCGAGGATGAGTTGCAGCGACTTCCGCTCCGAGGGTGCGGCGGAGGGGAAGCCCACATCCAGCATGTGCACCCCCGCGTCCGAGAGCAGGCACGCGAGTTCGAACTTCTGCTCGGGCGCAAAAGCCACTCCCGGAGTCTGCTCGCCGTCGCGCAGGGTGGTGTCGTAGAGCCGGATTTCGTTGGCGCGGGGGAAGGTGGTGCCGGCCGTGAACTGCCGGGGAGAATGGATCAGTTGTTCGAGGGGTTCGCGCAGTTCAACCATGAAAATCCGATGATAGCCCCAGGGGGAGGAGCGAAGTCCCCAAGGGTGGGGCGGTCAGGCGAGGGAGAGCGCCATGAATCGTGCGCCTGCCACGGGGTTGTATCGATAGGCCTCGACCTCCGCGAAGCCGAGGCGCGCGTAGAGGGCGTGGGCCGCGCTCATCGAGGGGAGGGTGTCGAGGAGCATGCGACGGTAGCCCGCCTTGCGCGCGAAGACAATGGCCGCGCGGGCCAGGGCTTCTCCCGCACCGAGGCCGCGAAAACCGTCGCGTACGAAGAGCCTCTTCATCTCGCAATCGGTCTCGGCGATCCTCCGGACGCCCACGCATCCCGCGGCCAAAGCTCCCGCCCGGCCGATGAGGAGGGCTCCTCCGGGCGCCCGGTAGTCGCCGGGGAGCCCCGCGAGCTCCTGAGCGAAGTTCTGGAACGAAAGGTCGATGCCGATCCAGACCGAGTACTCTTCGAAGAGCCTCCGCACTTCCGCGAGGTCGGTCTCGCTCGTGGCGAAGCGAACGTCGACGTCGGTCAGGAGCCCTTCACCCCGAGGGTGGCGGCGAGCCAGCTCGAGAGGGCCTCTAGGAACCGGGGCGCGAGCGCCTGGCTTTGCAGGCGATCGTAGGCGTAGGTGTTGCCCACTGGGTCGAGGTTGAAGTGATGATTGAGGTTCTCGAAGAGCCGCAAAGTGACTCCGCGGTTCCCCGCGCGCCGGATCTCACGCTCGAGGGTTCGAGCGTCTTCGGGCGACACCGCGCGGTCGGTGAGGCCCTGGAGGATCAGGACCGGGCAGCGCACGCGGCGGGCGGTTTCAAGGGGATCGCGGTCCTGCGACCACGGTCGCCACTGCTCGACGCTCGCCTTCACGTTCTGCTCCTGCTGCGCCATCCGCTCCTCGAGGGCCTTCGCTTTCCGCGAGGCCGGGATCGAGGGATCGTTCGCGATGTTGTAGCGGTGCTGGTAGCGCATGGTCTCGCGGAAGTTCACCGCGGGCGCTCCCATGAGCACCACCGCCGCGATTCTGGGATCGTTCGCCGCCACCATAGGAGCGATCTCTCCGCCGAAGCTGTGTCCGATCACCGCGACCCGCGCCGGATCGATGTCCTTCCTCGCTCGCAGCCACTGGATGGCGACCCGTGCGTCGTCGGCGACATCGTCGCCGGTGACGGCGTTCGCGTCCCCGGTCGATCCGCCCACGCCCCGATCGTCGAGGCGCAGCATGGCCACTCCCCGCCCGGCGAGCGCCGTCGCGATTTCGCGAAACGGCCGGTAGGGGTGGTCCGG
>CAZYEA010000215.1:0-8197 GCA_964646485.1 uncultured Acidobacteriota bacterium
GTGAAGAAGTCGACGGTCTGGACGAGCAGGGTCCCGCTTTCGAGGCGATAGATCCCCGCGTCGTCTCCGGTTCGGTAGTCGACGAGCACGCGTGGGTCGTTGGTGTGGGGAAGTTCGCCCAGAACCTGGGCGAGTTCGGCGGGGCCGAGCTTGCTCGCTCAACCGGCGCACTTCACCCGCTCAGTGAGCCTCAGGATGCGTTCGCGGTGATCGGTCATGCTTATATGGTTTCTTGTACTAAAGACCTTTCGCCCCCACATCGGCCTGCCCGGCGAGGCTCGCGCCCTCCTCCACCACCAGGCGGGGAGCATCGAGGGTCGCCTCGACCCGGGCTCCGGCCAGGATCTCGATGCGGTCGCGGGCGTGCACGTGGCCCCGCACCCGACCCCGGATGGAGACGACGCCGCAATCGATCTCCGCCTCGACGAAGCCGTGCTCGCCGATCACCAGCATGTTGTCGGACACGATCCGGCCGCGCACGGTTCCGTCGATGCGGAAAGTGTCGCGAAAGCGGAGCTCGCCCACGAACTCCGTGCCCTGGTCGATGAAGCCGTTCAGGTTCTCTGAGAAGAAGGAGGGGCGTGCCATGGTGGGAGGGGGGCCTTTAGCCCCGCACAATCCAGAGGTAGAGACGATTGAGCTCGGCCTCGCTGTCGAAGGCGATCTTGATCTCTCCCTTGCCCCGCTTGCGCTGGATCTCCACCCGCGCCCCGAGCTTCGCCCGCAGCTTCTCCTCCGCGGCCCGCGTGTTCGCGTCCACCTTGCGCGCCTTCGCCGCCTTCGGGTTCTTGAGTGCTTGAACCCGGGCCTCGACCTGCCGAACCGAGAGGCCCTGCCTCACGGCCAGGGCCGCAAGCTCGCGAAGCGCGCCTGGATCCTCGACCGAGAGGAGAGCGCGCGCGTGGCCGGCCGAGAGCGCGCCTCGCTGCAACTCCTCACGGACTTCGGCGGGGAGTCGCAACAGGCGAATCGTGTTCGCCACGGTGGCCCGATCTTTCCCGACCTTCCCGGCGAGCGCTTCCTGGGTGAGACCGAGTTCGTCCTGCAGACGCCTGAGCGCTTGCGCCTCCTCGATGGGCGTGAGTTCTTCGCGCTGGATGTTCTCCACCAGGGCGAACTCGAGAACGCGGTCGTCCGGAACGGAGCGCACCACCGCCGGTATGGTGGCCATTCCGATCTTCTGGGCGGCGCGGAACCTCCGCTCACCCGCGATGATCTGAAACCGTCCGTTGGCGGCCGGGCGGACCAGGATCGGCTGAACGACGCCGCTCTCCTGGATGGAGCGGGCCAGCTGCTCGAGAGCTTCCGGGCGGATGGTCGTTCGTGGCTGGGAGGGGTTCGCGTCGATCTGCGAAAGGGGAACGAGAGACTCGGCCGCCGAATTCCTGGGGGTGGCGGCCTCGGGCACAGACGAGGGGGCAGCAGAAGGGATCAGGGCGGACAGACCGCGACCAAGAGCCACGCGCTTTGCGCTCACCGTTGTTCTCCTTTCGCGTTGCGGGTCAGGACCTCGCGGGCGAGACCAAGGTAGCACTCGCTGGCACGCGACTTTATGTCGTAAAGAAGAACCGGCTTCCCAAAGCTCGGCGCTTCCGCCAGGCGGATGCTGCGCGGGATGGTGGTCTTGAAAACCTGGTCGCCGAAGTGGGTGCGCACGTCGGCCGACACCTGTTGCGACAAATTGGTGCGTTCGTCGGCCATGGTCAACAGGACGCCCTCAAGAGCGACCTTCGGATTCAGGGCGGCCCGAATCCGGTCCAAGGTGCCCAGGAAGGCGCCAAGGCCCTCAAGGGCGAAGTACTCGCACTGAATCGGGACCAGGACGGAGTCGGCGGCGGTCAGAGCGTTTACGGCGAGGAGGCCGAGACTTGGGGGGGTGTCCAGCAGAATGAAATCAAACCGGGACCGGACGCCATCGAGGGCCGCCCGAAGCCTGAACTCCCGGTCTTCGCCTGCCGCCAGCTCCACCTCGAGCCCCGCCAGATCGGGATCGGATGGGACAACTTCCAGGTATTCGAGCGGCGTTTTTGACGGAGTGGGCAAAGGCGCCCCGGCAAAGAGGGTGTCGTACAGCCCGCCGGCCTTCTCGAGGCCAAACCCGGAAGTCAGGTTTCCCTGGGGGTCGAGATCGAGGGCGAGAACCCGTTTTTCGGCCACGGCCAGGCTGGCGGCGAGATTGATGGCGGTCGTGGTCTTCCCGACCCCACCCTTTTGATTTGCTACGGCGATCACGCGACCCATTGATGTTGGCAGAATATCACCCGGCCCGGAGACATCGTTTCACGTGAAACATCGGCGCTGGAGGCCGGCGCCTCCCGGCAATCGAAGCGCTTCCGCCTCCTCGAGGCGAGGGCCGCCGAAGACCAGAACGCAACCGCCGGGGAGCAGAAGGTGCTTCAGTGACAAGGGGTCGAGGCCAACCGCCCGCATGGTGATGGTCGCCGCCCCGAGGCCGCTGAAGGTCTCGCTGCGCTCGCGGACCACCCGGACGTTCGGCAGATCCATCTCCCGGACGGCCTCGCGGAGAAACGCCCATCGCTTGGCTCTCGGCTCGAGCAGAGTGAAGTCCAGGTCGGGGCGCAGCGCGGCCAGGACGAGACCGGGCGACCCGTTTCCAGAGCCCACGTCGATGATCGGGCCACGGAGCATTTCCTCGGCACCCAGGACCGGCTGGACAAGGGTGTGGGCGGCGGCGTCACTGGTTTCGGCGCCAGTGAGGTTGATTCTCCGAGACCAACGCCCCAGGCAGTCGAGGTATCGAGCGACTCGCTCCCGCGCTTGCGCGTCCTGAACGGCGGCGAGAACTCCAGGCAAGTCGATGCGCCGAAGCGCCTAGGGCGCGGGTTTGGCCCTGGGGAAGAGGTGGGGGGCGAAGTACATGGCGAGCGCCTGTTGCGCCATGGCGACGAGGTTGGAGACGAACCAGTAGAGGTTCAAGCCAGCAGGCGCCCAGGCGAACATGCCCGAGAAAATGATGGGCATCAGCAGCATCATTCTCTGTTGCGCTGGATCCATGGCGGGCGCGGGCATGAGCCGTTGCATGGCGATCATGGACAGGCCGGAGAGGAGAGGCGTGATGAACAGCGGATCCTTGAGGCTCAAGTCGGGGATCCAGAAGAAGGGCGCCCCCTTGAGATCGACGGAGATGTCGAGCATGCGATAGAAGGCAAAGAGGAAGGGCATGGTGAGAAGGGTCGGAAGGCAGCCCGCCGCGGTCTGCCGGATCATGTCGATCCCGTTCTTCTCGTAGACCTCTGCGATCTCCTGCTGCATCTGCTGACGCTTCGGGTCGGTGAGAGAGAGCTTCTTGTATCTCTCCTGAACCGCCCGGATCTGTGGCGCCACTTTGGCCATCTTGGCCGAGGAGAGGATGGCGTAGTGTCGCAAGGGGGCGAGCGCGATGCCGATCCCGATGGTCAGGAGAATGATGGCAACGCCATAATTGCCCACCCTGGCGTTGACCGCGCGCAGAGCGCGGGTCAAGGGCACGACGATGGGGCCAAGCCAGCTTCCCACCGGCACGATCTTCTCCACCCCCATCCCGAGCGACTGAAGGCGATCGTAGTCTTTGGCGCCGACGGTCAGGGCCACCGGTGGGACCACCAGGATCTGCACGTCCGCCTGCTTTCCGTCGGTGACCGAGCCCGCGGTGGCGTCGATGGGCGTCCCGTCCTCCCTGCTGAGGATGGCGGCGAAGTACTTGTTCTCGACCCCGACAAGCCTGGCTCGTGCGTTGCGTGGCGTCGCGAGACTTCCCGGCGGGAGGCGGACCTCCGTGCCCTGCTCGTCGATCTCCACCACCTCGGGCGGAAGATAGCCCCGCAGGCTCTTTTCGTCCTCCGAGGGCTGGCCGAAACCGGGACCCCAGTAGAGGCGAGCGGGGACGGTGGCGCCGTTCTCGGAGACGCTCGCTTCGAGTCGGAACGCTCTACCCCCCTTGATCGACTGCACGCTCTTACGAACCACGAGCGTGCCGTCCGAGAAATCGAAGGTGACGCCCTTCTCTCCCGCCGCATCGGTCTCGGTGGCCCGGAACAAGGCTTCGCGGATACGGGCATCAAGGTCCGCTCGGCCGGTCACGAGGTCGAGCGGCCCGGGGGCGGGATTCCCTCCGGGGTGGGCCTCAACGGGCTTGCCACGAGGGTCTTTGTATTCGAGCAGTTTCCAAGAAAGCAACCGGGCGCCGCGGGAGCTGAACGCGAGCTCCGCGCCTTTTCCGGCGATCTCCACGCGCCGCTCTTCGGCGGTGACGAGCGGTGCGGCGAGGGTCTGCGGCGCTTTGGTGATTGACGTGGTCGGACCGGTGGGGGCGACGGAGGGAACGGGCGCCGGCGTGGACACGCTTGTGGGGACGGGGGAGGCCGTCGGCCGCCCCTGCGCCGGTTGAGAGGGCTCGGGGTACCGCGAGTTCGTCCACATTCGGAAGCCGAGCAAGACGGCAAAAGACAGGGCGAACGCCAGGATCAGACGTCTTTCTTCCATTGTCTTCTTTCTCGCGCCGTGTTGGCCTTCAGCTGTTTAATGGGTCGGTGTTCAGGGTACGGGGTCGAAGCCGCTCCCCCCAAAAGGCCGGCACCTCAAAATTCTTCGGACGGCCAGGGGAAGGCCCCGCATTCCGTGCCTGACCAGAGCCTCGCGGGCGTACTGACTGCACGTGGGCTCGAAACGGCAACTCCCCAGGAACAGCGGGGAGAGCACCGCCTTGTATGCGTCAATGCACAGGATGAGGACGGCGAGCGCCGCGCTTTCGGGCGCCGATCGCTCTTGCGAGGGCTTCATCGATGGCTCTTCCTGCCTCCGCCGCCGACAACTCTGCGAATCCCGGCTTGAGATTGAAAACGATGTCATAGGGCAAAGCCCCGCGCCGGTAGGTCTGTCGGTAGTGCTCCCGGACGTGGCGGCGTGCCCGATTTCGCTGGACCGACCCACCCACTTTCACCGGAACCGAGATCCCGATACGGCCAGGACCGGAAACCGGGATCGCGGCCGCGCTCACCATGGAGGTGGCGCCCCGCCCGCCTGCCTTCAGAATGGCCGCGAACTCGCCGCTCTTCAGAATGCGGCGATCTTTCCCCAGGCTCGCGCGGCTCAAGGACATGCGGCGGCGGGACTCTCTTTGGGGTGCGCGGCTCAGGCCGCGAGACGCTGCCGTCCTTTGGCGCGGCGCCGCTTGATCACGAGTCGGCCGCCGCGCGACCGCATGCGGACGAGGAAGCCGTGGGTCCTTCTCCGGCGACGATTGTTTGGCTGGAACGTTCTCTTCACTGTTTCTGTGGTCCCTTGCGAAAAGTAGAACCTTGGATGTTATCGGTTAATGCGTCCACCGTCAAAACCGGCCTCTTTCCCGGGGCGGTTCGATCCTTCGAGCATGTTATGGTTACACCCTCGCGGGGCGATGTACCTGCCCGACCCCGAGCCCGCTTCCGTGGCTCTCTCGTCGATCCCCGCAAACCCTCTTTCCTGACTTAGCGCCTGGTTTTTAGTCGATGACCGTTTGGGATCGTGTTCTGGATCTAGTGGAGAAAGAGGGCCGCGTGAGCTCGCACTCTTTCGTCACCTGGTTCCGGCCCACCGCGTTCCGTTCCTTCGACGGATCCGTGCTTTCGATCAGCGTCCCGAGTTCTCCTTTTCGCGACTGGTTCTTGAAGAACTACTCGAGCCTGGTCTCCGAGATGCTCACAAGTCTCGGGCACTCGGGGGTGCGGCTCCAGTGCGACGTGGAGAGTTTCGGCGGCGCCGAGTCCCTGCCCGTCATCGAGGCCTCGTCCCTGAACCCGAAGTACACGTTCGAAACCTTCGTGGTCGGGGCGTCCAACCAGATGGCCCACGCGGCCGCCAAAGCGGTGGCGGAGGTTCCCTCGAAGTCCTATAACCCGCTCTTCATCTATGGCGGGGTCGGACTGGGAAAGACCCACCTTCTGCAGGCGATCGGACACTATCTGCTGAAGAGAAACCCGAAGCTCGCGCTCACGTATGTCTCGAGTGAGCACTTCGTCAACGAAGTGGTTTCCGCCATCCGCTACGAGCGCATCCTTCCCTTCCGCCAGCGCTACCGCGCGATCGACGTGCTCATCATCGATGACATTCAGTTCCTTTCCAACAAGGAACGCTCCCAGGAGGAGTTCTTCCACCTCTTCAACACCCTTTACGAGGCGGGGAAACAGGTGGTCATTTCCGCCGACGTGCCTCCCAAGATGTTGACGGGCGTTCACGAACGGATGCAGAGCCGCTTCTCCTCGGGAATGTCGGCGGACGTGGGTCCTCCCGACATCGAGACCCGGGTGGTGATCCTGCAACGGCTGGCCGCTTCCGAAGACATCTTCCTCCCAGACAACGTGGGCCTCTTCGTCGCCTCCAAAGTGCGCTCCAACATCCGGGAACTTGAAGGGGCCTTCAACCGCATCGTCGCCCACGCGAGCCTGCGCGGGGTGGACATCAACATCGACGTCGCGCAGGCGGCCATGAAAGACCTGATGGACGCTCCGGAGAAGCGCCTCTCCATCGAGACGGTGCAGAAGTTCGTGGCCGATCACTACAAGGTCAAGATCTCCGACCTCAAGGCGCGCAACAACTCGCGCAGCGTGACCATTCCGCGGCAAGTTGCCATGTACCTGGCCAAGCACCTCACCACCGCGTCCCTGCCCGAGATCGGCCGGGGGTTCGGGGGCAAGCATCACTCGACGGTGATCCACTCCATCCGGAAGGTCGAGATGGATCGAAAGGCCGACAGCGATTTCGACAGGCTCCTGAACAGCCTTATTGCGTCACTCAAATAGGCTTATGGTCAATCGCGCGCCTGACATCCAAAGAGTGGAGCATATCCACGGTTCGCGGATGCTGCTGAACGGCCTCTCTGCTCACACTTTGCGATGGCGATACACAGAAGATTCAACATCGTTTAGAATATCGTAACGGATTGAAAAGAAAAGACATCGATCCGATATCTACACGCTCTAAGAAACTGCTCTGAATAGATAACAATCCGTTCTGTTTCTCAAGTAGAAGAAGTAAGAACATCGCCCGTCCCTTCTGCAAGCTTCCATCTGAAAGTAGGCCATGGAAATAACGGTTCGCCGTGAAGACCTCGTCAGAGATCTTCAAGTTATTCAGGGAATCGTCGATCGCCGCGGAGCGATCGCCATTCTGTCCAACGCGCTTCTGGTTGCCTCCAACGACTCTCTGGCGCTCTCCGCCACGGACCTCGATGTTTCGGTGAAAGCGAGTTGTCCGGCCCGCGTGAAGAAGGGCGGGGCCACCACCCTGCCGGCCAGGAAGCTTCACGACATCGTGAAAGCGCTTCCCTCCGGCTCCGACATCCTCCTGCGCGACGACGAGGAAGGCTTCGTCACCGTGCAGAGCGAGCGGACCAACTACAAGGTGGCCGCTCTCCCCAAGGACGACTTCCCCACCCTGCCCGAAAGCAAGGGGGCCCAGGAGGTGGCGCTGCCCGCGGCGGTCCTGAGCCGCCTCATCGCCAAGACGAGTTTTGCCATTACCGTTGAAGACGCCCGGTACTACCTGGGCGGTGCGCTCCTGATCGTCCAGGGCGACGCGGTCACCATGGTCACCACCGACGGACACCGGCTTTGCTTCGCCCGGGAGAAAGTCGAGGGCGGGAAATTCAAGGACGAGCGCGTTCTCATCCCCCGGAAGGCCATCAACGAACTCAAACAGGTCACCGATGGCGAAGAGACCGTCTACTTCTCGAGAACCGAGAATCACCTGATCTTCCGGACCCCTCGTCGGACCCTGACCAGCAAGTTGGTCGAAGGCCAGTTTCCCGCGCACGAAAAGGTGATCGCGGCCAAGGGTCCGAAAGTGGGCCAGACCAAGCGGGTCGAACTCCTCGACGCGCTGCGGCGGGTGAGCCTCCTCTCGACCGAACGGTCCCGGGCCATCAGGCTCACCATGAAGCCGGGCGAAATCGAACTCCACGCCTCCTCGCCGGACCAGGGCGAGGCCGTCGAGTCCTTTGCCGCGGAATACTCCGGCGAACAGGTGGATATCGGCTTCAACGCCCAGTACCTGATCGACTTCTTGTCCGTACTCACCGACCCCGAGGTCACGATCGAACTCAAGGACTCGGACGCCCAGGGAATCTTCTACCCCACCTCCCAGAAGGACGGCGACTCGATGCACCGCTACGTCCTCATGCCCATGAGGCTCTAAGACGCCTCGCCCGAAAGCAGCCCGCACC
>CAZYEA010000215.1:8207-8515 GCA_964646485.1 uncultured Acidobacteriota bacterium
GAAGGCCGCCGCCCCTGAAGCACGCCCCCTGAGGACCGCGGTCATCGCGGGGCGCGATCGCACCCAAGAATGGAATCACTCACACCGAAATGATCGAGAAAACCGACGAGATCGCCTACAGCGCCGACACCATCAAGGTCCTTGAAGGACTTGAGGCGGTGCGCGTGCGTCCCGCGATGTACATCGGGTCGACGGGCGAGTCCGGCCTGCACCACCTCGTCTATGAAATCGTCGACAACTCCGTCGACGAAGCCCTCGCCGGCCACTGCGACACCGTCGAAGTCTTCATCCACATCAACAACTCGATC
>CAZYEA010000216.1:0-7163 GCA_964646485.1 uncultured Acidobacteriota bacterium
CAGGGTCACGAGGGCGCGGCGGTCGCTGTCCCTGGCCAGGGCGGCGAGTCTGCGCATTTCGGATTCGCTCTCCACGTTGAACTCTCCGATGCCCGCGTCCAGGCCCTGCCTCAACTCCTCATCGGTCTTCCCCACTCCGGAGAACACGATGTCCGTCGGCCGGAAGCCCGCGCGCAGGGCCTGTCGGAGCTCGCCGCCGGAAACGATGTCGGCGCCAGCACCCATCGACGCGAACACCCGCAGCACCCCGAGCGACGAGTTCGCCTTGAGCGCGTAGCACACGCGGTGAGGAACGGTTTTGAAGGCCTCCTCGTAGGCGCGATACGCGTCCTCGATGCGTTCGCGCCCGTACACATACAGGGGGGTCTTGAACTCACTGGCGAGGCCAAAGGCGCCCGAGCCGAGCCAATCGGTCTTCGCTGGGTTCATGGCCGACGTCTTTCGGCCACAACCTTCGCCGCCACCCCCGAGAGCCCGATGATGCCCACCAGATTCGGGAAGATCTGGAGGCTGTTCATGAGATCGCCCCAGTTCCACACCAGGTCGACCTTGCTCGTGGCCCCGATCACGATCAGCGCGCAGTAGATCCAGCGATAGGGCATCACGATCTTTCGGCCGAAGATGTACTCCAGCGACTGTTCGCCGTAGTACGACCAGCCGGTGAGGGAGGTGTAGCCGAACAGGAACACGCAGACGGCGACGAGCGAGCCGCCGATCCCCGGCATGGACGCCTCGAAGGCGCCCGCCACCGCGGCGGCGCCGGTGGGCCCCGCCTTCCAGACCCCGGTGACGATGATCGAGAGCGCGCTGATCGAGCTGGTCACGAAGGAAACGATGAACACCTCCATGATGGCGTTCAGGCCCTGATGGAAAGGATCCTTGCTGCGCGCGGCCCCGTAGACCACACCCGCGGTGCCATAGCCGGCCTCGTTCGCATAGATGCCGCGGGCGATGCCGTAGCGCATGGCCACCATGATCCCCACTCCCGCCGTGCCTCCGAGCAAAGCGTCCTGGGTGAAGGCGCCGCGCACGATCATCGAAAAGGCCTCGGGCAACTGCCCGGCGTGGGTGATGAGCACGACAGCCCCGCCCGCCAGGTACAAGCCGACCTTGAGAGGAGCCGCCTTCTCGAGGGCGCGGCCGATGGTCTTCACCCCCCCGATGATGGTGATGAGGGCGAGAAGGGCGAGAAGGATGCCGGTCGCGATCTTGGGCACGCCCCACTCCGAGTTCATGACGTCCGCGATGGAATTGGGCTGGGTGAAAGGAGTGGTGGTGAGGGCGGCCACCCCGGCCACGAACGCGTAGAGCCAGCCCATCCGCGGCATCTTCAGGCCGTCCTCGAGATAGATCATGGGCCCGGCGAGCAGCCGACCCTCCCCCGACCGCCGATAGTGGACCCCGAGCACCGCCTCGGTGAACTTCACCGCCATGGCCAGGGCACCCCAGGCCCAGATCCAGAAGAGCGCGCCCGGGCCGCCGCGCACGATGGCGGTGGCGACACCCGCGATGTTTCCCGTGCCGATGGTGGCTCCAAGCGCGGTCATGAAGGTCTGGAACGGGGAGAGCGCCCCTTCCGCCTTCGCCTCGTCGACGCCGAAGAAGGCCCGGCGAGCGGCTCCGAAGTGGACGAACTGAACGAACCCCAGGCGGACGGTGAGGAAGAGGCCGACCGCGAAGAGGAGGGCGATGGTCCAGGGCCCGAAGACCCAGTCGCTCGCGCGCCCGATCGGCCCGGCCCAGGCACGGTTCAGGTCGTCGATAAGGGAAGTGATGCCGGTCATGGAGGCCTGAAGCGGGGTGGGGGTTGAAGAGAGCCCGAGGGGTGCTGGCGAAAACCGCGGAGGCCGCGAGTTCCGCGATGCTAACATCGGGCAAAGATGACACATCGCTCTCACTCGAGAAGGTCCGCGCGCTCCCTGAACCGACTCAGGTCGCCCCGCGCGGCCCCACACAGGTAAAGCATGTCCGACCAGCTTCAGGATCTCATCGCGAAGAAGAACTTCCCCAAGGCCATCGAGGTCTTGCGGGCCCAGACCCAGGCGAAGCCGCACGACCGGCGCATGCGCCTGCAACTCGCGGACGTCTACGTCATGGCCGGCCAGGACCGGATGGCAATCCCCGTCCTGATGACTCTCGCCGACCAGGAGGCGAGCGACGGCTTCGCCGCCAAAGCCATCGCCATCCTCAAACGCATCGAGAAGATCGAACCGGGCCGACGGGACGTCGAGGACCGGATGGCGAAGATGATCCAGGACAAGAGTCGCCGCACTCAAAACGTTCCGAAGCCCGCCAATCTCCCCCCCATCTCCTCGTCGGGCATGTCTTTCGGCTTCGAGGAAATCGACTCGTCGAGCGAGATCGAACTCGGGGTCGCGGCTTCCGAGCCCGCACCCTCTCTCGACCTCGACGCCATCCCTTCGATGGACTCGTTGCTGCCTGAACCCGCGGTCGTTCCCGCCCCCGCCCCGGCCGTGGCGGCCTCGAGCGATCTCGTGGCCGAGTTCGATGATTCATTCGCGGTCGAGCCCGAAGCGCCGGCCCCCGCAAAGCCGGGTCTGTCGACCCCGCTCTTCGACGGCTTCTCGCCCGACGAGCTGGTCGCGGTGATGCGCGGCCTTGAACTCGCCACCTTCGAGGCGGGCGACGTGGTGGTGGCCGAAGGCGCTCCGGGCGACTCGATGTTCATCCTCACCTCCGGCCGGGTCAAGGCGTATGTGAAGACGCCCAAGGGACGTTCGATGAAGGTCCAGGAATTCGAGGAAGGCGACTTCTTCGGGGAAATCGCCGTCCTCACCGGCAAGCCCCGCACCGCCACCCTGACCGCGGCGGTCGACTGCGAGTGCCTGGTGCTGAACCGCGAGACCCTCGACGAGATCACCAAGACCCACCCCGGCGTCCGCGAGGTCTTGAAGAAATTCCAGAAGGAGCGGGCCCTCTCGACCGTGCAGGCCATCATGGCCGACAAGGGGTAGCGAGCCCTTCGTCCCAGGCTCCCCACCCATGGCCTTCGAGATCGTCACCGCGGAAGACATCGCGGCGGTGGGCCGCTCGGGGGAACTCCGGGTCAAGCCGGGCACCGTCATCACCGACTGGGCGAGGGAGATAGCACACACCCTCGGGGTGAGGATCGTCGAAGCCGACGGTGCGGCCCGGCTCGCCATCGCCCTGGGCGCCGACCACGGCGGCTATGCCCTAAAGGAGCTTCTGAAAGCCCAGCTCCTCGAGAGCTTCGCGGTGCGCGATGTCGGCACTCACAGCGCCGAACCCGTCGACTATCCCGACTTCGCGGCCGCGGTGGGCCGGCTCGTGGCCACCTCCCAGTGCGACTACGGAGTGATGATCGACGCCGCGGGCATCGGCTCGGCCATGGCCGCGAACAAGATCCGCGGGGTGCGGGCGGCCATGTGCAACGACGAGGCCGCGGCCCGGAACGCTCGTGAGCACAACGACGCCAACCTGATGACCCTCGGCGCCAAGGTCGTGGATGCTCAGAAGGCCTTCGCCCTGGTGAAGCTCTTCGCCTCCTCGAAGTGCGTGGAAGACCGGCACCGGCGCCGGGTGGCGAAGATCGTCGCCCTCGAACGGAACTGAAGATCGGCAAGGGCTAAGGAAACCATCGTGGCTCACCCGCAGCAGGCTCTGGTCGAAACCGTGGTCCGGGCCGTGCTCGCCGCCCTCGACGCTCGCCCCGCCCTCGCGGTCGAGGCGCCCTGCGCGTGTCACAACGTGGTCGACGGCTGCTGCCCCGACCGGATGTCGCACTTCGCCCTCGCCGGGGTCGACCGCTTCGGCCTGCGCGCCGATCCCAACGTCTACCCCCACGGGGTCGCGAGCCTCATCGACCACACCCTGCTCAAGCCCGAGGCGACCCTCAGCGACATCGACCGGCTGTGCAGTGAGGCCCGCCAGTATGGATTCGCCACCGTGTGCGTGAACCCGACCTGGGTTCAGCATTGCGCCCACGCTCTGCGGGGTGCCGCCGCGCGGGTCTGCACCGTGGTCGGCTTCCCGCTCGGCGCCACCCTCCCCGAAGTGAAGGCGCTCGAGACCCGGCGCGTGATCGAGAGCGGCGCGTCCGAGGTGGACATGGTGCTGAACATCGGCGCGCTCAAGTCGAACCTGTATTCCCTCGTGCACGAGGACATCGAGGCGGTGACCTCGGTGTGCCGGCGTCTTGGGGCCATCTCCAAAGTGATCATCGAGACCGCCCTGCTCACCGACGAGGAGAAGGTGAAAGCCGCGGTTCTCGTCCGCGCGGGCGACGCCGACTTCATCAAGACCTCCACCGGCTTCGCCTCCGGGGGGGCGACGGTTGCGGATGTCGCCCTGCTGCGTCGCGTGGTCGGCCCGGACATGGGGGTCAAGGCCGCGGGCGGGGTACGCGACCTGAAGTCGGCCAAGGCCATGATCGACGCGGGCGCCGACCGCATCGGCGCTTCCGTGGGAGTCAAGATCGTGCGCGAACTCACCACCGGGGACGCCCCCGCTCCAACCCTCGGGGACGCCGCGAAGTACTGAACCCTGGCCGCGCCCCGATCCTGAAGGCCGAGGCCCTCGCCCGATCCCTGAGAACGCACGCATGAACGCCGCCGACCTCGAGCCCGTCCCCAGGGATCAACAGACCCAATCGTCGCTCGACCTCTTCCTCATCTTCGCGGGAGCCAACGTGGTCGCCACCACGTTCATCACCGGGGCCACGGTGAAGGCGGGCCTGTCGTTCGCGGCCTCCATGACCGCGGTGGTTTTGGGCAGCATCATCGGCGCGATCCTCGTCTCCCTGCTCGTGCCCGTGGGCTCGCGCTGGGGCGTGCCCTCGATCATCGCCTTGCGCGCTCCCCTCGGCCGGCCGGGCGCCCACCTGGTCGCTCTCAGCCTCTACATCACGAACTTCGCGTGGATCGCCCTCAACAACGTGATCGCGGCCTCCGTCACCGCCGCGATCTTCCCCGCCCTCTCCATGCCCGTCCTGGCCGTGATTCTCGGCATCGCGGCCACCCTCATCGTGGCCGGCGGGCCTCATCTGGTGGCGATCGCGAACCGGGCCGCCGTGCCCCTGATGGTGGTGGCGGGCGCGGTGCTCGCCTACCTCGCCCTGGGCGCCATCGGCGCGGCGCCGAGCCGACCGCCCTCGGGAACTCTTTCGATGTGGCAGGCCCTGGACATCGTGATCGCGTATCAGGTGTCGTGGATCCTGATGTTCGCCGACTACTCGCGCTACAGCGCGTCTCCCCTTCGCAGCGGACTCTCCGTCTTCGCCTCGCTCTCGCTCACGAGCATGCTGGGCATGGGCCTCGGCCTCCTGCTGTGCGCGATCTCGGGGAGTGTCGACCCGGGTGACATGCTGGCGGCGATCGGGTCGCCGCCGCTCGGCGCCGCCCTTCTCGCCACCGCCACCATCACTACCAACTTCGTGAACATCTACCTCTCCGCCCTGGCCCTGCGAAGCCTCATACCGTCGATCAAGGACGGTCCGGCCGTCCTCGTCACCGGCTTCGTCGGCGCGGCGCTCTCCATCCTCTCGCGCGAGTGGATCGACGGGTATTCGGCCTTCATGGGAACCCTCGGTCTGATCCTGGTGCCTCTCGGCGGCGTCGCACTCGCGCAGTTCTTTCCATACCCTTCAGGCACTGAGCCGCGCGAGCTCTACGCCGAGAAAGGCAGATTCTCCCGCCCGAACTGGGCGGGCCTCGTCGCCTGGGGCGCCGGAGCTTTCGTGTACTGGAAGTTCCAGGGCACGGGCGCCACCCTGCCTGCGCTTCTCGTGAGCTTCTTGTTGTACGCGGCGGCGCGACGAATCCACAGGATCTGAGGCGCCGCGTAATCAGCGGCCGCTGTCGCTCCCTCGCGGCTCGGCGAAAGCCTCGGCGACCTTCAGGGCGATCGACGCGGTATCCGTGTAAGAGATGTTCGCCGTCACCGCGACCACGATCCCGCGTTCGCGGAAGATCATCAGGGACGCCGCCATCCCGCCCAGGACGTCGCCATCGTGACCCACGACGCGCGTCTCCCTCCCGAGGAAGGTGACCTTCTCGAGATCCCAGCCGAGACCGTAGCCTGTCTCTTCCCCGGAGGGCAGAAGCTGGGACGCCTGGAGCAACTCAACCGTTTCCGGCTTAAGGAACCGGCCGGAGTTCATGGCCAGGCCGAAGCGCACGAGGTCACTCGGAGTCGACAGGAAGACGCTCGCCCCCGCGTAGCAGGAATAGTCGAGGTCGCGCATGGGGTGGAAGCCCCAGCGCGGATCTCCACCGTATCTCGGAAAGTAGGGCATCACCCGACCTGGAATCGGCTCCGTGGCCGAATCGGCGCGGGTGGCGTTCATGCCCAGAGGCTCGAACACGCCCTTCCCCATGAAGTCGAGAAACGGAGCGCCCGAGGCCGCTTCGATGGCCGCACTCACGAGGATCCAGCCATAGCTCGAATAGCGGTACCTCGTTCCCGGTTCGAAGCGAAGGTCGTCGTCGGCAAAGGCCTCGAGGGCGTCGGCCGGCCGGCGGCAGTGCATGCTGAAGAGAGGCCCTTCGTCGCCCCCGTCGTTGCCCACGCCCGACAGGTGCCCCATCAGCTGACGCAGGGTGATGGGCCACCGCTTCTTCGGGAACTGCGGGACATACGTCTGGATCTCGTCGTCGAGCTTCAGCCGGCCCTTCTCCAGCAGAAGGCCGACCGCGGCGGAGGTGAGTGCTTTGGAAGCGGTTCCGATCCGGAAACGCAGGTCCGGCGCCACCGGGGTTCGCTTTTCAAGATCGGCGAAGCCAAAGCCCTCGGCCCACGCGATCTCGCCCGAGACGCCGACCGCCACCGAGAGCCCCGGCAGGCTCCTTTCCACGAGGGCCGCGCGCGCGGCCTGTCGAGCGCGCTCAACCGCACTCTCCCACCTGGGTGCTGGGGTCGAGAGAATCACCGAGGGCGCCTTCGCCGCCTCCTTGT
The DNA here is from genome assembly GCA_964646485.1 of uncultured Acidobacteriota bacterium. GTDB lineage: Bacteria > Acidobacteriota > Vicinamibacteria > Fen-336 > JAGNNV01 > JAGNNV01. Next base: position 6,934 of record CAZYEA010000216.1, read on the forward strand.
GCAGGGGCGGCGTGCCCTTCATGTAGGTGTCGAGTCCGAAGATCGCGGTGGCGAGGAGGCCTAGGCCGACGGCGATCGCCGTGAGCCAGGTCTCGATGCGGTTCCAGCTGTTCATGCGCGGCAGTATGCGAGGGACGGCGGCCTCGAGTCTTGAGGCCGCGCTTCGTTTTCGGTGAGGATCTTATGAGGGTATTTAAGCCCCACCATCGGCACGCGTTAGGCGACGGACG
>CAZYEA010000216.1:7173-8498 GCA_964646485.1 uncultured Acidobacteriota bacterium
CTGGCCTGCCTCAGTGCTTCTTCGCGTCGCTGACCTTCTTGAAGTAGGTCCAGCTGGTCTCGTTCGGACGGGTGTCGTCGAGGTCGGGCGGGGTCTTGTAGATCGGGTAGTTCGCCTCGATCTCGCGGCGCGTCACTTCGGACAGCTTGTCGAAGCTGTCGATCTTCACGCCCGCGCCGTGGAAATACAGCTCGCCCGCGCGGCCGCTCATCTCCATCCAGGGGAGCCAGGAGGACAGGCGCGTCCAGCCCACCTGCACGTTCATCAGCGTGTCCCGGGTCGGGTCGAGCAGCTCGTCGTCACGGTAGTAGAAGAGGAACATCTCGGTCGCGTGGTAGTAGCCGCCCACGTTGTCCTGGTAATCCCCGCCGAGCGGGTTCTTGTAGAAGAGGGGCACTTCGATGGCGAGCTGACCAAGGCCCCCCTTCGACACTCCCGCCCACTTCGCGGGACCGCGGGGACCGTCGGGGAACATGGCGGCCTGGTTCACCGGATCGTTCGATACGTGGAGCACCTCGACTTCCTTTCCCGTCCATGGGTTCTTCCACTTCCGCAGGATCTCGCCGGTCGCGGGGTCCTCATAGAACACCACCTCGCGCGACACCATCTTGTAGCCTTTCTGGCCCTTCTCATCCACCACCGTCTTGGTGGCCCGGATGTTCATGGCATGCCAGGTGAAAAGAAGACGATCGCGCTCGCCGGGGACCCGCGAATAGGTCTTGCCCCAGAAGTCGAAGATCATCGGCTTGCCGTCGACGGTTGAGGACTGCATCTTGCGGTTCACCGTGACCACGTCGTCAGGCTTGCTGAGATCGAGCCGCGGGGGAGGTGGGGGTAGCACGGTCTTCTTCTTCTGAACGGCGAGGGCCGAGGTCGACAGGACCAGGGCAGCGAGGGTGATCAGCGCTTTGGTTTTCATGGGGGGCCTTTCGGTTCGCTTCATGCTCAGGGGCAAGAGCCGCTCAGGACTTCCGGTCTCGAAACAACGGCGCGGAGGCGCCGGGATTGGTTTCGATCACGATCGATTTGGCTTCGGTGTAGGCCTCGTAGCCCTGGGGGCCGCCTTCGCGCCCGAGGCCCGACTGCCCGTAGCCGCCGAAGGGAACGTCGCCGCTGATGGCGCCGTAGGTGTTGACCCACATGGTGCCGGTGCGGACACGGAGGGCCACGTTCATGGTCTTCGAGATGTCGCGCGACCAGACCCCGCCGCCGAGGCCGTACTTCGAATCGTTCGCGACCGCGATCGCCTCGTCGGCGTCCCGGACCCGGAACACCGTGGTCACCGGCCCGAAGAGCTCCTCCTGCGCGGGCCCGCAGCTGGCCGC
>CAZYEA010000217.1:0-6834 GCA_964646485.1 uncultured Acidobacteriota bacterium
GGTGAGGCTCTCCCGCTGAAGCATGGTTCCCATCGCCCCGTCGATGATGGCGATGCGCTCGGAGCACAGTTCCTCGAGAGTGACGGGCTGTTTCATGGCCCGCGGAGCTTACAACTCCACCCGTCCATCCGGTTAATCGGATGGATGGCGGAAGTGCGTGGGAATCGAACCCACCTGTCCGGGGAGACCCCGGACGCCAGCGGCTTTGAAGGCCGTGCAGGTCACCAGACCCGGCTCACTTCCTTGTTTAGTTGGGGGGCCGCAATGGTTAACGGCGTTCCTGCTCAGCCCCCCAAACCCCCGTCGCTTCGGCGGGAGTGAATCCCGCCTTCGCTTGGTTCGTGCGACACAGCATAGACCGGGGTGGGCATTATGTGCTTGGCCCCCCAAACCTTGAAGAGCAGAACCTGGCCGAATAGGCGATCGGCGTCCCCGCGGGGCATCGCTTCGGGCAGAATGCGGTCATGTCCGACCACGGCTCGTCTGGCAAGGCGATTCTGTATGCCCTGCTCGCGAATTTCGGCATCGCCGTCTCCAAGCTTGCGGCCGCGCTCTACACCGCGTCGGGCTCGATGCTGGCCGAGGCCATCCACTCTTTCTCGGATTGCGCCAACCAGGTCCTGCTCTTCATCGGGCTGCGCCAGTCGAGGCGTCCGCCCAATCGCGAGCATCCGCTGGGCTACGGGAAGGTCACCTACTTCTGGAGTTTCGTGGTGGCCCTGCTCCTCTTCAGTCTTGGCGGTCTCTTCTCCATCTATGAAGGCTGGCACAAGTTCCACCACCCGGAGCCGGTGTCGAGCCTGGGGATCGCGATCGCGGTTCTGGCCGTCTCCATGCTGCTCGAATCGGGGTCGCTTGCCGGCTGCCTCAAAGAGATCGCCCACCTGCGCGGCGAGCGATCCTTCGGATACTGGCTTCGCAACACGCGAAACGCCGAACTCGTGGTCGTGCTCGGCGAAGATGTCGCCGCCCTCATCGGGCTCACCCTGGCCTTCGGCTTCGTGAGCCTCACCGCGATTACCGGGAATCCCCAGTTCGACGCCATGGGCTCGATCGCCATCGGCATCGTGCTCGTGGCCGTGGCCTTCTTCATCGCCATGCGCATCAAGGGGCTCATCGTGGGCCGCTCGGCCGAGGAAGACGTCGAGGACGCGATCCGCGAGGAGATCAAGCGAACCCCCGGCATCGAGCAGCTCTTCCGGGCCATCACCATGCAGTTCGGCCCGCAGGTGATGCTCGCGGCCAAGGTTCAGATGAAGCCGGGCCTCTCCATCGAAGAGGCGGTTGCGCGCATCAATGAACTCGAGGCCCGCATCCACCAGCGTTTCCCCGAGATCGCCTGGTGCTTCATCGAGCCCGACGACAAGGACTAGGAGAGGCCGAGGAGGCCAGGCGCAACGCGCCGGGTTCGGCGGCTCGGGGCAAGCCCGGCGAAATTACAGGCCGTCGTACTTGGGTCCGCCCCCGCCTTCCGGGGTCACCCAGGTGATGATCTGGTAGGGATCCATGATGTCGCAGGTCTTGCAGTGCACGCAGTTCGAGAAGTTGATCTGCAGCTTTAGGGACTTCGGATTGCCGTCGTTCTTCGGCACCATCTCGTAGACCGCGGCCGGGCAGAACTTTTCGCAGGGGTTCCCGTACTCGGTCCTGCACGTGGTCTCACAGATGTTCGGATCGGCGACATGGAGATGGACGGGCTGGTCCTCCTCATGGAGGGTGCCCGCGTGGAAGACATCGGTGAGCCGATCGAAGGTGAGGGCGCCGTCCATCTTCGCGCGCTCGAAGAAATCGCGGGTGGTTCCGGCTCCGTAGCGATCGATGAGCTTCTCCATGTCCGCGTGCCCGCCCGAAGGAGCGAGCGGATCGATGAGGCCCCGTCCCCCCGAGATCATCTGCAATCCCGTGTTGACCATGCCGAGGAGGAATCCGTGCTTGAACCCGGCGTGGAAGTTGCGGACGGCGTAGAGCTCTTCCTTCACCACCGAACGGTTGACCCGATCCTCGAAGCCCTTCAGCACCGCGGCGGACGCGTCGTCGCGTTCGAGCGCCTCGAGGGCGGTCTCCGCGGCCAGCATGCCCGTCTTGATCCCGAGGTGGATGCCCTTGAGGCGCATGGCGTTGAGGAACCCCGCGGCCTCGCCGATGAGGAGGAGGCCATCCGCATAGGTCTTCGGAATGCAGTACCACCCGCCCTCGCTGATCGCCCGCGCTCCGTACTTCACCATCTTTCCGCCCGAAAGCAGTTCCGCCACCCGCGGATGCGTCTTCATCTTCTGGAAGAGGCCGTGCGGATCGAGGAAGGGGTCGCGATAGTCGAGACCGATCACGAGGCCGATGGAAATCTGGGTCTCGGAGAGGCCGTAGATGAAGCCGCCGCCGAAGGTCTCGAAGCCGAGCGGCGCGCCCATGGTGTGGATGACCTCGCCCTTCTGCATCCTCCCCTTCGGGACCTCCCAAAGCTCCTTGATCCCGAGGGTGTACACCATCGGGAACTTTCCGGAGTCGAGCTTGAGCCGGCTGATCGCGGTCTTGCTCAGACTACCGCGGGCGCCTTCGGCGAGGATCGTGACCTTGGCGCGGATGTCGACCCCCGCCTCGTAGTTGCCCTTCTTCTTCCCGTGCTTGTCGACGCCCTTGTCGCCCGTGCGCACCCCCACCACGCGATCGCCCTCATAGAGGAGGGAGGCCGCAGGAAAACCGCTCATGCAGTCGACCCCGCGCTTCTCGGCCTCCCCGGCCAGCCACTTCACGAGATGACTGAGACTGATGATGTAGTTCCCGTGGTTCTGGAGGGGAGGGGGCGTGATGGGAAGGGTGAACTTCGAGTCCTCGAACAGGTACTCGACGCTGTCCTTCACCACCTTGGCGCCCAGAGGGGCCCGCTCCTCGAAATCGGGGATCAACTCGCGGAGCGAGGACGGATCGAGCACGGCCCCGGAAATCGAGTGCGCCCCGAACTCCGCCGCCTTTTCCACCACCATGATCGAGGGCTCGAGAGCCTTGACTCCGGGCCGCTTCGCGCGCTCGGCCAGGAGGTCCTTGAGGCGGATGGCCGCGGCGAGCCCGGCCGGGCCGCCGCCCACGATGAGGACGTCGGTTTCGAGCGTGTCGCGTTCATCAGTCATGGCGGGCACATTCAATCACATTCGGCCCGTGCCAGAATGCCCGCGCATGGGGTCGACTCTTCTGGCCATTCTCGCCGCCATCGCCGCTCTCGGGAGCGTGGCGTTCGCCGTGATCTTCGCCGTCTCCAGGCTCAAGCTGTTCCGGGCCGAGAGGCCCACCACCCAGATGAAGTCGCTCTCCGGCCCACCGCCCGCCTCCTCGGCTTTCGTGAAGACCGGGGTCTTCTCGGGCAGTCCCGCCGAGGATCCAGGCCAGCCTCGCCTCCGTGAAACCTCGGCCCCGGCGTGGGCGGCCCGCCTGGTCGTTCTGAGCAAGTCCGAGATCACCATCGGGCGCTCGCTCGACAACGACATCGTCCTGCCCGACGACCCGGTGTCCGCCGAACACTGCCGCCTCGAGCGGCGCGACGATGGGTGGCGCCTCATCGACCGCGGCTCCACGAACAAGACGTGGCTAAACGGGCAACCGACCGGTGAGGCGACCCTTCGCGATGGAGATCAGATCCGGGTGGGATTGACCACCTTCGTTTTCGAAGCGGGCGAGGGCGAGTCCTGAGCCTAGGAGCCGCCCGTCAGCCGCGGCGGCTATCCGCGTGACGCGAAGTGAGCCTTGGCTTCAGCAGTGAGCGCCGGCAGCACTTCGAACAGATCGCCCACGATGCCGTAATTCGCCACCTTGAAGATCGGCGCCTCGGGGTCCTTGTTGATGGCCACGATGACCCGGGATGACGACATGCCGGCGAGGTGCTGGATGGCGCCCGAGATGCCGCAGGCGATGTAGAGGGTGGGCGACACCGTCTTGCCGGTCTGACCGACCTGGAACGAGTGCGCGACCCAGCCATCGTCCACGATCGCGCGCGACGCGCCTACCGCAGCGCCCATGGCCGCGCCCAGGTCTTCGATCAGCTTGAAGTGCTCCGCGGCCTTGAGCCCGCGCCCGCCCGAGACGATGACCTGGGCCTCGACGAGCTCCTTCTTGCCGCCTTCCTTGGCCTTGAACTCGCGGACTTTGGCCCGCGCGGCGCCGTCCACTTCACCCGCGACCGCCTCGCACGCCCGCTCCGCAGGGGCGGTCAACGAGAAGACGTTCGGACGAAGGGAGGCGATCTGCAGCTTGGTGGTCCAGGAGAAGGCCGAGATCATGCGGCCCGAATACTGCGCGCGCTTCGCCACCAGCCGGCCGTCCTTCGACTCGAAGGACGAGCAGTCCGAAACGAGTCCGCCACCGGTGAGATGAGCGACGCGGGGGGCGAGATCCTTCCCCATGGCGGTGTATGGGATGAACAAGGCCCCCGGAGCCTCGACTTCCACCGCTTTGGCGAGCGCCCGCGCATACGATTCGGACGAGTAGGCGGCAAGGCCTTCGGCCGCATAGGTGATGACCTTGTCGGCCCCGTGCGAGGCGAGGGTCTTCACCAGGGCGTCGCCTCCCGCACCCACGAGGACGGACACCACGCGAGCGGAAGAGGCGTCGGCCAGGCGGCGGGCTTCGGAAACGGCTTCAAGAGACGGGCGACGGAGCGCCCCGCCCCGGGTCTCGGCGAAGGTCAGGATGGTGTTGGACATGACTAGATCACCTTCGCTTCTTCGTGGAGGAGGCGGATGAGTTCCTTCGCCTGGGCCGCAGGGTCGCCCGTGATGAGCCTGACCGCCGGCCGATCGGGAGGCGCCGCCATGCTCAGGCGCTCGGTCTTCGCTGCGAGTGCTTCCTTCGAAAGTCCGAGAGCGGACGCATCGAGCGTCCCCATGGGCTTCTTCTTCGCGGCCATGATGCCCTTGAGGCCGGCGTAGCGGGGGGTGTTGAGACCCTTCTGGGTCGTGATCACGGCGGGAAGCGAGGTGTCCCAGACCTCGATCCCTCCCTCGACTTCGCGCTCGACCACGGCCGAGGCCCCTTCGACCTCGAGTTTGATCGCCATCGAAACCACGGGCAGATCGAGGGCGCCGGCGAGGAGCCCGGCAGTCTGCGCGTCGTCTTCACCTGAACCCTGGTGGCCGCACAGGATGAGGTCGCCGCCGCCGAGGTGGCGGATCGCCGCGGCGAGCACAGTGGCGCGGCCGGAGGCGTCAAGACCCTCGAAGACGGGGTCAAAGATCTGATGGGCCGAGTCGGCTCCCATGGCGAGGCCGTTGCGCAGGCCGGCCACCACCCGCTCAGGACCGACGGAAAGAAGAATCACCTCGCCCGTGAACTTCTCCCGGAGCTTCAGACCCTCCTCGATCGCGAACTCGTCGTAGGGCGAAATGACCCAGGTGAGGTCGGTCTGGACGATCTGTTTTCCGTCGTCCGCGACTTTGAGGCGCGAGGCGGTGTCCGGCACCACCTTCAGGCAAACGATGATCTTCATGGGGCTTCCTCAGGAAGGACGCTTGGACGGTGTTTCACGCGACGTAGCGCTTGAACACCAGGGCCCCGTTGGTCCCGCCGAAACCGAACGAGTTCGACAACGCATAATCGATCGCGAGCGACCTCGCCCCTTCGCGCGCGGCGTCGATGTCGCACTCGGGGTCCTGGGAGTCGATGTTGATCGTAGGAGGAATCTTCTGATCGCGGATGGCGAGGGCGGTGATCGAGGCCTCGAGCCCGCCGGCAGCGCCAAGCAGGTGTCCGGTCATGGACTTGGTCGAGCCCACCACCAGCTTCTTCACGTGCTCACCGAAAACCGTCTTGAGCGCCATCACCTCGATCTGATCGCCGACGGGGGTGGAGGTGCCGTGCGCGTTCACGTAGGCGATCTGGTCGGGGCGAAGGCCCGCGTCCTTGATGGCCTTCGCCATCACGCGGGCGGCGCCGTCGCCATCCTCGCAAGGGGCGGTGATGTGGTGGGCGTCCGAGGTCATGGCGTAGCCCACCAGTTCGCAGTAGATCTTGGCCCCGCGGGAGGTGGCCCGGCTCAACTCCTCGAGGATGAGAACCCCCGAGCCCTCGCCGATGACGAAGCCGTCGCGATCCTTGTCGAAGGGGCGCGAGGCCTTCTCGGGCGCGTCGTTGCGGGTGGAGAGGGCGCGCATGGCGTTGAAGCCCCCCACCCCGAGACCGGTGATCGCGGCTTCACTGCCGCCCGCGATCATGACGTCGGCTTCGCCGCGCTGGATAACCCGGAAGGCGTCGCCCACCGCGTGCGCGCTCGAGGTGCAGGCGGTGGCGGTGGCGGAGGAGGGGCCGCGCGCGCCGGTGCGGATGCTCACCCATCCCGCGGCCAGGTTGATGATGGCGGAGGGGATGAAGAAGGGCGAGATGCGCCTTGGACCACCCGTGATCATCTCCGCGTGCTCTCGCTCGATGGTCGCGAACCCTCCGATGCCGCTGCCGATGAACACCCCGACCCGCTCGGACTCTTCGCGGCTGAAGGTGAGCCCGGAGTCCTTGATCGCGTGTTCGCTCGCGGCCACCCCAAGCTGGATGAACCGATCCATCTTCCGCGCTTCCTTCTTGTCGGAAAACACGAGGGGATCGAAGTTCTTCACTTCGCAGGCGAATTTCGTGGTGTGCCTCGAGCAGTCGAACAGGGTGATCGGCCCCGCCCCGGAGCGGCCGGCCAGAAGCCCTTCCCACGTGGTTTCCGCGCCGATTCCGAGCGGGGACAAAACCCCCAGGCCCGTGACAACAACTCTTCTCATAATTTCAGCACTTCCGTGGCCTTACCGCCGGCCCGGAAGGTCTTACTTCTTGGCGTGCTTCGTAATGTAGTCGACGGCGCTCTGGACG
>CAZYEA010000217.1:6844-8474 GCA_964646485.1 uncultured Acidobacteriota bacterium
TCTCCGCATCCTCGTCGGGGATCTCGATCTTGAATTCCTCTTCGAGGGCCATGACGAGTTCCACGATATCCAGGCTGTCGGCGCCGAGGTCGTCGACGAACTTGGCTTCCGACTTCACCGCATCCTCTTCGACCGAAAGCTGCTCGACGATGATCTTTTTGACGCGGGCTTCAAGCGATTCCATTTTTTTCCTCTTGTTTTCTACTATATCCAGAAGCGTCGGAGTGCCTGACCCCAAGCGCTGCGTCTGCGAAACGTCGCACAGGAACGTGGTTCGAGGGGGATTCTACATATGGAAGCCGCCATCCACCGAGATGGTCTGGCCGGTGAGATAGGCCGACGCGTCCGAGGCGAGATAGACCACGAGTCCGGCAACATCCACGGGCGTGCCCGTGCGGCCGAGGGGGACGGCCGCGAGCAGGGCCTTCTTCGCGGCCTCGGGCATGGCGCTCGTCATGTCCGTCTCGATGAATCCTGGGGTCACCACGTTGATCCGGATCCCGCGGGACGCGACCTCGCGGGCCACCGACTTCGAGAAGCCGATGAGGCCGGCCTTGGCCGCCGAGTAGTTCGCCTGCCCGGCGTTGCCGGTGAGGCCCACCACCGACCCGATGTTGATGATCGAGCCCGCGCGCTGCTTGAGCATGGTCTTCATCACCGCCTGGGTGGAGATGAAGACGCTCGTGAGGTTGGTGGCCATGACGTCGTCCCAGTCCGCGGGCTTCATGCGGAGGAGGAGGGTGTCGCGGGTGATGCCGGCGTTGTTCACCAGCACGTCGATGCGTCCGTGGGCGGCCACGGTCGCTTCGATCAGCGCCTCGATCGACTCGCGCGAGGTGACATCGACCGTGTGCGCGTGCGCCCGGCCGCCCGCAGCGGTGATTTCGGCCACGACGGCGTCAAGCCTGGCGAGGTCGCGGGCCGCGCACACGACGGTGGCGCCCGCCTCGCCGAGGGCCAGCGCGATCCCCCGTCCGATCCCGCGCGAGGCGCCGGAGACGATGGCGATCTTTCCGTCTGCTCTCAAGTTCAAAGTCGAGTCTCCGTTCCTGGCCTAGGCGGCCGGCAAGGCCTGCATCGTCTTGTCGAGGGAGGCCGGATCCTCGACGTTGAGGACAAGAGCCCCCTTGACCGTCTTCTTCACGAGCCCGGACACCACCGTGCCCGAGCCCACCTCGATGAAGGTATCGAACCCGTCCGCGAACATCCTCTCGATCGTCCTCTGCCACTGAACCGGCAGGGAGACCTGACGCGTCAGGCCGTCGCGAAGGGCCGAAGCCTCGGTCGTCGGTTCGCCGTCCACGTTGCGATACACCGGGATGGACGCCGGCTTGAACGCCAGGCGCTGGAGGTCGGCCTCGAGCCTTTCCTGCGCCGGCTTCATGAGCGCGCAATGGAAGGGAGCGGAGACCGCAAGCTTGATGGCACGCCTCGCTCCGCGGGCCGTGCAGGCGGCGATGGCGCGGTCGACCGCACCCTCGTCCCCCGCGATCACGATCTGGCCCGGGCAGTTGAGGTTCGCGGGAGAGACGATCTCCCCCTGGGCCGCCTCCCGGCAGGCCTCTTCGACCTTCTCGGCGTGCAGCATCAGGATCGCGGCCATCGAAAACTTCCCCAACGTCACCGCCTC
>CAZYEA010000218.1:0-8404 GCA_964646485.1 uncultured Acidobacteriota bacterium
TCGCCCGTCGTCGAGTAGCTCGGCGGCATGCTCGGGGTGCTGCTCGGAGTCGAGTAGGTGCTCTCGGGCGTCGAGCCCGAGGGCGTGGAGTAGTTGCTCGACCCGCCACCCGTGGGCGGACGGCCCGTCGCCCACACGGGGATGTATAAGTAGTATCGGGTCGGGCCGTCGCTCATCGGGCGGCCTCCTGGGGCTTCGGGTTCGGCTCGTACCAGCCCTGCGTGCTCACCGGCTTGCCGCACTCGGCGGACGCGGCCTTCACTGCCGCGTCGAAGTCCATGCGGTCGAACACCTGGAGCTCGCTTCCCGGCGAGCAGTTGATTACGCGGAAGCGGTGCTTGTCGAAGTGCGGCCGCAGGGCCTCAAAGCGGCGGGACAGCGAGTCGTACAGGACGTTGTTGTGCCGGATGGCGTTGGGTGCCCGGTGCTCCTCGAACGCGTACCTGCGGTCAGCGGCCATCTTGAAGTCGCACCCGAGCAGGTACACCGTGCCGAACCCGAGATGGTGCAGGAGCCGCAGCGCCACGAGCATGACGCTCCGCTTGCCGGTGATCCCGAGCGAGTCCGCGTGCTTGGCATCGTTTCCCCACGGGACCGAGTCGCCCGTCAGGAATCGCTCATGATCGAAATGATCGGCGCGGCGGAAGAACAGGACGCTGGGCATCTGCCGGACGCTGAACGCGCTGTTGCGCATTGTGCCATCAGGGTTCTGGATGCGGAGCCGCTTGTCCACGCAGCACGTCGGCACGAACTTCAGGATGCCCGGGTCCTTCCAGCCGGTGTCGATGAAGCGACCCGGATCGTCGACGCAGGTCCAAAGCGTGGGGCGATGCACGGACCAGGAGTTGTTGACCCCCATCGTGACGATGCCGCGCTTGTTGAGCTGCGTCAGGTCCACCTGCGTGAGCGACGGTCCCGACAGGATCAGGAACGCCGAGCGTCCCCGATAGAAGCCCGCGAGCGAGACCGAGTCGAAGTCGGCGGTGTAGAGGCGCAGGCCATCCCGCGCGGGCTTCCGTGCCTTGAGCCCCGCCTGGAGCGCCGCGATGTCCGACTGGTTCTCACGCACAACCGCACCCCCCACGGCTCTCCTTGGCCGCAAACCGCCCGACGATGTACCGCCCCTCGGCCTTCGGTGCCGTCACCGTTCCAACCTGACCGATGCGATCAAGCCACCACGCCAGAGGCCGCACGGTCGGGTGCAGCCCCTCCCCGGCGACGGTGGTTCGGCTCGGTCGCGTGCAGATCGAGAACACGAAGTGCGCCCGCGGGCGACCGATCCGCTGCATCTCCGCGAGCACCGCGTCAACGTCCTCGGGGAGCAGGTGTTCCAGGGCATCGAAGCTCGTCACCACGTCAGCCACGCCGTCGAGCAGGCCGGTCTTGTGCATCGCCCGCGGGATGTCCGCTTCGAGGAAGGCGAAGTCGATGCCGAGCCCGTCGATACCTGTCCGCCGCAGCGCGCCGATGAAGTCGTTCCGCCCGCACCCGAAGTCCACCACGAAGCGGGGCTTCAGCCGCTGCACCAGCGGAAAAGCCGCTGCGCCGTGGTTGGTCGCGCCATACCCAGTACCGGGCGCGGCGGGCCGCGCGGCCAACGCGACGTACTTCGTCCGCTCGTGCTCGCGGCGGGCGTCGAGCGCCGGTTTGGTCGGCGAGGTCGTGCTCATGCGCCTCCCTCGATGTAGATGTTGAACTTGCGGTTCTCGTCGGCCGGGTCGGCGATCTCGATCAGGCTCATCGCTTCGAACACCCACACCGGCCTGCCCTTGCTGTTGCGCTCGCAGGTGAGCTGCACGCAGACACCCTCGGGAATCGGCACAAGCTTGGGCTTGAGCGACCGCGCGGGCGGGCACTTGGGCAGCACGCCCGGCAGTTCGCAGACCGGACCCAGCCCAAGAAGACCGCCGAACCCCGAGCCCGGGTCGAAGTCGTTCATGTGGTGGGCCTCGAAGCGGTTGATGGCCAGCCGCGTCGGGTCCTCGCCGCCACCGGCCAGTTGCGACGACAGTCCCTCTGGCACGGGGACATACCGCAGGTAAGTGTCGCTGCCGGGGTCGCCGTCGATTCGGGCCTCCACCCACGGGTAGCGCCAACGGTTGTTCTCGGTGGGGATGGGCTGCGCTGCCCCGAGGATCGCCGTGACGCGGCCGGGCGAGGGCTGGCCCATCTCGATGACCGCCCACTTCTCGCCGGTGCCCTCCTCCTTCCACAGGATCGGGATACCGCCCATGGGCGTGCTGGCCAGCACGGTCTCCTCGGGAGCGAGCTCGCAGGTCGTGTCCGTCTCGTTGGTGATATAGACCCGCGCGGGCGTCACGCCCGTGAGCACGCACCGTCCGAGGTCGCCCGGCTTGATCGGCTGGAGGGCAAGCACGAACGAGAGCGACGGCGATTCTTCGGCGGCGATTTCCCCCGTCAGCGGCGTGCGGCTGTGGAAGGTCCGCTCCTGGTCCTCGTTGTCGGGCTGGACGAGCACGCCCGTGATCGCCAGCGCGTTGTACGGCTCGATGTCGTCGTCGGAGTCGTTGCGGACCAGCACGATGCCGCGCTGCGCCGGTTCCAGCGCCGATCCCGCGTTGGAGTTGCGCTCTCGCCGGCGCAGATCGACCGCCGCATCGACGAAGGCGTTGTACGCCGCCGCGGGGATGCGGAGCGGTTGGCCCGACCGGACTTTGCGGAAAACGTCGCCCATCGTTCAGATTCCCAGCCCGGCGAAGCTGCCTTCGTCGTACACTCGCTCGACATACGCCGCGACCGGGCGCTTCACGATCGCGTGCGACCCGGTGTCCTCCTGGTCGGCGTACCGAACCCACAGGTATTCCCAGCCCTTTTTGCTGATGCCGCCGATGTCGCCCACGGAGATGCCGCTCGCGTTTGGGCTGGCCGCGAACCGGAAGGTGATCTCCCAGTCGTCGTCGGGATCGGTGCCGCGCCGAGCGCCCGACGCGCCGAGGAACAGGACCTCGCCCGCCTGGAACCCCTTGAACGCGCCGGAGTTCACCTTGCCGGTGAGCGAGAAGAGCGTGCCCTTGTACGACGGCGTCACCTGGTCGTTGGTGAAGTAGTGCGTCTCGGAGAACTGGAAGACCGGGACGGTGATGTCCACGCCCTCGACGCCGTCGGCGGTGACGCCGATCGCGCCGCCGAAGTCCGGGGCGGAGGAACCTGAGGGCGCGTGCGAAGAGACCGTGTCCTTGCTCTGGGTGATGTGCTGCGTGCCGCCGCCGGTGTCGAAGGAGAAGATGCTCTCGCCGGGCTCCGGGAGCGATCCGCCCTGGGCCTTCCCGTACCGGACCACGGCTTCCCACAGCTCATCGCCGACGGGTTCGACGGAGGTGGATTGCCGGGGCTGGCCGTCATAGGTCGCGGGGCTGGTGGTCTCGGCGGCGTTGCGTGCCGCGAGGTCGTCGTTGGTCCCGCGCACGGTATAGACCAGTTCCGCCGAAGGGTTGTCGCCCTTGGTGGACTTGCGGCTCTCGAACTTCTCCGTCACCGTGATCGCCACAAACGTTTCTCCTTACGCGAACGTCAACCCGCCGCTCTGCGCGGCGTCGGCCAGACGCTTGGTGTGCTTGGCGGTCTGCTCGGTCGCACGGGCGGTGCGCTCGGCGGCCCCGCCGTCGGACTCGAGCCCCTGCGCCGCGCGAGCGTTAAACGTGCCCCGCACGCTGATCCCTTTGCCGATGACCTCGCCGAGCCCGGCGAGGCGGTCCTCGAACTCGGCCATGAGGTCGCGCGGCGTCCGGCCCGGCCCGCCTTCGGCATCCGCCGCCTCCCGCTTCTGGCGGGCCTGCTCGATGGCGTCGGCGAGCTTCTGCTTCGCGGCATCCAGCGCCGCTTGCGACTCCGCGAGCCCCGCCTCCGTGTTCGCCTTGAGCGCGGCCTGGGCCTCTTCAAAGTCGCGGCCGATGCCGGCGAGCGTGGCTTCATGCAGGGCGGCGGCCTGTTCGCGATCGGCGGCGCGCTGCCCCTCGCGCTGGGCCACCTGCCGTTGGGCCGCGCTCTCCAGTTCCGCCAGGCGGGTTTCGAGTTGATCATCGACGGCCCTCTTCGCGGCGTCCACGTCGAGCCCGGAGTCGAACAGCCCCTGGATCTCCAGCATCCGCTTGGCGACCCATGACGTTGCCGACTCCCAGACCTGCTGAAAGCCGGTGGTGAAGTTGGTCCAGGTCTTGGACAGGAACGACGTGGTCTCGATCCACGCGATCTCAAGCGCGTGGAAGACGATCTCCGCGGCGGCCAGCGCCCCGTACCACATGCCGTAGGCGGTGGAGACGAAGAACTCCTTGGCCTCCAGCCAGACCTTGTTGAGCGCGGCGACGCCCTGTTGCCAGACCACCTTTAGGGAGAGCCACAGGATCTCTGCCGCCAGCGCGATGTCGCCCGCCGCGAGGGCGTCGGAGATGCCGCCAACGATCTTGGTCACCCAGTCGCGCAGGCGGGTGAACTGCTCGCCGAGCCAGGCGAGGGCTTCGCCGCCGACGCCGGTGGTGACGAGGAGCACGCCGCCGAGCGCCACGATCGCTGCGATCGCCAGCCCGACCGGCGACAGGATTGCCGCTATAGCGGCACCGATCATGCTGAAGGCGGCTCCGATGCCACCGATCACACCCGCGACGATGCCGAGAGTGGCTCCGATGCCGGAGACGATGTAGCCGAGCGCCACAATGGCGATGCCCGCCACGGCGACGGCCGCCGCGATCTTGAGGGCCCACACGACCGTCTCGCGATTCGCCTTGATCCAGGTGGTGACGCTTACGACGATGCGGGTGATCCGCTCCGCGAGGTCCTTGAGCGTCGGCGCGAGCGCCCCGCCGATGGTGAACACGCCCTGCTTGAGCACCTTCCAGAGCGTGCCTAAGGCGTCGTTGAGGGCCGCGGCGTCGCGGGCGGTCTCGGTGCTGACGGTGAGGCCGAGGCGCCTGGCCTCCTCCTGCATCGCCTCGATGCCCGCCGCACCGTCCGCCATGAGCGGTAGAAGCTTCGTTCCGGCCTTGCCGAAGACCTCCATCGCCAGCGCAGCGCGGAGGGCGGGGTCGCGCACCTGCGAGATGCGCTCCGCGAGGACCTTGAACTGTTCGTCCGGAGCGAGGCTCGCCAGTTGGGCGGCACTGAGCCCGAGCCGGCCGAGCGCGTCGCCCGCGGATGCCGACCCCTGCGCCGCGCCGGCGAGCGACCGCTGCATGTTGCGGAGCCCTGACTCGAGTGTCTCCAGGTCCGTGCCGGAGAGGTCGGCCGCGAATCCCAACTCGGACAGGGCTTCGACACTCACGCCTGTCCGCTGGCTCATCTTGTCCAGCATGTCGCCCGTGTCGGAGAAGGCGTTCGCCGTGCCGAGCAGCGCCGCGACCGCCGTCGCGCCGATCCCGGCGAGCCGCGTGCCGACGGACCGCAGGCCCTCGCCGAAGGCTTGGAGCTGCTTCTGGGCGCGGCGAAGCCCGGCCGTGAGCTTGTCGCTCACGCCGAGTTCGACGAACGCCCGTCCAGCCCGGATGCCCCGCGTGTCGGCCACCGATCAGGCTCCCTTCCGAATGGAGTTCCGCCACAACAGCGGCAACTTCGGCCGCTCCTGCTCCAGCGCCGGGGCCATGTACGGCCGCGCGGCGATCTTGACCTTCTGCGACGTGAGCCTCCCGCCCCTGCGCCTCAGCACGACCGTGTCGCCGCCATACTCCAGCACGTTGGGCGCGACGCTCTTCTTGAACCCCACGGGGCCGACGACCACGGAGTCGGCCGCCTTGTCGTACCCGAAGAGGATGAGCCGTCGCAGGCTCCCCTCGTGCGAGTGGGGCGGCTTGCCCGCGGGTGCGGAGCCCTTGCGCTTGCGGATGCTCGTGCGGGCCGCCGTGCGGATGAACGCGCCGGCCTTGCTGAGCACCTTCCGCTTGGCCCCATCGACCGCGCGGACCACCGCCGCGCGGTCGAAGAACATGTCCTTGATCCGCATGGTGATCACACGCCGCTCCCGCCCGCGGGCGTGCCTCCAGCGAGGCCGCTGCCCTTCTCCAGGCCCTTGTTGAACGACGCCTCCTTCTCCTTGCGGAGCCGGCCAGAGCCGATGAACAGGCCGACGATGCCGGTGAGCGCCGGCAGCGCCGGGCCGAGGACCGGAAGGCCCGCCACGGTGGGGCCGACGGTGTCGAGGGCCGACAGCGTGAGCTGGCTGAACAGACCGCGCAGCTCGCCGGCCTTCTCGATGTTGCCCTTCCACTGCGCGCCGGTCGTCTGCGTCTGGTTGAACCAGTTCTGGTACTCGACCTCGGCCTCGTTCAGGCTGAGCGTGGACGGCAGCCCCGTGGTCTGCTGGATGGTGTTGGGCGTCTTGACCTTCACAAGGTCGCCCAGGTCAAAGCCGGCGCACGACGTGAGCACGAGCGCCATGAGCAGCAGGCCGACGATGTAGACGTAATGGCGGGTGGAAAGCGAGCTGAGGAACTTCATCCGTGAGCCTCCTGCGGCATGGGGGGGAACTTGCCGTCGATGAACACGTCCTTGAGGACCGACACGCCGACCTTGATGGGTCGCTGGCGTTTGGCGAAGGGGTCGAAGTCGCTGGGGTTGAGTCGGCGGGATCGCTTGGGGTCGCGGTGGATGTTGGCGACGAGCGCCATGACGGCGGAGGCGATCGACCAGTCGTGGCGCTGCTTGCCGTCGAGCATCGCCACCAGATCACGGAGTGTCAGGGGGCCGGGGTCGATGCCGAGGATTCCGGCGCACTGGTGAACGAGCTTCCAGCAGTCGCTCCCTCCGATCCCTCGGAGAGCAGCCGGTCCGCCAGCCGATCCAGTTCCCCGCTGTCCAGCTTCTTCTCCACCAGGTCCCGCGCCCGGTCCATCACCTTCCGCGTGGCCTGGAGCACCCGCCCGAGGTTGGCCCGGTCCCTCGGGCTCGGGCAGAAACCCACGAGTTCCTCCAGCACCGCCGTGGTCGCGGCTTCGATGGCGTCGCCCGCCATCGCCTTGCCGAACTCCTCGTCAGAGATGTTCCGCGTGTCTGCTTCGGGCTTGCAGATCGCGTAGACCACATCGCACAGCAGCACGGGGTCGCGGATCAGCTTCTCGATCAGCGTCCCCTCGATGACCTGCATCAGGTCCTCGCCGGTGAGGCCGCGCACGCGCTTGATGGCGGTGACGTTGATCTCGACCGACCACTGCCGCCCTTGGTTGTCCTTGAATGACTGCATCCGTGCCTCCGTGAATCAGGACCCGACAGGAATCCGACGCCAATCCGACAGCGTTCCGACGGGACTCAGCCGCCGATCCACGAAGGCGCCGTTGCCGAGTACGTCACCTTGGCGGTGACCGATACGGTGATCGCCTCCTCCAGCGCCTCGTTCCGCGAGAAGTTGGTGATGGAGAAATCCGCCTGTAGGCCCTGCCCGCTGGTCTCGTCCAGGATCTGGAAGCCGATGGGGTCGTTGCCGAAGAACGCGTTCTTGATGGCGGTGAACCCGGCGTCGGCCGTGTCCCACACCATCTCGAACTCGACGCTGGCCTCCTTGAGCGTGGCGACGGTGGCCCGCCAGCCGCTGTTGGCGCGGGTGGTCACATCCGCCTCGCCCGCCTCGAGATTGAGTGTGACATCGCGGGTGTTGCCCAGAACCACCCATGCCCCGCCGCCGGCTTGACCGCCGACCTTGTAGAGCAGCTTGGCTTCCATGCCGAGTTTGATCGCCATCGTTGTTCTCCTGCTCTATCCGGCCGTGTGGCCGACTACGAACGCCACCTCACCCGCCTTGCTCCGCACGAAGATGTCCGCCAGGTTGACCTGCTCGAACGGGAACTGCACGCCCGCCGGGACCGGGATCTCGACGCCCTTGCCATCAGAGAGCGTCATGGCCTGCGTGTTCGAGTGCGCTGCCATGAGCGTGAACGTTGCCACCAACGGCGTATCCGAGAGGGGCTTGTCGCCTTCCTCGAGCTCCACCTTGACGAACACGACGTTCCGCACGGCTACCTCCGCACCCGGTATGTGACACTCAGGACGCTCGTGAACACCCGGTGCTGCTCCAGGGACTCGCTCGACACGACGGGCTCGTGCCCGATCCCGACCCACGCGGCGTCGGGCGCATCGGGCAAGCGCTTCAACCGGACGTGGTCAGCGATGGCCTCGACGAGGTCGAGCAGCCCGTCGATCTCGGCCTGTTCACCCTCAGCGGGCAGTTTCTTCTGAATGCCCACATCGATCGCGCACTCGAAGGTGCTGCTGTCCCGGGTCGCCGCGGCGATGGCCGTCGTTCGCGGTACTACCGACACGCGCAGTTCCTTGAGGTCCTCCAGCGTGAACGCGGGCTGGAACATCCGCACCGCGTTCAAGGGCTGCCCGAAGGAACCGGCGTTGATGTGGGCGGTCAGCGCGTCGGCGATGCTGACGATGGTGCTCAAGGGGCACCGCCCTTCGT
>CAZYEA010000219.1:0-8322 GCA_964646485.1 uncultured Acidobacteriota bacterium
ACCTGCAGGAAGCGGGTCAGCGCCTGTTCTCCCTGATCCGGCCGGTGGACCTCGTGGCCCGCCTGGGCGCGGACGAATTCGCGGTTCTCCTCAAGGGCTGCGATCTCGGGTCGAGCATCGTGCTTTCCCAGCAGATCGTCGCGAGCCTCCGCGAGCCCTATCGCATCGCGGACGACAACGAACTGTTTCTGAGCGCTTCGGTGGGCACCGCCTCATTCCCTCACGACGCCCAGGACACCGCCGAACTCCTGCGCCACGCGAACATCGCGCTCGTGGCCGCCAAGGACAGGGGCAAGGACCAGGCGGTGGCCTTCGAGAGCGATCTCACCAGCGAGGCCGCGGCGCGGCTCGAGATGAACCGCTTCTTGCACCGGTCCCTGCGCGATCACGCTTTCTTCCTGGAGTTCCAGCCCATCGCCCGCACCCACGACCTCGGCATCACCGGATTCGAGGCCCTGGTGCGCTCGAAGGACCTGCTGGGGCGCCGGGTTCCTCCGGACGCGTTCATCCCCATCGCCGAAGCCACCGGCCTCGTGGTGCCCATGGGGCGCATCGTGCTCGACCTCGCCCTCGGCGCCATCCGCGAGCTGAACCTGCGTCGGGCCACACCCCTGCGCATGGCCATCAACGCCTCCGCCATCCAGCTTCGTCACCCCTCCTTCGTCCGCGACATCCGAAGCGGCCTCGACAAGCACGGCCTGCCCACCTCGGCGATCGCGGTGGAGGTCACGGAGACGAACGCCCTGACCGACCCCGAAGGCACCCGCCGCGTGCTGCGGGAGCTGCGCTCGGCCGGGGTGTCGATCAGTCTCGACGACTTCGGCACCGGCTTCGCCTCCATCGACCTCCTGCGCAGCCTGCCGCTCGATCAGGTGAAGATCGACCGCTCCTTCACCCGCGACATCGACACCGACGCCACCCAGGCCGCGATCGTCACCTCGGTCATCGAGTTGTCGCACCGGCTGGGCCTGAGAGTGGTGGCCGAGGGGGTCGAGACCGAGAGCCAGCAGAGCTTCCTCCTCGCGCACGGCTGCGACCTCATCCAGGGCTACTGGCTGGCCCGGCCGCTCTCGCTCCACGCGAGCCTCGACTTCCTCCAGGCCCGCGAGCGGAGGATCCGCGCCTGAATCCTGAAGGCGCCGCGTCCGACTGCTCTCAACTTTCCGTGTCGGAAGACTGAGTAACCGTGTCGGGGCATCGCATCCTGATCGTCGAGGACTCGGCCCTCGTGCGCGGGACTCTGTGCGACTTCCTGAGGCGCGAGGGCTACGAGATCGCCGAGTGTGCGACCGCGGCGGACGCGGTGCCCATGCAGCAGGCCTTCGGCCCCGACTGCATCCTCGCCGACTATTCGCTCGGCGACGGCGACTCCCTCGCCCTCCTTCCCCGCTTCAAGGAAACCGCACCCGATGTTCCCGTGATCATCCTCACCGGGCACGGATCGATCGATCTCGCGGTGCGCGCGATCAAGCTCGGAGCCGAGCAGTTCCTGACCAAGCCCGTCGAGCTTGCGGTCCTGGGCGTGGTGGTCGAACGCGCCATCGCGAACGCGCGCGGCCGCAAGCTCGAGCAGGCGGAGATCTCGCGCGAGAACCGGAAGTCCATCGACCCTTTCTTCGGAAAGTCGCCGGCCATCCGAAGGCTCGCGCAGGAGGCGTCGAGAGTGGCGGGCTCCGAGTCCCCGGTCCTGATTCGGGGGGAGACGGGGACGGGGAAGGGCGTGCTCGCGGGGTGGCTGCATCGGCATGGCCCGAGGGCGTCGGAGTCGCTCGTCGATCTCAACTGCGCGGGCCTCACCCGGGACCTCCTGGAGTCGGAGCTGTTCGGCCACGAGCGCGGTGCCTTCACCGGCGCGGTGGCGAGCAAGCCCGGCCTCCTCGAGATCGCCCACCGCGGCACCGTGTTCCTCGACGAGATCGGCGACATGGACCCGGCGATTCAGCCCCGCCTCTTGAAGGTGCTCGAGGAGAAACGGTTCCATCGGGTGGGCGAAGTGCGGGAGAGACGGGTCGACATCCGGCTCATCGCCGCCACCCATCGGGACCTCGCGACCCTCGGTCGCGACGGCTCCTTCCGCTCCGATCTCTACTTCCGGATCAGCACGCTTCCTCTGAACGTGCCCGCCCTGCGGGAACGACCCGAGGACATTCCAGACCTCGCCAGAGCGCTGCTGCAGCGCACCGCGTCCGAGATGGGCCGCGGAGAGTTGAGCCTCTCGGACGACGCCCTCTCGGCCCTTCAGGGCTACTCCTGGCCCGGCAACATTCGCGAACTGCGGAACGTGCTCGAGCGCGCGAGCCTCTACTCGGACAGCCGGGAACTGCGGCGTCAGGATCTGCGTTTCGAACCGGTGGCGGAGCGACGCACCGCCGACCCATCACCCGGCGAGGATGAATCCTTGGAAGAGGCGGAGCGCCGACACATCGAGCGCGTGCTCTCGGCCGCCTCGGGGAAGATGGAGCCGGCGGCGCGGGCGCTCAGGATCTCGAAGAGCGCGCTGTACGCCAAGGTCAAGCGGATGGGGTTGCGCTCGGGATAGCGCGGCCGCGATCACGCCTCGGGGTAGACCGACCCGCCCCGATCGTGGCGAGTGATGAGGGCCTCGACCGCGTTGACCATGGCCAGGGGCATCATCTCCAGCGAGACGATCTCATCGACGCCGCCCAGCGCCACCGCTTCGCCCGGCATCCCGTACACCACCGAACTCGCCTCGTCCTGAGCCAGGGTGAGCGCCCCCGCCCGCTTCATCTCGAGGAGGCCCGAGGCGCCGTCCACTCCCATGCCGGTGAGGATGACGCCGAGGGCGTGCGCGCCCGCTTCCTTCGCCACCGATTGGAAAAGGACGTCGACGCTCGGGCAGTGCCTCGACACCAGCGGCCCGGCCTCGAGGTCCACCACATAGCCCGGCCCCGACTGGAGGATCTTGAGGTGGCGATCGCCCGGGGCGAGCAGCATCTGCCCGCGGATCACCGGGTCGCCCGGCTCGGCCTTTTTGACCCGGATCGCACCGAGCTGGTTCAGCCGATCGGCGAGAGCCCGGGTGAAGGGCTCGGGCATGTGCTGCACCACGACGATGCCAGGAAGGTCGGGGGGCAGGGCGGCCACGATGGCGGAGAGGGCGGAAGGACCGCCGATGGAAACGCCGATCGCGATCACGGGATCAACCCGGGAAGCGGTGCGGGCGGACAGCCGCGGACGGGGCGTCGCGGCCGCGACCGGGAGCCGGGCCGCGGGCCGGCGGATCCGGGCCTTTGCCGCGCTGCGCACGGCGTCCGTGAAGAGCACGGCCTGGTCCTCGATGAACGCGCGCACGCTCGGGCGCGGTTTGCACAAGACATCCACCGCACCCTCTTCGATGGCCGCGAGGGCCTGGGCCGAGCCGCGCTCCGCCACCCCCGAGCACACCACGACGGGAAGGGGTGTTGTGGCCATCACGTTCCGCAGGAAGGTCAGGCCGTCCATGCGGGGCATCTCGAGGTCGAGAATCACCACGTCGGGGCGGTCCCGGCGCATCTTCTCGAGAGCGATGATGGGATCGGCGGCGGTGGTGACGCGCAGGTCGTCCTCACGTCCGAGGACCAGGGTCAGGGTCTGACGCACCACCGCCGAATCGTCGACCACGAGCACGTGGGTCCGGCCCGAAGGCACACCTTTCCTCGAGCGGCGATTCAAACCGCTTCTCTCCACGAGCCCTCCGGTCAGGCGCGCCGCGCGTGTGAGGCGGGAGTGAAGGGAACGACCGTGCCCTCGTCTTCACCCGCGACCTTGAAATAGGCCACGAGTTTCTGCTGGGCGGCCGCCTGCGAGGAGAGCTCCTCGGCGGTGGCGGAGAGCTCTTCGGCCGAGGCCGAATTCCTCTGGGTGACGTGATCGACGCGGGACATCGCGTGGGTGATCTGCTCGACTCCGGACTGCTGCTCGCGCGAAGCCGCGGCCACTTCCTGGCACAGGTTCGCGGTCCTCTGGATGACGGGAACCAGCTGCTTGATCTGGGCGCCGGACTTCTCCGCGACCTCGAGGCTCTCCCCGGCCACCGAGCCGATGTCCTGGGCGGCATTCTGCGCGCGCTCGGCCAGCTTGCGCACCTCGGCCGCCACCACCGCGAAACCGCGGCCGTGCTCGCCCGCGCGCGCCGCCTCGATGGCCGCGTTCAGGGCGAGGAGGTTCGTCTGCTGGGAAATCTCTTCGATGATCGTGACCTTCTGGGCGATGGCGCGCATGGCCGAGACCGTCCCCTCCACCGAGCGGCCGCTCTCGGCCGCATCGTTCGCGGCCTGGGAGGCCAGGTCTTCCATCTGGACGCTGTTGCCCGCGTTGGCGGCGATGGAAGCGCGCATTTCTTCGAGACTCGAGAGCGTCTCCTCGACGGATGCGGCCACATCGGAGGTTCCGCCGGACAGGTCGCCGGCGGCCGAGGACACCTGGCGGGCGGCCGCGGCCATGCCCGAGGCCTGGACCTTGAGTTCGCGGGACACCCCGGCGAGCCGCCGGGTCATCTCGCCAAACGCGATGCCGAAGCGGTCTTCGGCCGAACGGGGCTTGGGATCCTTCCGCAGGTCGCCTTCGGCGATGTCCTGGGCGATGTCGGCCATCTCCTGAAGGTAGGAGGTGACATCGCCCAGCGCCTTCACCAGCTGGCCCACCTCATCGGTGGCGCCGGTTTCGAAGCGCACGGAAACGTCCCCGTCCCGAAGGCGATGTGCCGCCTGGACCGCGCGGCCCACCGGGCCCACGAGGGCCCGGGTCACGTTCATGGACGCCCCGATCAAGAGGGCCAGGCAGAGCACCACGATGGTGATGATGAGGAGGTTCGCCGAGCTCTCCGCCTCCCGCACCGACTGAAACGCGTCGGCCATGGCCTTCTTGTCGCGCTCGGTGTTCGCGGAGAGGGTGTCGCGAACCTGCCGGTACTGGGTGGTCATGGCCTCGAGCGAGGCGGTGAGATCAACACCCTTGGTGTCGGCGATCATCTGGCGGGTGGCGCCGGTCGCGGTGTCGTAGTACGTGTTGAAGGCGCCCTCGAGCTGGGTGAGCTCGGTCTGGTTGACCACCGGGTTCTCCTTGCCCTGGGCGAGGGTCTTCAGGAACTCCTGTTTCAGCGGGTCGACATCCTGTGCGAATTCGGCATTGGCGGCCGAGACCGCGTCCTGCAGAGAGCGCTGAATCTGGGAGAGGGTCACTTCCAGGTTGCGGCTCATTTCCAGAGAGGGACCGTGGCCGGTCTCGGCGAGACGCAGCTTCTCCGCCGTGCGCCCGCCCGACACCATGGTCACGAGCATGGTCAGGAGGAACCCGACCGCCGCGACCGTGGGAAGGAGAAGGAGCTTGAACCGGAAAGAGAGGGAGGCGAACTGAAACCGGGCCACTTTGATTTGATCCTTGGAGGTCTAACGGACGGAGATGAGCTTGACGCCGTCGGCGCTCACGCCGCCGGTGATGTAGCCGATGGCGCCCGGATTGCCCTTCACGAAAGCGAGCACCGCGGCATCGCCCGCTTTCTCCGCGGGCGGCACTTCGCGGCCGGCGAAGATCTGCTGCTGCCAGTAGGAGGCGATGGCGCTCACCGGCTTGCCGTGGATGATCTTGGTGAAGGCGGCCCGGGCCGGCGAGATCGGCACCTGATCCACGGGGACGATGGGCGTGCCGGTGTCCCACTTCACGATCTTCTTGAGGAACATCTTGCCGACTTGTTCCTTGGTGAGGATGTCCGTGGGATTCGCGACGTTCACGATGACCTGGTAATCGGCGGCCCAGCTGGAGGCGGGGGCGAGGAAAGCCAGAGCGGCTAGGAGTGAGAAGGTTCGGCGGTTCACTTGGTATTCACCTCTTCTTTGTGTCGGTCAGAAGGGATTGCGGGTTAGAACGATACAGACATCGAGACGATGCCATAGTTCGTGGGCCTGGAGGGAGCCCCGATCGGGCGAATGTTCGTTTCGAGCAGCTGACTGTCCGTCCAATGGTACTCGCCCTTGACCACGACGTCAGGCCGGACCGCGAAGGTGGCGCCCAGGGTCTTGTCCTCGTAGTACTTCTTCACCTCGAACCGGCCGGCCGCGGTCGGAAAATCGATCTTGGAAGTGTCGAACTGAGCGTGCAGGGTGAGACGGGACGAGACGTTGAGGCCGCCGTAGACGTAGTAGGTCTCGAAGTTGACCCGGGCGTCGTGGATCTTGGTCTTGCGGTATTCGGAGCGCAGCTTGACCCGCGAGCCCGCGTATTCGCCCGACGCGTAGTAGTTGTTCCAGACGTCCTTGCCGTCGGCCACCAGCACGGTGCCGTCCAGGTTGAAGCGCTGGGCCCCCACGCCGAAGCGCAGTCCGCTCAGCGGGGTGTTGAGCCACACCTGGCCGCCCACCATCTTCTCGGCCCGGGTCTTGACCAGGCCGTTGTCGCTGCTCTCGATCATGGAAAAGCCTCCGGCGTAAGCGGAGATCTCGGCGTTCCACGATTTCGCGGGCGCGATCGCGTGACGCAGGGCGAGCCCGTCCACGGTCTCGGAGGTGAAGGACCCCTCCTGGTAGAAGTTGTAGGGCGTGCGATAGAAGGGCAACAGGGTGCCCACGTAACGCGTCTCGTTGAGCAGGCCCATCGGCTGGGGAAGCCGCCCCACCCGCAGCGAGGTGTCCTGGCCGAGCTTGCGCTCATAGAAGCCCCAATCGAGTTTCAGGTCGGTCTCGAATTGAGTGGAGGGGCTGAGGCCCAGACGCCGGTGCGCGATCTGAATGACGAGGGCGTCCTTCGTGGTCGGGGTGAAACGGAGCAGGACGGCGGCGCGGCGGTAGTCGGTGGTGCCGTCCTTGGTGATGCCCAAGATCTGCTCCCCATCCGTCTTGGCGAAGGCCTGGGTGAGATATCCATGCACGGTGAACTTCTCGGCGGGGGCCTCATCCGCCGCGTCTTGGGCGAGGAGGGGCGCGCTGAGCGCCAGGAGCATGAGGGTCGCAAGGTTTTTCAAGGGACGGGCTTCTTTCTTTGTTTCGTGGAGTGTCAGAGCTGTGATGGGATGGTTGTCTTCGACTTCCCTCTCGAGGCAGAGCGGCGCGATCACCGTCAGTTCCCCCGAGCCTGCTGGTGCGGAAGCGCTTAGCCGTGCGGTTCGGCAGCGCTTCCACCGTTCGAATCCCGGAAACCGGTCCGGATTCCGCACCCTCACTCCCCTTACACCGCCAAAGAAAAAGGCCCCGGAGCGTACGGCTCCGAGGCCTTTGAAACGACCCCTGGATGTGATCAGGCGGCCGTGACGGTCGCGGCCACGCGGCCGCTTTGAGCTAGAACGACCAGCGCGCTCCGACCTGGATCTGTCGGGGAGCCAGAATCGCGGCCGGACCATTGAAGGGCACGGTCGTCGTGGAACCCACCGCGGCCGGCGGGGGGTTGAACAGGCTGGTTCCACCAACGTTGTTGAAGACCGAGGTGACGGTATTCGCGTTGAGGGCGTTGAAGATGTCGGCGTAGACGGACAGGCGATGATCGCCCCCGCCCACGTTGAATATCTTTTCGAGACGCAGGTCGAGGATGTTCTGGGTGTCGAGACGACGGCTGCCGCGTGACTCCAGAGCGGGGCGCCTTCCGGCCGAACTCGCGTAGTAGTAGCCGGTGGTCGAGTACCCCACGGTCGAACCGCTCAGCTGGACGTACGGCGCATAGGTACCGCCGCTCACCGACCGGAAGTACGCGTTGACCGCGATTTCGGCCTTCGGGATCTGAACGCCCACCATGGCCTTGATCTCATTGGTTCGATCGTTGCTCATGTAGCCGTCCGCGTTGATCAGCGACATCGTCGGGCTCGCGTAGAAGCTGCTCACGCCGTAAGTACCCTCGCTGCCGTTGTTGATCGTGCCCTTGGTCTGCGCATAGACGTAGGACACCTGGGCGCGCCAGCGATGAGAGTAGCCCTTGGTGAGGACGAACATCAGGCCCTTGTACTTGCGGGAGGCATCGACGGTGCCGAGCACGTTGCCCGCCGAATCCTTGTACTGGAATCCATCGGGGTTCGTGATGTAGACGTTGTTGGCCGAGGCCGATCGATTGGCCCATCGGAAATACGAGTACGGGGTCGCGGGGTACACGAGATTCCGCCCGTTGGGGGTCGGAGAGGTGGCATTCACCCTCGCCCAGCGCGCATCCGGAAGAACCTGACCGATGAAGTTCTTGTTTTCGCGCAGGATGCCGGTGACGGCCAGGCGGACGTTGCTCTTGAGCGCCCGCTCGAACCCGAAGGAGAACTCATCGACCCGCGGATGCTTGATGTCGGGGTCGATCTTGGCGATGGGCGCCTTGATGCGATTCACTTCGACGCGCCGGTTGAGCGGGCAGTTGTAG
>CAZYEA010000220.1:0-2646 GCA_964646485.1 uncultured Acidobacteriota bacterium
TAGCTCCACGTCCCCTTACCGACCGTGGTCTCCACCAGCAGACCCTTCTTCTCGCCAGGGTTCTTGGGCCACGGATCGGCGGACTTCAGGACGTCGACGTAGCGCGGATCGCGAGCGCCGAAGAAATACAGGCCGCGTTCCTGCACCCAGCCGTCGAAATCCTTCGACGTGATCTTGTTCGGCGCCGTCACCAGCCGCGAGGCCGGTGCCAGGATATCGATGGGCGCCTCCTCTACGGTCACGCGATTCGAGGTGACCGACGCGGGATAAGGCGCGAAGGGTGAATCCTGAACCGGGCGCGGGCCGCCGCCGCCCGGACCGCCGACGGGCCCGCCGGAGAAGCCGCCCGCGAAGGCGGGCTGGGAGAGGACGTTGAACTCGAACTTGTTGTACTGGACCACGAGGTTGCCGCCGTCCTCCACGTACTTCATGACCCGCGCGTAGTTCGCCTTCAGATCGTTGCGGGTCTGGAAGGCGCGCGTGCCGGTGACGATGGTGGTGTACTTTGAGAGGTCGCCGTACGCGAGATCGTCCGCGGTCAGCATGACCGGGGGCACGCCGAGTTGCGCGATGGCGTCCGCCGTCTCGTCGCCCGCGCCCATGATGTAGCCGACCCGCACCCCCGGCGCCACCTTCACGTCCTGCACGCGCAGCACGGCCGCCGCGTCATGGAAGAGGTGACGCTCCTGGGTGTGGTCGTAGGCGATCACCTGGTATCCCTCGGCGAAGGTCTCGCTGTTTGCCTCCGCTGAAGCCTTGAGCGTGAATTCGGATTCCGGGGTGCCAGGGGGCACGGTGACGAAGAAGCGCACGGTCAGCTCTTCGCCCTCGTAGCGGAACTTCAGCGGCGCCGATGCGGGCTCCACCTTCAGCTTTCCCCCGTCGACCTTCACCGTGGCGTCCACCGCGCCTTTGCTTCCGTTCCTGACCGCGACCCGGAGTTCGCGCTTCACCGCGACCGTGGACCTGGGCGCCACCACGATGTCAGGAGTGAGGTGAACGGAGAGCACCGGGACGATGTTCACTTCCTTCTGCTTCTCGCCGCCCACCCAGGGTCCTTCATAACGGTATTGCGCCGCCTGGATCCGGCCGAAGGTGGTGCCGGCGCTGCTGAAGGCAAAACGCGCCTGCACGTCCGAAGGGCTCCAGGGCAGGGTCAGGTCCTTGGGAATGTCGATGTCGTATCGGTCAACCTTGAAATTGCGCTTCCAGTAGGGCTGGGTGTAGCGCGCCCCCGAACCCACACTCACCGTGAACGTGCCCTGCGCCTTCTGGCCCGGGGCGAGGTCAGAGGTCTTGTCCAGCTTGCCCGTGACCGACCAGCCGTTCGGAACCGCGAGGGAGACCTCCTCGATGCGCACCGGCTCGTCGCCCTGGTTCACCACCAGCGCCCGCACATCGAAGGATTGGCCGCGCACGACGTTGTCGTCGTTCGCCACCGCCTGGAAGACCACACCGTGGGCCAGGATCAACGCGTTCTCAAACTCGCTGACTTTGCGCTCGAGACGGTTCAACAGGTTCACCTTCGCGAGACTCGAGAGGCTGCTGCCTTTCACCTGTGCGATGAGCGCGCGAGTGGCGCCCATGCCCTTGCGCAGCGCGGGCACCACCTTGCTGAGCGACTTCGGATCGAAGGCGGCGACCGCTTCGGCCGCCGCGTCCTGGATGGAGCCGAGTCCGGCCGCGAGGAACGACGCCTTGTCCTCTTCGCCTTTGGCGAAGCGAGCGAGTGCTCTCACCGAGATGTCGTCGGGCAGGATCGAAGTTCCCCCGCCCGCGATCTTCGGCTCGGAGTCGACGATGTAATACGTGGCGCGTCCGTCGCCGGGATCGCTCTTGAGCTGGCCGCCGCCCTGGCACTTGTGGAACGACCGGCCGATCGAACCGAACTCCGCGTACGACATCCCGAGCAGCGGATCGAAGCCGTTCGTGGCCACCGTGGTCATCTCGCCTTCCAGCCGCTCGAGGCCACCGCCCACCCCGCCCTGATAGTCGCGCAGGGCCTGCCAAGGGAGCAGGCCTTCCTTGACCTGATCGGTGAAACGGTTGGGGTCCGCGGCCACGCGGAATGCCTCCTTGGCGAGGCGCGCCGTGGTCTGGTGATGCTGCCCGCCGCCCGGCGCTTCGAGGGAGAGGGTGAGGACGACGTCGGGACGGAAGGCGCGGAACACGCGCACCACGTCGTCGAGGATCTCTTCCTTGCCCCACTTCTGCAGGGTCTCCTCCACGCTGAACGAATAGCCGAACTCGTAGGCCCGGGTGAAGTACTGCTCAGCCGCGTCGTAGCGGTGGACACCCGCAAGCTCCTCGGTGCGCAGGATGCCGATGGCCTGGAAGAGTTCGGGACCGATCTCGTTCTGGCCGCCGTCGCCGCGGGTCACCGTGAGCAGTCCGGTGCGCACGCCCATCCCGCGCGAGAGCAGGGTGAGCACACCGTTGTTCTCATCGTCCGGATGCGCGGTCACGTAGAGGACATTGAACGAGACGGGCAGCCGTCGCAGCGCAAGCCCAAGGCCGCTCGCCCCCTGGTCCTGGGGGATGGGGGCCAGTTGCGCCTCGACCCGGACCGAAGCGACAAGGAGGATCAGGCCAAGAATCGAGAAGAGCCGGGTGGCGGGTCGCTGGGACATGGGTTGAACTCCTGGA
>CAZYEA010000220.1:2746-8266 GCA_964646485.1 uncultured Acidobacteriota bacterium
AAGAATCGAGAAGAGCCGGGTGGCGGGTCGCTGGGACATGGGTTGAACTCCTGGAAAGAGAAGAAGGACCGCCGCCGCCACGGCATTTCGGGGCCTTTGGCCGAAAGAAGCCGGCTAACGGATCCGGATCTTCAGCTGCATTCGGATGGGCACGAGGATCTCGCGGCCACCGCTCGTCAGTGAGATCTCGACCGGCACCGTCACCTGCACCGGGTCCGCCTTGAGTGCGCCCGCGGGGATATCCACCGAGGCCTGGACGTTCACCGGATCGGAAGTGAAGCTGGACGAGCCTCCGGGAGCGCCGAGCATGGAATCGAGCGGCGACCCGGCCGGCGCAGGCCGACCCGGAGGCGGGCTGAAGGGCGCCGCGGGCTCCAGAGTCGAGGCGAACGGATCGTCGAGGGCGGCGGGTTGAGCCGGGGCCGGACCTGCCTCGAAGGGCGAGTCGAGTGCCGAGCCGAAAGGATCGCCGGGGCCGGCGGAGGGGGGCGGCCCGAGTTCCAACTCGATTTCCCCGGTGGAGCCGGCCGGGGCGGAGGAAGGCGGGGCCTCGCCGAGGGAGTCGAGAGACAGTTCGGGGCCGAATGGATCGCCGCTTGCAGGCGGCGGCGCGCTCCCCGAGAGAGCGTCGAGCGGGTCGCCGAAGTCGACCGGTGCGGGTGCGGGGCCGAGATCGAGTTCGCTGTCGAGGGAGAGGCCGGGCGCTGCGGGAGCAGGACCCGGACCACCGAGCGAATCGAGCAGGTCATCGTTCGACGAGAACGCCGGAGGACTCGGGGGTGTGGCGCGCGCGGGCGGCGGGGGCGGAGGGGCTGAGCGCGGCGGAGGGAGGGGTGCTGAAGCCACCCGGGCGGGCGGCGGGAGCGGAGGCGGCGCGGCAGGCTGTGGGGGAGCGGGCGGAGGCGCCGCCGGTTTGGCGGCCGCGGCCGGCCTCGGCGTGGTGCCGGTGGGTTTGGCGCCCGCGGCCGCATCGTTCCCGTACTTCCCGGCCAGAACCTTGAAGACGAGCTGGGTCGCCACCTTGAGCGTTTCCTCGACACCCTTGCCGCTCTTCGCGGACGCTTCCACGAAGGGCACGCCGCGCGTGTTGAGGACTTTGTTGAGATCGGCGAGGGGTGCGGCGTTGGGGAGATCGCGCTTGTTGTACTGGATGACCAGAGGAATGTTGTCGGGATCGAGCTCGTTCGCGATCAGGTTCTCGCGCAGGTTCTTCATCGCGTCCGAGTTCGCTTCGATCATCGCGTCCTGGGAGTCGGCCACGAAGACCACGCAGTCGGCGCCCTTCAGCACCATGCGCCTCGTCGCGTTGTAGAAAACCTGGCCGGGGACGGTGTAGAGCTGCACGCGCGTCTTCATGCCGCGGATGGTGCCGAGCTCGATGGGAAGGAAGTCGAAGAACAGAGTGCGGTCCGCTTCGGTGGCGAGCGAGAGCATCTTGCCCTTGTTCTTGATGGGCAACTGCTCGTGGATCCACTGGAGATTCGTGGTCTTCCCGCACAGCCCGGCCCCGTAGTAGACGACCTTGGCTGTGAGTTCTTTGGTGGAGTAGTTGAAGAGAACCATCGTTAGTACCGATGAGACCGGGATTCTATGCCCATGGGGGAACCGGGCGGTCTTCGCTAGACTTTAGCCGCACCGACCCCTTTTATCGAGGAGACTCACAAAGATCCAATGCTGGCTCCCGCTCTCGTTCTCGCTCTCCTGACTGCCCCGGCCGCACCGCTCCAGACCTCCCCGGCCCCGATGGCACCTCAGGCTCCTGCCCCCGAACCCAAGCCCACCCCCGACGGCGCCGTCCTCGCCATCGATACGACCATGGGTACCATCCAGATCGGCCTGTACGCGACCCGGGCGCCCCGCTCCTCGAGGAACGTGCTCAACTATGCGAAGAGCGGTTTCTACGCGGGGACCACTTTCCATCGGGTCATTCCCGGTTTCATGATCCAGGGCGGCGGCATGGATTCCAAGATGGTGGAGAAGCCGACCGCGGCGCCGGTGCGGAACGAGGCGAAGAACGGGCTCTCGAACACGCGCGGGTCGGTCGCCCTCGCGCGCACCAACGATCCCCACAGCGCCACCTCGCAGTTCTTCATCAACGTGAGGGACAACATCAAGCTCGACTTCGGGGTTTCGCCCGACGGCTGGGGCTACACCGTCTTCGGCGAGGTGCTCTCGGGTATGGACGTGGTGGACGCGATCGTGGCCGTGCCCACGACCACCATCGGACCTTACGCAAACGTCCCGATCAAGCCGGTGGTGATCACCAAGGTGCGCGTGATCTCCGAGCCGCCGCCCGCCGCGGCCACCAAGGCCGGAGTGCCGGCCGCCAAACCGGCGGTGGGGTCGCCCAAGACCCCGGCCACCGCCCGGCCGAAGACCTCTCCGACGCCGCCCCGACCGTAGGCGGATTCTCAGGGCTTCGCCGGCGTTTCAGGCCGGAGGATGCTCACGAGCCGGTCGAAGCGAGGATCGTCGCGGATGGGATCGAAGCGGCGATCCCGCCTGAGCAGACGGAGCGCCGGTGATCTCTCTTCGAACGCGGCCTCGAGGGCGCGGAACGCGGCTTCACGATCGAGGCCGGCGCTCGCCATGGCCAGCAGGTAGGGCGACACGTAGGTGGTGCGGGCCTGGGCCTCGAGGTCCTTCAGTTTCTGGACCGCGAGGTCGCGGCGCCCGCGCATGAAGTAGAAGGAGGCGAGGGCGGCCCGGGCTGCAGGCGCACCCGCGGCCTCGGCCTTGAGGTACGCGGCCTCCGCCTCCCCCATCCGGTTCGTGCGCGCGAGTGTCTCGCCGAAGAGAAGAAGCCCCGGCCCCCACCCGGGCGCGACGCTCACGATGGCCTCCGCCTCCGTGAGGGCGTCGCGGTCGCGCCCCAGATCCATGAGCACGCCCGAGAAGTTGACGCGGATTCCCAATGAGAGCGGATCGAGCTCTCTCGCCTTGCGCAGGTTCAGGTAAGCCTCCTCGTAGCGTTCCTCGGACCGCAGGAGGATCGACTGCCAGTGGAGAAGCGTCGGATAAGCCGGATTCAACGCGGCCGCCCGCGAGAAGGCTTCCTGCGCGGCCGAAGGGTTCCATTCGTACAGCCCGCGAATCATTCCGAGGTTGGTCCAGGCCTCGGGGAGGCTGGGGTCGAGGCTCACCGCCTTCTCCGCGGCCCTGCGCGCCTGCATCCACGCGTCTCGCGGCGAGAGGTAGCCGTGATCCATCAGCACCGCGTAGGCGTCGGCGAGGCCCGCCCAGCCCAGGGCGAAGTCGGGATGGGTGCGGGTGAGCTCCTGGAAAGTGTTGAGGGAGGTGAAGAGACTCCCGCGGCTCCGCTTGTTCCACTCGAAGCGGCCGCGCAGGAACGCGAGGTACGCCTCGGAATCGATCGCGGCCGCCCGAGGGATTTCGTCGCTCACCGCCACGCGTACTCCGGCGCCGATCGCCTGCACGACCTCCCGTTCGAGGGCCAGCAGATCCCCGATGTTCCGGTCATAGGTCGCGGTCCAGACCTGGATGGCGTCCTGCGCGCGCGCCATCGACACCTGAACCCGAACCTCGGATCCCGCCCGGCGGACCGTGCCCTCGATGAAATGAGAGGCGCCCATCTCCCGGGCGAACGCGGCGGCGTCCGGCCCGCGGCTCTTGAAGGCAAGGGCGCTCGAGCGGGCGATGACCTCGATTCGCCCCTCGGACCTCTTGCCGAGCGAACCGATGAGCTCGTCGGTCAGGCCATCGGCAAGATAGGCCTCGGGGAGGGCGGAGAGATCATTGAAGGGGAGAACAACGAGCCGGACCGGCGCGGCTCCGGGAGACGCCGCTGCGGGCCGGGGCCTCGAACGAACCGCCACCGCCGTCACTCCCGCGATCAGCCCGATGAGGGCCACGGCCGCCACGATCCGTCGCCGCCCAGTCGGAGCAGTCATGGCCGAGACCGGCCCGGCGGCCCCCGCATCCCGGCCGGCTTCCGGGATCGGACCGGTCGTTTTCGGACGGTCCGGGACGACAGTCGCCCCGACCCTGCGCACGTCCGCGAGGAAACGGTAGCCCCGGCGCGGGAGGGTCTGGATGAAGCGGGGCGCGTCCGCGTTGTCGCCGAGAGCCGAGCGGATTTCCCGGACGCAGTAGTTGAGCCCCTGTTCAACGTCCACGTCCACGTTGTCCGCCCAGAGCGCGGCCTTGATTTCCTCGCGGGTGACGAGTTCTCCCGCGCGATCGAGCAGCACCCGAAGCACCTGGAACGGCTGGTTCCTCAGATGGACGAGACGCCCTTCCTTCCTTAATTCTCCCGTTCGGGTGTCCAGGTCGAACACGCCGAATTGGAAGCCGTCGCCCGAGAAGCCGGCGTCGCTCGGTGTCCAAGGCGATAAGCCGCCACCTTCAACACCCTGGATCGTCGCCACGCCGTCCGTCATCGGTCCCTCCGGCTCGGCGAGAGGGGTGCTTCGGGCAGGGGCTCCGGCTCATCCCTCCAGCCGGGCCGGCGATTGCCTCGACTGGCAAGGGCGCGGGCATCCATATGGAATCCAGGCGCGACCGCGGGGCCGAATTCCCGGCTCCCAAGGCGACGTGAGTTCGGCAGCATTCCCGGAATTGCTGCAAGGCGCGTGCCGAGGCCGGGCCGTCCGCGACAAATCCAAATTCATGACGTAATCAATCGCGGGTCCATTGTGGCTCCCCGGGGCGTGCCCGATCCTGCCCGCATGTCGAGTCACTTTGCGGAAGGGTCGATCTTCGACCCTCGGTTCAACCTGGAAGCGGCAGGCGATCGCCTGGTGCTTCGAGACATTCTCGCGAGCTTCGAGAGAAGCCTCATCGTCGCGGCGCTGCTCGCGGCGGGGGGCAACCAGAGGCGAGCCGCCAAGGCTCTCGGCGTCCTCCCGACCACGCTTCAGGAAAAGCTGAAGCGCTTCGGGCTTCTGGATGATCGCTTCGGCCGTCGCGCGCGCACGGGGGGGCGCGCGCGCCACCTTAACGACCACGAAATGCCTCGTCACGAGGCGCCCATCACCCCTATCAAGGAAAACCCATGATGAGAAGACTGTCACTCGCACTCGCCTGCACGCTGTTGCTGTGGGCGTCTTTGTCGTCTGCCCAGACGTCCACGGGCAATGTCTATGGAAAGGCGACGGACGCTTCGGGAGCCGTGCTCCCCGGGGCTTCCGTCACCATCTCCGGTGAAGCGGGGAGCCGCACCACCGTCACCGGAACGGACGGCACGTTCCGCTTCCTGAACCTCGACCCCAACGATTACACCATCACGGTGTCTCTCCAGGGATTCGGCACCGCCAACCGCAGACTCACGGTCCAGACCGGCCAGAGCGCCACTCTCGACATCGCGCTCACGGTCGGCGGACTCACCGATACGGTGGAGGTGGTCGGCACCCAGCCGCTCGTCGACGTCGCCAAGCGCGGCACCGGCGGCGTCCTCACCACCCAGGACCTCCGGGACGTTCCCAATTCCCGCGACCCCTGGGGGGTCATGAACCAGGTTCCGGGCGCGCTCGTCGACCGCGTCAACATCGCGGGCAACGA
>CAZYEA010000221.1:0-8243 GCA_964646485.1 uncultured Acidobacteriota bacterium
AGCGTCTGTACCATTTCAAGGGCCGGAGTGAATCCGGCCCTCCAATGTTGGGGGGCGGTAGACGGACCCCGCCCCCCAAACCCCCCAGTGCCTCAAACGCCGGAGTGAATCCGGCGCCCCAAGTTGGGGGGCGGTAGACGGACCCCGCGCCCCAAACCTCGGAATCCGAGCGCCTCAGCTACCCCATGGAACCTGTCCAAGCGGCACTCGCCCGCGGCCTTCGTGATCTCCTCCCGGGAGAGATGATCGCGCGTCAGCGCATGATCGCGGCCATCCAGGGGGTCTACGAACTGTATGGCTTCGTGCCCATCAGCACTCCGGCGATCGAACACCTGCGGATCCTTTCGGACTCGGGTGGGGCCGAGGCCTCCGCTTCGATTTTTCGCGTCCAGGGTCCCGAGGACGATCTCCTCGGCCTCCGTTTCGATCTCACCGTTCCGCTCTCGCGCCTCGTCGCCCAGTATCCCGAACTGCCCCGGCCGTTCCGCCGTTACCAGGTGGGACCGGTCTATCGGGCGGACAAGCCTGGGCCGGGGCGCTTCCGCGAATTCACACAGTTCGACCTCGATTCCGTCGGCGTGCCCTCCGAGATCGCGGACACCGAGATCATTGCCGGGATGTGCGACACTCTCACGGCACTCCAGGTGGGGCCTTTTCGCGTCCGCTTCTCGAGCCGCGGCGTCCTCAATCTGCTCATGCCTCTGGCCGGCATCGACCCGGGCCTCGCCCCCGACGTCTTCCGCGTCCTCGACAAGCTCGACAAGATCGGCCCCGAGAAGGTCCGGCGGGAACTCACCACCGGCTACAAGGACGAGTCCGGCGACCCCATTCCCGGCGTGGGCCTGCGGCCCGACCAGGTCGATCGCATCGAGAGGTTCCTGGCCATCAAGGGCGACACGCGCGACGAGATTCTCGCGGGCCTGACCGAGGTCTTTCGCGGCGTCGAGGGCGCGGCCACGGCCATCGATCCCCTTGCGCGGATTTCCCGGCATCTCAAGAACCTCGGCTATCACGAGGATCGCGCGGTCATCGATCTCAGCATCGCCCGTGGGCTCGCCTACTACACGGGCCCCGTCTTCGAGGCGGTGCTCCTCGACGCGCCTGAATTCGGATCCGTCTTCGGCGGTGGCCGCTACGACGATCTGGTCATGCGCTTCCTGGGCGAGCGCGTTCCCGCGACCGGGGCCTCGATCGGGGTGGACCGCCTGCTCGCCGCCCTCATCAAGCTCGGACGCACGGGCACGCGGCGCGCCACCGCGCGCATCCTCATCACCACCATCGACCCCGCTCTCACCGACGACTACCTGGCCATGACCTACGAACTGCGCCGCGCGGGCGTGGCCGCGGAGATGTACCTGGGCGCGGAAAAGGGCCTGGGCAAACAGATCAAGTACGCCGATCGCTGCGGCATTCCCCTCGTGGCCATCTACGGTTCCGACGAGAAGGCGAAGGGCACGGTGACGCTCAAGGATCTCGAAGCGGGCGCCGCCGGCGCCGCCGCCCTGCAGAAGGACCGCTCACAGTGGCGGCAGCTTCGCCCCGGTCAGTTCGAGGTGTCTCGAGCGGAACTGGTCAAAGCGGTGAAGGACTTCGCCGCTTTGTGATGCCTCGGGCGCTTGCGCGCCCGCGTCGTTTCAGCGTACCGTACCGCTGGTTCTTTGGAGGTTCCATGGAAGATCCGAATTGGGAATACGACGCCGTATCGGTGGTGGGCAACGCGGAAGTCGCGAAGGCCTTCGCCATGCATGCCCAAGGATGGGAATTCATCCAGGCCTGGACCTCCCATTCGAGCGGAGACTGGCTCTTCTTCCGAAGGCCGCGCCCGGCCGAGCCCATCGATATTCGCAACCTGTAGCCAAGGGTCGTTCGGCCCCGGGAGCGAGTCACGCGCTCTTAGGTCAGGGGACGCTAGGTTCGGCGGGCGCCGATCGTTTCGATCAGCTTCGCGAACTGACTCTCCATGACCGGCTGGTCGCGCCACTCGGCAAAGGATAGGACGTGCTCGTCCGGCAGATTGTCCAGAATCTGGCCTTGCCAGAGAGGCGTCTTCCAGGCTTCGTCAAGGCTTATGGGACACAAGACCGGTTCCCCCAGGTCCTTTTCGAGCTTGCGGGCGAGGCGCACTTCGTGCTCGGCCCAGTCGCAACGCACGGAATACTCCGAGAGCACCAGGAGCAGGCTCACATCGTGCTGGATCGCGAGCTTCGACTGGCGTTCGCGCAACGTGCCCTTGAGCTCGTGGGTGGCCACCCAGGTGTAGACCCCGCGGGAGGCAAAGAGCCGTCGCAGCTCCGAGACGAACGCATCGTCGAGCTGGGAGTGTGAGATCAGCACCCGCCGGCGCTCCACGCCCCGGCTGACCCCGAGCGCTTCGATCTCCCGGAGCAGCGCTGAGGCGGCCTCTTTCGAATCGGTCGCGTGCTGATGGCGGGCAAAGAGAGCTTCGAGAGGAGAGAGCCCGCAGCCTCGCAGGAAGGCCTCGGGGAGGGCCCCCCGCGAGCGGCTCAGGGTGTCGGCGCCGAGAGTGGAAGGAGAGACGTGGTTCAGGGTTTCGAGTCCCTTCACGTGCCGAAGATCGAGATCGGCGAAGACCGTGCCCCCGACCGTCGCGCCTTCAAGATTCGCGTTGCGGAGACGGGCGTCGGTGAGGCTCGCGCCGCACAGGTTCACCGAGGTCAGATCGGCCTCACGCAGGTCGGCCTCATAGAGGGAGGCGCTCATGAGACTCGACCCCGAGAGATTGGCGCCGGTGAGATCGGCGCCGCGCAGGTCGGAACCGCGCAGATCCACCTTCGACAGATTGGCGAGGCGCAGGTCGGCTCGACTGAGGTCGACGCGCACGAGCTTGGCCGTGCGCAGGTCCGAGCCGTTCAGGTCGGCGTTGCGGAAGTTCGCTCCATCGAGGAGAGCTCCGTTGAAGTTGGCTCCTTTGAGGTTCGCTCCGCGAAAGTCGGCGCTGTTGAGGTCGGCGCACCCGAAGTCCGCCATGCCCAGGTCGGCCATCCCCAGGTCGGTGCGCATGAGCTTGGCGTTGCGCAGGTCGGCCCCATGCAGGTTGGCCCCGCGCAACACCGCGCCCCGGAAGTTGCCTCCGATGAGATTCGCCTTGCGCAGGTTGACCCCGGCAAGGCTCGCCCCCTGGAAGTCGCGCTCGCCCGCGGCGAGGCGTTTCTCGATGTCCCCGGTGGTCAGGGTGGTCATTCGCCTGCGCGGGAGTCTATCGTTGATGGATGACCGAGGTGCGCCGCCTGTGGCCGCTGCTCACCGCCACTCACCGCTACGACAAATCGATCTCCACCTGGAACCGCGGCCGCGGCCAGCTCATCGACGCGCCCATCCTCGCCTATCTCATCGAAACGAGAAATGGGCGGATCCTCTACGACGTCGGTTGCGACTACGCGAAGATCCACGACCCTCTCCTTCGAAAGCGCTACTACGACGATGTCGCGAGCGGCTTCGGCGCGCCGGAGATGACGGCCGAGCAGCGCGTCCCGAGCCACCTGGGGCGCCTCGGGCTGTCGGCCGCGGACATCGACGTCCTCTTCATCGGCCACCTGCATTTTGACCATGCGGGCGGGCTCAAGGAGCTGCGCCGCGCGGGCTGCGGAGCGGAGATCCACGTGCATCAGGACGAGGTCGCGGCCGCGGCCGAAGGCGCCGACGCCTCGGTGTTCGCGGACGACCTCGTCGATGACGAAGGCTCGCCTCTCGACTTCCGGCTGCAGCAAGGCGCCTACGACGTCGCCTCCGGGGTGCGCGCGGTCATGACCCCGGGTCACACCCGAGGCCATATGTCGATGCTGATCGAACTGCCCCGGGGGCGACCCGTGCTCCTCGCCGGCGACGCCGCCGACCTGCAGGAGAATCTCGACGACGAAGTGGCGCCCGGAGGGTTCTGCGAGGGCGCCCACGATCAGGCGGTTGCGAGCATCCGCGCGCTCAAGGGTCTGGCCGCGCAGACCGGCGCCTGGATCTGGCCCAATCACGATCTTCCGTTCTACAGGTCGCTGCGAGCCTTCCCCGCGTCGTACGAATGAACGCGGCTACTTCTTCCGCAGGTAGGTGAGGTCGAACGACACCGTCCAGGACTTGCCGCCGTCGGTCGAGAGGTGACCGAGTTGACGCACCTGGTCGGGCCCTTGATTGAAGAAGGTCATGCGCACCTTGTTGCCGGTGCCGAACTGGTCGGCCTCGTAGTAGAGGTTGCCGTCGTCATGGAACTCGCCGAAGTAATGAGTGATCCGGCCGGTGGCGTCCACCCAGTACTGCTCCCACTTCCTGGTCACCGTGTTGTAGATGTTGAAGCTCTTCCCCGCCCCGCCCGGACCCGGTTCCCAGTTCTCGAAGATCACGCAGCCGTTCAGCACCCGCTCCACGTGGCTCGAGGCGCCTACCGGGGCCCGGGGCACGCCGGTCTGCTGGACATCCCAGTCGCCGACCCAGAAGTCGAAGCGGCGGAAGTTCGGATCCGCTTCGCAGGGGCGCGCGTTGGCCGTGACCTTCGCCACCACCGCCTGGAACGCGGCCTCGCCGCGCAGGGGGTCGAGATCGGGATTCTGCAGGACCTGGAGATTGGTGAAGCCGGCGGAGGCGGCCT
Organism: uncultured Acidobacteriota bacterium; assembly: GCA_964646485.1. Classification (GTDB taxonomy): domain Bacteria; phylum Acidobacteriota; class Vicinamibacteria; order Fen-336; family JAGNNV01; genus JAGNNV01. The sequence goes on from CAZYEA010000221.1 coordinate 4,598, forward strand.
GTTGGAGTTCGGCCATGGCCTTCTCCCGGTCACCGAGCTTCGTGTAGGCGCGGGCGAGTCGAAACCTCACTTGATTCGCGGGTTGGTAGCCGAGGGATTGCGCCTTGGTCAAATGAGGAATCGCATCCGCGGGTTTACCGGTTTCATGAAGGGCGGCGCCGAGGCCGAATTCGGCGCGCGGGTTTTGGGGCTCAGCTTTCACCAGCGCGTCGAAGGCCCGAGCCGCCCCTGCCCAATCACCTTTCTGCTGAAGCTGCACCGCCGCTTGTTCCTGAGCCGAGGCGGTCGGGGCGGGCTGAGCGTTCGCGTCGCCCGCGAGCAGAAACGATCCGGCGAGAGCCGCGATGTGAAGGGAATCACGAAGTCCTGGAATCATGCGCGTTCACCTATCTTTGAAATGAGTACGACACCTTGGCGAAGAGCTGGCGGCCGGTGCGCTCGAGGCGATCCCGCTCACCCAGGGCACGCTCGTCGCCGTAGCCCAGGAAGAGAGCGGTCTGCCAGTTGATGCGATAGCTGAGCAGCGCCGAGCCGGAGAAGCCGGAGTCTTTGAAGACCCCGGACGGAAGGTAGCGCCGGCTCGAAGTGAACTGGCCGATCAGGCGGAGGAAGGCGCGCGAGGAGGCGTTGTAGGTGGCCTTGATTCGCTGGACCTGAGCGGAGAAGAGGCGGCCGCGCGCGGGGGCGTCGCCTTTCGCGGAGAGCCACGAGGCCGAAGCGATGGCTTCGAGGGTGAGGTGGGGCTCGGGGCGCAGAGTGGCGGTCGCCGTGAGGTCTCCGCCGTTTCCAACCTGCGCGGTGGAGAGGTCGATGTCCTCGCCCAGGGCTCCTTGAAGGGCGAATCGCGTGATCCGCCGGGAAGGATCGACTTGAGCCTGATACTGAACGCGGCGACGGGTGAGAAGGCCGCCCCCGGTCCGGAAGGTGCCGACCGAGAGCCCCGCGAAGGCCTGCAGGTTCTTCCTCCCCAGAAGCACGACGCCGATCGGATTCCACTGCCTCGAGATGACGTCGCCCTGGTGATCCACGACGTACTCTCCGAAGGAGAACAGCCGCGCGAAACTAAACACGCCGGTCGGATACAGGCGGTAGCCCAACTCCGACTGAAACTGGCGGAAGCCCACCTGGGGCACAAATCCGAGGTCGACGCGCAGGTCGCGGCCGAGGTCATCGACCCGGACGGAGGCGTCGTACTTCGCGACCTGGCGATTCCAGCCAAGCTGAAAGCCCCCATCATTGAGGCGATGGCCATCCCACTCCGGTGCGAAGGTGGGATAGACGGGAGTCCTGGTCCGGGAGAGCAGCGCCTGGCCGGAGATACGGTCCTTCTCATTGGGGCGCCACTGGAAGTCGACGCCGAAGACGCGATTGAACGAGCCGCCTTCATTCTCCTTGAGGGTGGCGGTGGTTCCGATGAAGCTCTTCCCCAGCTCACGGCGCGCGCGGAACACCAGGACGTCGGACTCGAAGTCCTGAGGCGCGAACTCGGACCCGACCGCCCCGGGCAGAATGACGCTGCCTCCTCCTTCATCGCGCGCCAGAAGTGCGGTGTAACTGACGCCGGAGGCGTTGCCGGTGACCCGCGCGCCGAAGCGGGGCGAGGTGATGGAGCGCGAATAGAAAACGGGAATGGGCGTGTCCAGGAGATCGACGCCCTCGAGGAAGAACGGTCGCTTCTCGGGAAAGAAGAGCGCGAAGCGGTTGTTGACCGCGATCTGGGCGGTGTCGGTCTCAACCTGGGAGAAGTCAGGGTTCAAGGTGAGGTCGATGGCGGTGCTCGCAAACGGCGTCCACTTGAAGTCGAGGCCGAACCGCGAATCGGCCCCGTCGCCCCGAAGCGGCTCACCGGGGCGGGCCCGCTTCACGTCCTGACCGCTCGCGTAAGGGGCCAGCACGAGATGACGCGAGGCGGGCAGATTCTCGAGCCCGCGCAGGTCGGCGAGGTTGCACATGAAGCAATTGGCGCCGCGCGGGATGGGCGAGCTGTAGATCGCGTAGCGGCGGTCGCGCGGGTAATTGCGCCAGACCATGATTCCCCACTTCTGTTCGGCCGCGGGCTTGTACCGAAGCGAAGAGAAGGGAATGCGCATCTCCGCGGTCCACCCCTTCTCCGTGATCCTGGCCGCGGTGTCGTAGTAGAAGTCGGGCGAGAAGTCTTCGTTGTTCGACGCATCGTTGTAGACGGCGTCACCCTGGATGCCCCGGGCGGAGACCCGGAACTCCTGGGCCACCCGCTTGTCGCCCTGGGTGTCGATGAACACCGCCACGTTGTCGTCCGTCCCGATCACCTGGTCGCGATCGGCGAAGGGTGCTCGCAGCCGGGCGGGGTCGGGATCGTCGCAACGGAGGCCGATGTAGAGGTACTTGTCGTCGTAGCCCACGAGGGCCACCGTGGTGACCACCGGCTCGCGGTTATCGCCGAAGACGGTCTCGAAGAACGTGTCGATCTTCGCGGCGCCCTCCCAGGCCGGCTCGTCGAGGACGCCGTCGACTTTGATCGCGGCGGAGAGGCGCACCGCGTTCACCGGCGACGCCTGCTTCTCCTGAGCCATCGCCGCGGGGGCGAGGCTCAGGAGAAGGGCGAGGCTCGGGAGGATCAACGCGGGGTCGGCCCGATCGGACCGTACGGTTTCACCTGCTCTTCGATCACCTTCCGGTCGCCCACCGCGATGATCACGGTCTTGGTGTCGTCGATGTATTTCCGGGTCATCTCCTGGACCAGGGCCGGCGTGACCGCGCGCACCTGTGCGACGTAGGTGTTGAGGTAGTCGGCAGGCAGGCCATGGAAGTTGATGAACTCCAGCTGGTTGATGATCCCGAATCGATCGGAGTTCCGCAAGACGAAGGTGCCGAGCATGTAGTTCTTGGCGGAGTCGAGCTCTTCTGCGCTCGGGGCCTCGGCCTGCAGACGGTCGATCTCGTAAAAGATCTCCTTGAGCGAGGCGCCGGTCACCGCGGTGGTGACGTCGGCGTTCTGCGCCCAGGTGGCGTCGCGATACCGGTTCGAGACCTGCGAATAGGGCGAGTAGGTGTAGCCCTTGCTCTCGCGCAGGTTCGCGGTCATGCGCGAGGAGAAATAGCCCCCGAGCACGCTGTTGGCGACGGAGAGGGGAATGGCGTCCTTGTGGGAGGCGTCGATGGTGGGCAGGCCGACAATCAGGGTGGTCTGCACCGCGCCGGGCTTGTCCACGATGTAGACGGCGCGCTCGGCGCGGGGCCGGGGTGCGGTCGGGTGGGACATGGCGCCCTTCTTCCAACCCGCGAAGGCGGCACGAACCGCGGATTCGACCGCGGCCGGATCGAACCGGCCGACCACATAGAGCCGCGCGCGCGCCGCCGCCCAGTTCGCCTCATAGAAGGCCTTCGCCTGGGCCAGCGTGTATCCCTTCACCTGCGCTTCGGTGGGAAAGATCCGGCCGTAGGGATGGTTCTCATAGAGAACCTGCCGGAACTTCTCGACCGCCATTTGCTGGGGATTGCTCCTGGCGATGGAGAGACGGCGCAGGTTGTCGGCCTTCAGGCGTTCGAGTTCGCTCGCCGGAAACTTCGGGTTCAAGGCCAGGTCGGCCACGAGCTTCACCAGGTCGGCCGCGAATTCGGAAAGCGAAGATCCCGACACCGAGGCGGTGTCCGTGCCCACGCCGAT
>CAZYEA010000222.1:0-455 GCA_964646485.1 uncultured Acidobacteriota bacterium
TCTGTTCTCCCGAGGACGCCTTTCAGCCACGCCCCGGCGCGCTTGATGCCGCCATCAAGAAGGCGAGCCTCATCATCGTCAACACGCCGCTCAACCCCGCGGGTACGGTCACGCCGCGCGCCGCGGTGCTCAAGCTCTCCGAGCACATCGTTCGTGAAAACGAGGCGCGGGAGAAGGCGGGCCGGCGTCCGATCTACCTCATGTACGACCACATCTACTGGATGTTGTCGTTCGGCGTCGAGCACGTCACGCCGGTGGCTCTGGTGCCCGAGATGGCGAAGTACACGATCTTCATCGATGGCATCTCGAAGGGCTTCGCCGCGACCGGTCTGCGCGTGGGGTGGGCGTTTGGGCCCACCGACGTGATCGCGAAGATGAACACGATGCTCATGCACATGGGCGGCTGGGCGCCGAAGCCTGAGCAGACGGCCTCGGCGGCGATGCTCGACGACGAT
>CAZYEA010000222.1:465-8227 GCA_964646485.1 uncultured Acidobacteriota bacterium
CACGCGGTTTTGAAGCCGGCACTCACCCGACGGCTCAATGCTCTTCACCAGGGCTTCCAGAAGTTCAAGGCCCAGGGGCATTCCGTGGACAGCATCGAGCCGACGGGGGCGATCTACGTGAGCGCCCGAGTTCATCCGTTCGGAAAGAAAGCCGCGAACGGCTCGGAAATCAAGACCAATGAGGATGTCCGACGCTTCCTCCTCGAGGAGGCGGGTCTGGGTGTGGTGCCCTTCCAGGCCTTCGGCGTGCCCGGCGAGACGGGTTGGATGCGTCTCAGCGTCGGTTCGGTCAGCGAGGCCCAGATCGAGTCGGGAATGGCCCGGCTGGGGATGGCCCTCAGCGCTCTTCGTTAGGCTATCATTCGCCGCTCCTTGCGCCCGCAGACCGGTTCTTCGGTCGAACGCGCATCGCGCCACAAGGCAGAGAAACTAAGGACACGAAATGGGCCTGCTCGACATCATCACGGGCAAATACGTCGATCCCACTCACTTCAAGAGTGTGCACGAGGGCGGCAACATCATCACCACCACGGTAGACGCCGTGGTGAACTGGGGTCGCAAGTCGTCGATCTGGCCTTTCCCCTTCGGCACCGCCTGCTGCGCCATTGAATTCATGGCCTTTACGGGTTCGCACTACGACGTGGCCCGCTTCGGTTCCGAGGTCCTCCGCTTTTCCCCGCGCCAGGCCGACCTGCTCCTCGTCGCCGGCACCGTGGTCGACAAGATGGGTCCGATCCTGAAGACCATCTACGACCAGATGCCCGAGCCGAAGTGGGTCATCTCCATGGGCGTTTGCGCCTGCTCCGGAGGCTTCTACCGCAGCTACCACACCATGCAGGGTGTCGACGAGATCATTCCCGTGGACGTCTACGTGCCGGGCTGCCCGCCCACGCCGGAAGCGCTCCTCGCGGCACTCATGAAGATCCAGGAGAGGATCCAGAAGGGCGAGCACGCGAAGAGCGCGCAGGGCGCCCACCGGGTCGGGGCCCGCGCCGAGGGCGCCAATGATCGACGCGAGCGCCGGCATGCCTGGGCCGAGGACGACGCCGCGCGTGCCGCCTCGGGGTTCGAGCCCCGCGGCCGCATCCACTTCAAGCTCACCGAAGAGCGCGACGAGCCGGGGAGCGGTTCGCACCATGCCTAGCCTGCCCGTTCTCGAGCGCGATCAGGCGCTCGCCAAGCCCGCGTATCGGATCCTTTCGGAGAAGTTCGGCGAGAAGGTCACAAGCGTCACCGAATACCGTGGTGACCTCGCGATCACCGTGCTTCGCCCGGCCTGGAAGGAAGCCGCGCGCACCCTCAAAGACCATCCCGAGCTCGATTACAAGCTCTTCCTCGACCTGTGCGGCGTCGACTACCTCAACGACGAGTCGCGCGCGGATCGCTTCGAGGTGGTCCTGCATCTGTATTCGGTCACGCACAAGCACCACATCCGCCTCAAGACCACGGTTCCCGAGAAGAGCCCCACCTGCGACTCCCTCACCGATATCTACAAGGGGGCCAACTGGTTCGAGCGCGAAGCCTTCGACCTTTACGGCATCGCGTTCATGGGCCACCCGAACCTCACCCGCATCCTGACCCACGACGACTTCGTGGGCCATCCCATGCGCAAGGATTTCCCCACGGGCAAGCGCTACCCGAGTAAGAAGCCCAAGGAGTGGCTGCTCCACGTGCCCAAGGGCTCTGAGCACCTCGTGCTCAACGTCGGCCCCTCTCATCCGGCCATGCACGGCACCTTCCGCGTGCAGGTCCTGCTCGACGGCGAGACCATCAAGGATTCCGCGGCCGAGATCGGTTACCTGCACCGCAACTTCGAAAAGATGGCGGAAGAGCGGACGTACTGGCAGATCATTCCCTACACCGACCGCCTGAACTACTGCTCGGCCTTCATCAACGGCCACGGCTGGGCTCTTGCAGTGGAGAAGCTCCTCGGCGTTGCCGCTCCCGCGCGCGCGGAAGCCATCCGGGTGATCCTCTCCGAGTTCTCGAGGATCATGGATCACCTCGTCTGCATCTCCACGAACGTGGTGGACCTGGGCGCGATCACGCCCTTCTTCGTGGTTTTCCGCGCCCGCGAAGAGATCTACGATCTGCTCGACTCCGTCTGCGGCGCGCGCCTCACCGTGAGCTACGTGCGCATCGGCGGAGTGGCCCAGGACGTGCCCGACGACTTCGATGCCCGCTGCAGGAAGACCCTCGAATGGATCCGCGAGGTCGCGGATCAGATGGAAAACCTACTGACCCGGAACGCCATCTTCGCCAACCGGTTCAAGGACGTGGGCGTCTTCTCGAAAGAGGACGCGCTCTCCTACGGTTGGGTGGGCCCGTGCCTCCGCGGCTCCGGCATCGGCTACGACATCCGCAAGGATCACCCGTACTCGGGCTACGACCAATACGACTTCGACGTCCCGGTGGGAACGGTGGGCGACTGCTACGACCGCTACCTGGTCCGGGTCGAGGAGATCAAGCAGAGCGCCCGCATCATCGAGCAGGCCCTGGCGAAACTTCCCAAGGGCGATTTCCTCACCCACGACCGCAAGGTGGCCCTGCCTCCCAAGTCAGAGGTGTACTCGAACATCGAGTCGCTCATGAACCACTTCAAGCTCGTCTACGACGGCATCCTCGCCCCCGCGGGCGAGGTCTACGGCTACGTCGAAGGCGCCAACGGCGAGCTCGGGTACTACATCGTGAGCGAGGGAAAGAAGCACCCCACGCGGGTCAAAGTGCGTCCGCCCTGCTACAACATCTACCAGGCCTATCCCGAGATGATCAAGGGAACCATGATCGCGGACGCGGTGGCCATGATCGGCGGACTCAACGTCGTCGCCGGCGAGCTGGATCGGTAAAGAGACATGCCCAAGGTCACGATCGACGGTAAGGAAATCGAGGTCGCCCCCGGCACCTCCGTCATCCAGGCGGCGGAGCAGGCGGGGGTGCGGGTTCCGCGCTTCTGCTATCACGACGACCTGCCCGTGGACGGCAACTGCCGCATGTGCATGGTGGAGATCGAGAAGTTCCCGAAGCTCCAGATCGCCTGCGGCACCCCGGTCACCGACGGCATGGTGGTGAAGACCCAGGTCACGAGCGACAAGGCGAAGGAAGCCCAGAAGAACACCCTGGAATTCCTCCTGGTCAACCACCCTATCGACTGTCCGGTCTGCGATCAGGCGGGCGAGTGCTACCTGCAGGACCAGTACATGGACAACGGGCTCCATGACTCGCGCACCGTCCTCGAGGAAAAGATCCAGAAGCGCAAGGTGGTGGACATCGGGCCCATCATGCTCGACGCCGAACGCTGTGTGGTCTGCTCGCGCTGCATCCGCTACGAGCGCGAGGTCACGAAGACCAATCTCCTCGAGTTCGTGAACCGCGGCGGGTCCACCCAGATCTCCACCTACAACGGCGGACCGATCACTCACGAGTACGCGGGCAACCTCGTCGATGTCTGCCCGGTGGGCGCGCTCCTCTCCAAGGACTTCCGCTTCAAGATGCGGGTCTGGTTCCTCAAGGAGACCGACTCGATCTGCCCCGGTTGCTCGACCGGCTGCAACATCACCATCGACCACCGCGACGGCGAGGCCTACCGCATCCGCCCGCGCCGCAACGTCGAGGTCAACAAGTCCTGGATCTGCGACCCTGGGCGCGACCTCTATAAGACGATCGCCACGGGCCGGCTCACCACCGCGCATCGCGTGGGGGGCGCCCTCGCCATCCAGTCCGAGGTGCTCGACGAGGTGGCTTCGAAGCTCCAGGCCGCGGGCGCGGCCTCCGCGTTTTTGGCCTCGCCTCGCGCCAGCAACGAAGACGCCTTCGCGTTCAAGAAGCTCGCCTCCGCCGTGGGCGGGCGCCTCGACTTCCGCGTGGGCAATCCCCAGGAAAAAGTGAACGCGCGCAAGGATCAGATCCTCCAGCGCGAGGATCGTCACGCCAACACCCAGGGCCTTCTCGACCTGGGCCTCGGCGTCACCGGCGTCGAGGCTCTCCTGGCCGACTGCAGGGCGGGCAAGGTTCAGGTTCTCGTTCTCCAGGACGGGGCGATGCTCAAGGACGCGTCTCTTGCCGAGGCCGCGAAGCATGTGGCCTATGTGGTCGCGATGGCGACCCACCAGGGCGCGCATCTCGCGTCCGCGCACGCGCTCATTCCCGCCGCGATGTGGGCGGAGACCGACGGCACCTTCACCAATTTCGACCAGCGCGTCCAGCGGTTCAAGCGCGCGTTCGACCCCCCCGGCGAGGCCAGGCCGCGCTGGGAGGTCGCCCTCGACCTGCTGGCCCGCCTCGGCAGGCCCATGAACGCCGCCACCGCCGCGGACGTCTTCGTGGAGATGACGTCGGAGACGAAGGCCTACGCCGAACTCACTCACCGCACTCTCGGTCCCAAGGGACGGCTCACCGCCGAGCGCGCCTCGGCCCAGGCCTCGGCCTAAAGGGAAGCAAGCACCATGGCCTCCAGCGTCATCACCGTCAATCGCGACACCAAGCCCGGTTACTACCCGATCTTCTACGGGATGTGGCTGACCCTGCGCAACATGCTCGAGACCCTGTTCGTGAAGGGCCGTTCGGCCACCATCGAATACCCCGAGAAGAAGCGCAACATTTCCACCCGCTACCGCGGCGTCCATCTTCTGACCGCGCGCGAGGACGGCACGCCCAAGTGCGTCGCCTGCTACATGTGCGCGACCGTGTGTCCGGCCGAGTGCATCTACATCGAGGCGGGTGAGCGACCGGAGAAGAAGATCGAGAAGTACCCGACCCGCTTCGAGATCGATCTGCTCCGCTGCGTCTACTGCGGCTTCTGCGTCGACGCCTGCCCGGAGGAAGCGATCCTCATGAGCCGTGAGAACGACCTCGTGGGCACCTCGCGCGCGGAACTGATCATCGACCGCGAGAACCTGATGCATCGGGGCAAGCTCGCGGAGGTGGGGCCCGGGTATCGGCCGGTTGATCACGACGTGCGCCGACCCGTCCGCGTCGCCGCCCTCGAGCGGCTCGCTTCCGAGCACGGCATAGTGCCCGGCATGCCCAGCCGCCCCTAGGCCGGATCGCCGGGGCCGCGCCGTTCCCCTCCCCCTGGGTTTGGGGCTCGCCGACATCACGAGACTACAATGAGGGATCCCACAACGAAGGTTTCCCTGAGGACGGCAGAGGTTTCCGGAGGGCGCCGAGCGGCGCCAGAATCACTAATCTAGGAGAGTTGAACACCATGTTGCGCAAACTTCTTGTCGCGGCGATCGCCCTGCTGGTTTCGACCAGCGCCTTTGCCCAGTCGCAAGCCATGAACGGCCTCATTGAAGGCGTGGTCAAGGACTCGTCCGGGGGAGTGCTTCCCGGAGTCAACGTCACCGTCACCAACACCAGCACCGGCGAGAGCAAGACCTACGTGACCGACGGCTCGGGAAATTACCGCGCCCCCCTTCTCTCCCTGGGCGATTACAAGGTGCGGGTGGAGCTCTCCGGATTCAAGACCTACGAGCGCGCAGGCTTCTCTCTCTCCGCCGGTCAGAACGTGGTCGTGAATGCCGTTCTCGAGACCGGGGTCATGACCGAAACCGTGTTGGTCACGGGCGAAGCCCCGGTGGCGAGCCCCGGCAAGATCGACATCGGACGGACCATCTCCGAGGGTGAGATCAAGAATCTGCCTCTCGTCTCGCGCAACCCCTACAACTTCGCGTTCCTCCAGCCGAACGTCACCGGTTACGAGAACAACGAATTCGGCGCCGCCCGCATCAACGGCAACGGCTCGCAGATGCACGTCAACTACCAGCTCGACGGCAACACCAACACCGAGAAGGACCGCGCGGGCCTGCGCCTCCTGCCCATCTCGGAGATCGTGGTGAAGGAGGTCAAGGTCGTGACCAGCGGCTTCGCTCCCGAGTTCGGCCAGACCACGGGCATGGTCTACAACGCGATCACGCCCTCGGGCTCCAACAACGTGGCCGGCACGGTGAGCTTCCGCCTCCGCCGCAAGGACTTCTCCAACACCCCCTTCTACTTCACCGGCACCAAGAAGCCGGACACTCACGTCAACAACACGAACTTCACCCTCGGCGGCCCCCTCAAGAAGGACAAGACGCACTTCTACGTGGGCTACGAGTATGTCGATCGCGACCTCTCCGCCGACCGTCTGATCAACCAGTCCGTGGTCGACAACTACGCCGCGGTCGGACTCACGAAGGACCAGGCGGTGGGCGAGGGCGTGATGCCGGCCACCCAGAAGGTCCACTTCGCCATCGCCAAGATCGATCACCAGTTCAACGCCTCGCACAAGCTTTCGCTGCGCGAGTTCTGGTTCAAGAACGACTCCCCCTACAACGTGGGCGGCGGAGCCACCACCATCCAGCGCGGCACCGACTTCAACGACAAGATGAACACCCTCTCGGCCCAGCTCATCTCCCAGCTGGGCGGCACCCGCCTCAACGAGCTGCGGGTTCAGTTCGCCCAGCGCGACCAGTCGCGGGTGGCGAGCGATTCTTCCGTCACCGGCCCCGCCATCAACATCACCGGAGCCCAGGCCATCAGCTTCGGTTCGCCCCTCGACGGCACGGCCAGCGCGGGCTTCATCTTCAACACCAAGATCTTCCAGGTGGTCAACAACTTCTCCTGGACGGTGGGCAAGCACTCCATGAAGGCGGGCGTCGACTTCCAGCACATCGCGGATACGCGCCAGAACACCCTGCGCGCGATCTACAGCTTCACCTCGGTCGCCTCCTACCTCGCGGCCAAGAGCGGTGCCGCTCCGCGCGGCTACGCCTCCTATACCCAGGACCTCGGCGACCCCACCGCGAAGTACGACACGAACTTCATCGGCCTCTTCATCCAGGACGACGTGTGGCTCTCCTCGCGCTTCAAGCTGCTCTACGGCCTCCGCTACGACCTCTTCGACGTGCCGAAGTCGCGGGTGTTCGCGGCGAACCCGCTTTCCGCTCAGTTCAAGGACGACAAGAACAACCTCGCCGCGCGGGCCGGGTTCTCCTGGTCTCTCGACTCCGACAACCGGACGGTTCTTCGCGCCTCCTCCGGCATCATGTACGAGCCGCCCCAGCTGAACATGTACGAAGACGCCATCTTGAGGAACGGCGACCCCAAGTCCTACACCTTCACCGGCGGCCCCACGGTGACGGGCGCTCCCGCCTTCCCCGCCACCATCTCCGCCGCCTCCGCCCCCAAGCAGGGCATCGCCGCGGTCGCCCTTGACTTCAAGACCCAGTGGGCCCTGCTCTCGAACATCCAGATCGAGCGCGCGCTCACCGAGGACATTTCCGCGAGCCTTGGTTACATCAATTCCATCGGCCGCAACATGCCCCTCGTGATCGACACCAACCTGACCGCGACCACCACCACCCTGGGCGACGGCCGGCCGGTCTACTCGTCGACCCGGCCCAACAGCCAGTTCAACGCCATCGACGTGGCCCAGTCGACCGGCGAGGGGACCTACAACGCCCTCACCGTCACCGTGCAGAAGCGCATGCGCCACGGCTGGCAGATGCAGGCGAACTACACTCTCGCGAAGAGCACCGACAACGCGCCCTTCCCCGGTTACGTGCTCGCCACCGGCGACGATCGCATCTCCGATCCGTCGAGCATCGATCGCGACAAGGGTGTGGCTCCCTTCAACCAGACCCACACCTTCGCGCTCTCCACGCTGCTGCCGCCCGGTGTGGGGCCAAAAATCGACTATGCCCTGCATCTCCTGCGCCGGCCGGTCGAACTGGTGCGCATCGGCACGGCCGGCCTGCGCCTGCCGATGGGTGCGCCGATGGTT
>CAZYEA010000223.1:0-8214 GCA_964646485.1 uncultured Acidobacteriota bacterium
TGCTCGCGCTCGTCATGACCGCCGCCGAGACCGGCGCCGCGATGGCGGCCGACCGCGTCGATCTCATCGATGAAGATGATGCAGGGCGCGTTCTTCTTGCCCTGTTCGAAGAGGTCGCGCACGCGCGAGGCGCCGACACCCACGAACATCTCGACGAAGTCGGAGCCCGAGATCGAGAAGAAGGGAACGTTGGCCTCGCCCGCGATGGCGCGCGCGAGGAGGGTCTTGCCCGTTCCCGGAGGGCCCATGAGGAGCACGCCCTTGGGAATGCGCCCGCCGAGCTTCTGGAACTTCTGAGGTTCCTTGAGGAACTCGATGATCTCCTGCAGTTCTTCCTTCGCTTCCTCGACCCCGGCCACGTCTTTGAACGTGATCTTGCGCTGCTGGGAGGCGAGGAGCCGCGCCTTGGACTTGCCGAAGGACATGGCCTTGTTGCCGCCCGCCTGCATCTGGCGCATGAAGAAGATCCAGATGCCGAGCAGAATCGCGTAGGGGGCGAAGGTGATGAGAATGGTGGTGAAGGTCGGAGCCTGGTCGTTGATGACCGAGACCTGGACTTTCTTGGCCAGGAGCGAATCGAGCGGCTTGTCGTAGCCGTAGGGCACCACCGTCTTGAAGGTGTCTCCGGACGCGCGCTTGCCGCGGATCTCGTTGCCGTTCACCGTGACTTCCTTGATGTCCCCGGCATCGACCTGGGTCATGAAGTCCGAGAACTTGATGGCGGTTTCCTTCTTCTGGATGTTGGAGAAGTTCCACGCAGCCAGCATGAGCACGAAAAGAGATGCCCATAAGAGTGCGGTCTTAAAAGTCGAGTTCAATGGTGTTCCCCTGAGTCCTAAGGCTGGTACGGATTCCGGTCGGTCAAATGTTCATTCCTTCAGGAAGCCGACCCTAAGGGTCCCTGCAGAATGCCCACGTACGGGAGCCCCCGATAATAATCCCCGTAGTCGAGTCCATACCCGACCAGGAAACGGTCGTCGTGGTCGGCCTCGATGCGGAAGGCGGACCACTCCGGGATGAGTTGAACCTTCCTCGGCGCGGTGCGGTCGAGGAGTACGGCCACCCGCAGGCTCTTCGGCTGGCGGCCGATGAGGTGGTCCCGCACGTAAGCCAGGGTGACGCCCGTGTCCACCACGTCGTCGACGATGATGACGTGCTGACCCTCCACCGGAACCGCGGATCCGTACATGACCTGCAGGGCGGTCGGGCCGCCCGGGGTCTCGGAAACGTGGACGACGCGGAGCGTGTAGCTTCGGAAGGGAATGGGAATGGCCCGCATCAGGTCGGCCATGAAAACGAGGCTGTTCTTCAGGAGCCCCACCACAACCAGCTCCTCGCCCGCGTAGGCGGCGCCGATCTGCCGGCCGATGGCGTTCACACGAGCGGCGATCTCTTCGGCGGTGAAGAGGGGGGTCGGAGTTGAGAGAGTTTTCATGGCGGAAGCTCAGACTAGGTTTGCAAGACTATGACAGGAAAGGCTTTTCTCTGGAATACCCGGCCATCCCCTCGAGGCCGGTGAGGATCAGACGGCCCCGGCTGATCGCGGCCTTGCGTCCGCCGGGAAGGGGAAGGGTCGCGCCGCCCCGACCCTGAAACACCAGATTCCAAAGGTTTTCGAGGTGAAGGAAGGAAACCGATCGAAGGCCGCCGAAGCGCCTTAGCGCTTCCCGAAGGGCGTTCTTGGCGAGACCTTCCGGGGCCCCCTTGAGGACGGAGAGTTCGAAGGCGGCGCCTTCCACGGCGGAGACGGCGGCGCGATCGAGCAGCTGGGCCGCGACCTCGCGGAGAGCCGAGTGCTCCTCGGAAAGCGTCCGGGCGGTGCGGCCGAGAGCCTCGGTGATGTTCGGGTTGAACTTCTCCTCGAGAAGGGGGATGAGCTCGTGCCGGACGCGGTTACGCAGGAAGGCGGTGTCGGCGTTGGTGGGATCGGAACGATAGGGCAGCCGATGTGCGCTGAGGTGAGCCATCACCGCGGATCGGCGGATCTCGAGAAGCGGCCGGAGCAATTCCCCGTCCCAGGCTTTCATGGCCGAGAGCCCCAGGGCGCCGCTTCCCCGTACCAGCCGCATAAGGACGGTCTCGGCCTGATCGTCGAGGGTGTGGCCGAGCACGATGGCGCCCGCGTTCTCCTCGCGCGCGACGCGTCGCAGGAACGAATAGCGGGTGAGGCGCGCGGCTTCCTCGAGCCCTCCCTCGCGTCGGGCTTTGACGGAAGGCCGAAGCCTTCCGGTGCGAAGGGGGACCTTCAGCCGATCGCACAGCTCCTCGCAAAAGAGCGCGTCGGCGTGGGAATCCTTGCGAAGGGCGTGATCGAGATGTGCCGCCACCACGCGGATTCCCGGCTTCCGAGCGGCCCGGAGAAGCGAGTCGAGAAGGGCCACCGAGTCGGGCCCACCGGACAGGGCCGCCACCACCGATACACCGGGCCGCAACAGGCCGCAGGAGTCGAGGCTCCGTCGGACCGCCGAAACCAGGGGGGGCGTGGGCATGCAGGACCGCCGCTACCTTACGCCTGAATCGAACCGTCGCTTCCCCGAGACCTAGTCCCCGGGGGCCGGGCCGGGGATGTCTCCTATCATCACCTCAGTCATGGCCTCAATGCTCGCGGCCGTCTTTGGTCCCCAACGATCGGCGCGCCCTCGGGGGCGAATCCGTCATGGTTGAACGGGAAAGCGCGAGAACGCGCGTCCTCGTGGCCCAGGCTTACTTCCTTCGTTTCGATCCCAAGCTCTACGAAGCCGCGCAGCCCTCCCCGCCCCTCGGGTCCCTGATCTGCGCATCCGTGCTGCGGCAGCGGGGCTTCGACGTGCGCTTCTTCGATGCCATGCTCGCGACGTCGGAGGACGAGTGTGCCTCGGCCATGGACCGGGAGCACCCAGGGGCGCTCGTGATCTTCGAGGACAATTTCAACTACCTCACGAAGATGTGCCTCCAGAGGATGCGGGAGGCGACGGCGCGCCTGATCGCACTCGCCCGTGCCCGCACGATCCCCGTGATCGTCGCCGGTTCCGACGCAAGCGACGATCCTGGCTTCTTCCTGCGGGCGGGGGCGTCCGCGGTCGCGCTGGGCGAGGGAGAGCACGCGGTTTCGGACTGGTTGAACGCCCGGGACGCGAGCCCCGGGACCATTCCCGGAATCGCGCGCCTTTCGCCGGAAGGAACGGTCGTGAAGGGCAGCGCGCGGCCAGAGATCTCGGACGTGGACGCCTTGCCCTCGCCCGCCTGGGATCTCATCGACGTCGCGGCCTACCGCAAGTTCTGGGCCAGGAAGCACGACCACCTGGCTCTGCCGCTTGCCACCAGCCGGGGATGCCCCTACCACTGCAACTGGTGCGCAAAGCCGATCTGGGGCCAGCGCTACAACGCCATGTCGCCGCAACGCGCGGCCCGCGAGGTGCGCACCCTGAAGGCACTGGGCGCGTCCCGCGTGAACGTCCTCGACGACATCTTCGGCCTGAAGCCCGGGTGGCTCGAAGAGTTCGCGAAAGAGCTCGCGCGCCTCGACTGCGCGCTGCCCTTCAAATGTCTGTCGCGGGCCGGCCTGCTGACCGACCGCGCGGTGAGCGCCCTCAAGGCGGCCGGGTGCGACATGGTCTGGATCGGAGCTGAATCGGGCTCACAGAAGATCCTCGACGCGATGGAAAAGGGAACCACGGTCGCGGATATCGGCGCCGCCGCCAACAGGCTCCACGCCGCGGGCATCAAGGCGGGCTTCTTCCTGCAGTTCGGCTACCGGGCGAGACCGAGGACGACATCGAGGCAACCCTAAGGCTCGTGGACGAGGCGAAGCCCGACGACATCGGCATCTCCGTTTCGTACCCGCTCCCGGGAACCCGCTTCCACGCGCGGGTGAAGGACGAGATGGAAGGAAGCACCCATTGGCGCGACTCGAGCGATCTCGCCATGCTCTTTCACGGTCCCCAGGGCACCCCCTACTACCGAAGGCTTCACGCTTACGCGCACGCGAGATTCCGGCTCGGCCTCACCTTGAGGCGAGACGGCCTCTCGCGTCCCCAAAGATTGGTCCGCGCCGCGTGGTACGCGAGCCGGCTCGCCTACACCCGCGCGGCCCTGCGTCTTTCCCGTCGAACCCGCGTGGAGGTCCGCGCCCTCGCGCCCGAACTCTCCCGAGAGCTCGCGGCGACGCCCTCGCCTCAACCGACCCGGCCCTCCGAGTCCTGACGTGTCTCACCTGCTCCTTTCGCACGGATATTTCCTCGCCACCGATCCGGTCGAGCAGAAGGTGATGCGTCCTTACCCGCCCCTGGGACTCTTGTACCTCTCCGCCTACCTGAAGAAGGCCGGGCACGATGTCGCCGTCTTCGACTCGACCTTCTCGACCCCCGAGAAACTCGTGGCCGAGTTGCGCGACCGCCGGCCGCGGTGGCTTGGTCTTTACGCGAATCTCATGACGCGCCCGCGGGTCGTGGCCCTCATCAAGGAGGCCGGCGAACTTGGAATTCCCGTGATCGCGGGCGGTCCGGATGCCGCGGGAAACGCCGAGGAGTACCTCAGGCACGGAGCGACCGTGGTGGTGCGGGGCGAAGGCGAGGCAACGCTCGCCGAGCTGCTTTCGCGATGGATCGGAGCGGACCCTCCCGAGGACGTGGCCGGGACGAGCGTGCGCCTCGGGGCGAAGGTCATCCACTCCCCCGACCGCGCGCTCATCCCATCCCTCGAGGGTCACCCCTGGCCGGATCGCGGGGCCATCGACCTCGCCCCGTATCTTTCCGCCTGGCGCACCCATCATGGCTATGGCTCGATTTCGCTGATCACCGCGCGCGGCTGCCCCTACACGTGCCGCTGGTGCTCACGCGCGGTCTACGGCGAGTCGCACAGGCGACGGCCCGTCGATGACGTGGTGGCCGAGATCGAGTACATCCACGCGAACTGGGCGCCCGAGCGGCTCTGGTTCGTGGACGACGTGTTCACCATTCATAAGGGCTGGACCCTGGACTTCGCCGCGAAGATGAAGGCGAAGGGGCTTCGCATCCCTTTCGAATGCATCTCGCGGGCGGAACGGCTGGACGAGGCGGTGGCGGACGCGCTCGTCGAGCTTGGCTGCTTCCGGGTGTGGATCGGATCGGAGAGCGGCTCTCAACGGATCCTCGATGCCATGGAACGCCGGGTCAAAGTCGAGACGGGTCAGGAGGCGACGCGGCTCCTTCGGTCCAAGGGCATCGAAGTGGGTTTCTTCATCATGGTGGGTTACCTTGGCGAGGAGGATCAGGACCTCGTGGCCACGGTCGAGCACATTCGGAAGGCGGCTCCGGACATCGTCCTCACCACCACGTCGTATCCGATTCGAGGCACGGCCTACGCGAGCGACCTCGGCGATCGCGCGGTCAACGAGAAGCCGTGGGCGGTGGCCTCCGATCGTGAGACGCTGGTGCGGGGACGGCGTTCGAAGGACTACTACCTGGCCGCGCGGTCGTGGATCGAAAACGACGCGGCGGCCGCCCGGCTGCGCCGGGAGGGTCGATCGCTCGCGGCCCTCGCCCCCCTGGCCCGGGCTCACTGGGCACGCGCTCGCATGAAGTGGCGTAAAGGGGAGGGCGTGTCCTGATGGCCGCGGAGGCGTCAAGCCCGTTCGACGCGGTCGCGGAAGGGTACGACCGCACCTTCGGCCGGTCCCCCGCGGGCCGGCTCTTCCGATTCCGCCTGGCCGAGAGGATCGGCGCGCGCGTGCCTCGGGGGTCGCGCCTGCTCGACATCGGCGCGGGCACCGGCGAGGACGCGGTCTGGTTCACTCAGCAGGGCTTCGAGGTCCTGGGTCTCGAACCGTCCCCGGGCATGGCCGCGGTGGCGCGGGCCAAGGCGGAGCGCGCGGGGGTGTCGGTCTCGTTCGAGGGGCGGGGCTTCGAAGGCTTCGCTCCCGCGGCGCCCTTCGATGCGGCGTATTCGGACTTCGGCGCGATGAACTGCGTTCCCCTCGCCGCGTGGGCCGCCGGGCTTTCGAGGCTGGTCCGTCCGGGCGGTTTCCTGTTCCTCGTCCTCATGGGTCGCCGTCCGCTGCCGGCCCTGCTCCGCTCCGGGCCCGAAGCCTGGCGACGACGCGGCCGGGCCACCGCGCCGCTCGGCGATCGCGACGTGCCCGTCACCTATCCGGGCCCAAAGGAAGTGACGGCCGCGCTGGCTTCTTCGTTCGCGATCACGGGCACGGAGACGCTGGGGCTCCTCGTTCCTCACCCGGGCGCGGACGACTGGCCGAGGCGTCACCCGATCCTCTTCGGCGTTCTCGCAGGGCTCGAGCGGCTGGCCACGCGCCGCCGATTCCTGTGCGGCTTCTCCGACCACTACCTCGTCGAACTGCGGCGGCGCGAAGGGTCGTCGTGAAGGTTCTCCTCTACAACCCGGTTTCGAACGCGCAGCGAAAGCGGGTCATGCCCTTCTCCGTCCTCGCCATCGGCGCGGCCCTCGAGAGCCGCTTCGAGTACGCGATCCTGGACGGCAACGCCGAGCCCGATCCGTCGAAGGCCCTGAGCGAAGCCGTGCGCGGCGGCGTGGAGGTCCTCGGCATGACCGTGATGCCGGGCCCTCAACTCGAGGATGCCTACGCGCGCGCCCGCGCCCTTCGCGCGGAGTTCCCTCGCCTCACCATGGTGTGGGGCGGTTACTTCGCCACCGAACACCCGGAGGCCTGCGTCTCGTCACCCGCCGTCGATTTCGTGGTTCGCGGCCACGGCGAGGGCGCGATCGTGGACCTGCTCGAGCGCCTCCGCGAAGGCCGCGACCCGCGCGACGATGAGGAGCCCCGGCCTCCCGAGGGCCTCGCCTATAAGCGCCGAGACGGCTCGCTCGCCATCGGTCCGGTGGCGCGGGTGCCGAACGTCGAGGAACTCGGCGAATTCCCATTTCATCGCCTCGCCATGGCGGACTATCCGCGCCGGACCTTCCTCGGCGAGCGCACCCTCGGCTATCACTCGAGCTACGGCTGCCCGTTCCTATGCAACTTCTGCGGAGTGGTGAGCCTCACCCGGGGGCGCTGGAACGCGCAGTCGCCTGAGCGCGTCCACCGGGCGCTCTCTCGTTACGTCTCGGAATGGGGGGTGGACGCGGTCGAGTTCTACGACAACAACTTCTTCACCCACGAAGAGCGGTGCCGCGGGGTGGCCGACCGGATCGCGCCCCTCTCGGTTCGGTGGTGGGGCGAGGGCCGGATCGACACCCTCCTCAAGTTCAGGGACGAGACCTGGCGCGCGATGCGGGAAAGCGGATTGCACATGGTGTTCCTGGGCGCGGAGTCGGGTTCGAGGGAGACCCTCGCCCGCATGGACAAGGGCGGAACCCTCACTCCGGAGATGACCCTGGATCTCGCCTCGCGCATGCGCGGTTTCGGGGTGGTGCCGGAGTTCTCCTTCGTCCTCGGCAACCCTCCCGACCCCGAGCGCGACGTGGAGGTCACCCTCGCCTTCGTGAAGACCCTCAAGTCCAGGCACCCGGAAGCGGAGATCATCCTGTATCAGTACACCCCGGTTCCGGTGGAGGGGGATCTGCTCAGTTCGGCCGCCGCCCATGGTTTCGCCTTCCCGAAAACGCTCGACGAGTGGGTGGGCGCGCGCTGGCGCGACGTGTCGAGGCGCAACAGCGATCAGCTTCCCTGGCTCGCCCCCAAGGTCCGGCGGCGCATCCTCGACTTCCGCCGGGTCCTGAACGCCTACTACCCGACCAGCACGGATGAGCGGCTCCGGGGATGGAGGGGGGCGATGCTGCGGGCCGCGGCCTCCTGGCGCTATCGCCACGACCTCTACGACTACCCTTTCGAGTTGCGCGCCCTGCAGCGCGTCTTCCGCTACCAGCGGCCGGAAACCGCGGGCTTCTGAAGGGGGAAAGGGTGGTGGCGGTGCAGGGACTTGAACCCCGGACACTGCGGATATGAGCCGCATGCTCTAACCAGCTGAGCTACACCGCCGTTCGTCAGCGCTCCAGAGGCACGCGGCGCCTGGACCGTTCGGAAGCGTCGCAGTTTACATGACCGACGCGACTCGAGGGACGAGGTCCCTGGCCGCGGGTCTTTGGAGCAGCGGGGCCGCCCCTTGGGGCGTCACCGGGTGAAGAGGTGCCAGTCCGAGGTGCGGGTGAGGTAATCGCTGATGGTGATGAGGACCAGGAAAGCGAGCCAGATAACGGAGGCCACCACGGCGAGTCCCACGAGCTTGCTCTCGTACTTCACATGCATGAAGAAGAGAACGACCAGCGAGGCTTTGGTGACCG
>CAZYEA010000224.1:0-8115 GCA_964646485.1 uncultured Acidobacteriota bacterium
CCTTCACCACGAGCGCCCTGCTCCGTCGTTTCGGCGCCTTCAAGGCCTCGCTCGGACAGAACCTGTTCGATCCGCGCGTGAGCGTCGCCGTGGTGGAAGCGAACGTGCGCGTGCTGAACGTGCTCAATCAACTCGTCGCGGATGCGGGCGGCCAGCCCCTGCGCGGCAGACGCTCGGCTCACGACACTCTCAGCATTCCAAGACGCGTGAAGGCCCGAGCCGCAGCCCCCCCCCGCGGCGCCACCGGGGAAACCCGGCGTCCCACGGAGGTCGCGGCTCCGCCGCCTCCTCGTCCCGATCACCTCACGAGTGAAGTGGACATCTCGGGCCTCGAAGCCATCCAGGAGCTTCGCAGGCGCGCGAAGGCCGATCGTGAGGCGCGCGAAGCGGCCGAGGCTCTCGAGGCCGAGGCGGGTCCCGCTCCGGCCCCTCTCCAGGACGGCCCCTCGAGCCTCGAAGACCTCCTGCCCCCTACCGACCTCGCCGCGGGCGCCGTCCCAGGCATCGTCGAGGCGGAACCCCCGCCTCCTGCCCGCCCGGACCTCAGAACCGGCGAGGTGGATCTTTCCGGCCTGGAGTTCGTAAGGCGGCTCCGCCTCAAAGTCGGTGCAGCGGCTTCTCCGGAGAGTGAAGAGGGCGGCGAAGGCGCCGAAGAGGAAGGTGCGGAAACCCCCGCCGCCGCCGAGAGCGCCGCCAACGCCGAGGCGGGCTCGGGCGAGGCCGCGGCGGAACTCGAGCAGCAGCCCTCCATGCGTGCGTTCGAGCTTGGAAAGTTCGACGAGAACGCGGCGGTGATCGACCGGTACCTGACCGGTCCCCGCTCCCCCGAGGTCTGGCAGCTCGACCTCGACGTCTTCCTCGGCCGGTCCAACGGGGGAGTGCTGAATTCCGAGACCAACGCCGCGGAAAGACGCCGGGCTCTCGAACTGATCCTCTCCGCGGACGATCTCATCTGCGCGCGCGCCACCCAGGACGACGCTCCCACCCCCGAGCATCGGTCCCAGGTGCGCGCGGTGGCAAACGCGATGCTCCTGCTGCGCACCTCGTTGCGGCGGAGCGCCGATCTCGCCCAGGGAACTCCCGCCGAACTCGAGCCGCTGCTCTACGTGGCCGACCATCTCCTCTGGGAGCGCCTCCGCCTCGAAGCGAGTCTCAAGCGAAAGCCGGGAAGGCCGCGCCCCCTGGTCCTGCCGCGCTCCAATCAGGCGGCGAGGGCGGCGCTCGAGCAGGCGCGGCAGCGTCGCCGCCAGCGGCAGATCCTCACCCGCGTGGTCGCGGTGGCGGCCGCGGTCACCACCATCGCCGGACTTCTTTCGGTGGCGCAGACGAAAACCCCGGTGGATCCCGAGGTGACCCTGGTGCAGGTCTCCGGCCTGCCCGGGGCCGGCGTTTTCGACGACGCCCGCGCGTTCCGCTCGACTCTGTTCGTGACCGTGAGCAAGACCTGGACCCTGCTCGCCGCCGAGGAGCGTCGCTCGATCATGCGCGGGCTCGGGGCCTTCGCGGCCGAACGCGGCCTCGACACCGTGAGCGTGATCGGGCCGGGGGGTGAGCCGTGGGCCACCTTCAAGGACGACGAAGTCATCCTCGACGGGGAACTGACCGCGGTCGATCTCGCGAAGCGCTGATCCTCAGCCCACGCGCTCGCCCGACCACACCACCACGTCCAGCTGTCGCGCGAAGTGCAGGTGGCTCGGCGCACTGGGCCGATCGACGCCGAGCGGACCGAGCATGGAGTTCACTTCGATCTCCGCTTCTGCTTTCTGCAGGGGCCAGGGCGCGTGGTGCACCTCGTTGCGCCACAACGCGCCTAATGGATCAAGCGCATACAGACAGTAGCGCTCGGTCAACCAGTGCTCCAGCGTGCCGGGTGCGGAAAGGTGGACGTCCGAGATGGGCCGATAGGAACCCTCGAATCGCGCGCCCGGCCGCTCGGATCGATAGTCGATGCCGCGCTCGTTTTCGGTGAGCGTCATCGAGGCCCGGAAGTAGGGGAGGTGGAAGAACCTCCGCGCCGCCCATACCGCGAGAGGATTGGTGGCATCGAGGCTCAGGAACCACACTCCCGGCCGGCCGTCCCGCTCCACGTAGGTCCGCACGTTCAGTTCGGGGAAGGCGGAGATCCAGGGCAGGTCGGGAAGCGGGCGCCGCATTACTCCGGTCATGCGGAAGGGAACCACCGCGATCCAGGCCGTGCCTTCGAACTCCTGAAGGGCCAGAGTGTCTGGAATGAGAGGCCGCAAGGCGGCGCGATCGATGGGCCAATGGGCGAAGAGCAGGTCCCGCCATGACTGACGCCAGGTCCAGGCCCGGGCGGGAAGGGGCCAGGGCCGATGATCGAGATGGGCGAGCGAGGGATGCAGGGGAAGGCTCCGGTTCCAGGGCGCGAAGCCTGAACGCTACTCCTTCCCTGGAAAGCCGGTAATCTGCGCGGCCATGAGTCCCGCGTCCTGGTCGCTCGTCGCCTTCCTCGTCGCCGTGGCTCTCTCCTGCACCTCACGCATCAATGTGGGCGTCGTCGCCCTCGCCTTGTCATGGGGCCTTGGGTCGCTCGTGGCCGGGCTCCGGCCCGAGGTCGTGGCCGCGGGGTTCCCGGCCGTGCTCTTCGTGACCCTTCTGGGCGTCACCTTGCTCTTTGCCCTGGCCGAGCAGAACGGCACCCTCGAGCTTCTGGCCCTCAAGTTCCTCGGAGCGCTGCGCGACCCCCGATTCGTTCCGCCCCTCATCTTTCTCTTCGGCGCCCTGCTTTCGGGCGTCGGCCCCGGAGCGGTGGCCGCGACCGCGCTGATGGCGCCCGTGGCCATGGCCATTGGCCTGCGCTCCGGAGCATCCGCCTTCCTCATCGGCCTGATGATCGCGAACGGGGCGAACGCAGGGAATCTCTCGTCGCTCTCCGCGGTGGGGATCATCGCCCGCGACGGCATGGCCAAGGCCGGCCTCACCGGCCATGAGGACAAGGTCTTCTTCGCGAACTTCGCCGCGCACGCGATCGTGGGTCTTTGGGCCTGGCTCTGGCTTCGCAAACCGGGCCAGGCCGAAGCGATCGACACGCCCGCGGCCGACACGATCGAGGTCTCCTTCAAGCAGAAACTGACCTTCGTGGTGCTTGGCCTGTGGGTTCTGAGCGCGCTCCTCTTCTCTCTTCCCGTGGGCTTCGCCGCCTTTGTCGCCGCCTCCGTGCTGATCCTCACCGGCGCCTCCGACGAAGCCGCGGCCCTGCGCAGGATCCCGTGGTCGGTGATCGTGATGGTGACGGGAATGACCACCCTCGTTTCCGTTCTCGAGAAGACGGGAGGCATGGCCCTCGTGACCTCCCTTCTCGCCGCGGTCGCGTCCCCCGCGACCGTGAACGGCACCGTGGCCTTCGTCACCGGCCTGATCTCGACCTGGAGCAGCACGTCCGGGGTGGTGATGCCCGCTTTCCTGCCCACCTCCACCGCCCTCGCGTCGCAGGTGGGCGGGGGCGATCCTTTCGCCATTGCTCTGTCCATCAACGTCGGCTCGTCCCTCGTGGACGTCTCGCCCCTTTCCACCATAGGCGCCTTGTGCGTGGCCGCGGTTACGGAGCAGGAAGCGGCTCGCGGGCTCTTCCGCAGCATGATGATCTGGGGCTTGTCCATGATCGTGGTGGGCGCGCTCTTGTGCCAGTTCGGGGCCGGGCCCCTGGCCCGGCTCTAGGTCGCCCGCGACCCCGATGATCCGTTTCGCTCTCGGCCTCCTGCGGCGCCTGGGTCGCGCGATCGCGCTGGCCGGCGCCAATCTCGCGGGGATCGCACTCGCCTTCGCCCTGGTCGAGGGGGTCGCCCGCGTCGCCGGCCTGCAAGCGCGAGGGGCGGCGCGCGGCGACCGCAGCCTCTGGCGGTATGAGGCTTTGCGGGGGTGGGGACTCATTCCCGGTGCGGTCGGGGAGGACAATCGCGGTGGTCCGGACCGAGGCGTCGTAAGGGTGAACTCCCAGGGATTCCGAGGCAGAGATTTCGCTCGCAGCAAGGGGCCCGGCACCCGCCGCATCATCATGCTCGGTGATTCGTTCGGTTTCGGAGTCGGGGTCGACGAGGCTCACACCGCGGCCGCCCGTCTCAGCGAACTCGTAAACGCCGACCAGGAACTGACCGCGGGCCATCGCGTGGACGTTCTGAATCTGTCGGTCAGCGGGTATTCGACCGACCAGGAGATTCTCACCTTCGAATCGGACGGAGCGCCGCTCGACCCCGACGTGGTGATCCTCCTGATGTGCGACAACGACTTCGAAGGGAACATGGAGTCCTTCCTCTACGCCCGCTACTACAAGCCGCGCTTTCTCCTCGACCACGGCCAGATCCGTCTCGTCGATTCGCCCGCGCCGCGCGCGGAGAGGCGCCGGCCGGTCCGGACCTGGCTCTTCGATCACTCGGCGCTCCAGGGCGCGCTCGTCTCCTGGGCGGACCGGCCACGCCTGCGAGATCTCTCCCGCTTCCTCGCCCCGGGGGAGTCGCAGCGCTCATCGGGCTCACCCGAAGAGCTCATCGTCGCTCTGCTCGAGAAGCTGGACCGCGAGGTGAAGAAGGTGGGGGCGAGCCTTGTCGTCTTCAACACCGGCCAACGCGGTGAGAAGACCCCGCTCTTCCAGTCGATCCGCCCGTATCTGGATGCTCTCGGAATCGCGCAACTGGGGCTTGAGGCCCAGCTGGGGGACGCACGAAGAAGGCGTCCCGAGATCAAGTGGGACTTCGGTGAGGACACCCACTGGAACGTCCCGGCTCACGATCTCGCGGCGCGGGTCATGCACCTCCACCTTCGCAGGCTCGCCCGCGAAGGCAAGGTCCGTCTGGCCGGGTAAGCGCGCAAACCCTGCGCCTGGACTTTGTCCACAACGGGCCAAATGGCCTATTGCCCGAAAGGGCGCGCCCCGGCTACTTTGCGACTGCCATGGGACACAAACTGAGGCGGCTGGTCGTGGCTCTGGGGGCTTTGGGGCTCGTCGCGGCCGCGGCTTCGGCCCAGGAGAACGCCGATTGCCTCGGCTGCCATGGCGACAAGGACGCCACCACCGAGCGCAAGGGCCGGACGGTGTCCATCCACGTCTCCGAGAAGGGGTTCTCCGCTTCGATCCACGGCGGACTGCAATGCGTGAATTGCCATCAGGACCTCGACGGCAAGGAACTCCCGCACGAGGCGCCGCTCCAGAAGGTGAACTGCAGCTCCTGCCACGAGTCGGAAGTGAAGCAGCATGCGGCCTCCCTTCACGGAAAGGCGATGAGGCGCGGCGACGCCCTCGCTCCCAACTGCGCCTCCTGCCACGGGATGCACGACATCCGCGCGGTCAAGGACCCCCTCTCGCCGGTGTCGCCGCTCAACGTGCCTTTCACCTGCGGTAAGTGCCACCAGGAAGGCACCACGGTGATGAAGCAGCGCGCCATCCACCAGGATCACATTCTCGAGAACTATTCCGAGTCGATCCACGGCGAAGGGCTGCTGAAGAAGGGCCTGGTGGTCGCGGCGAACTGCGCGTCGTGCCACACCGCCCACAACATCCTGCCTCACACCGATCCCGCCTCCTCCATCGCGCGGGGCAACATCGCGAAGACCTGCACCAAATGCCACGCCCGCATCGAGGACGTGCACCGCAAGGTCATCCGGGGCGAGTTGTGGGAGAAGGAGGCGCACGTCCTTCCCGCCTGCGTCGACTGCCATCAGCCTCACAAGGTGCGGAAGATCTTCTACAGCCAGGGCATGGCCGACACCGACTGCATGAACTGCCATCAGCGGAAGGATCTCAAGGCCGCGGATGGTCGCTCGATGGCGGTCGACGCCGCCGACCTCCAGCACTCCCGCCATCAGAAGATCGCCTGTTCGCAATGCCACTCAGGCGTGAACGTGTCGCGGAAGCGGCCGTGCGAGACCCTCACCGCGAAGGTCGACTGCTCGTCGTGCCACACCGAGGTGGCTCAGGTCTACAACACCAGTGAGCACGGCAAGCTCCTGGCCCAGAACGACCCGAACGCGCCGTCGTGCAAGGAGTGTCACGGCACTCACGGGGTCCTGGGCAAGGCCGATAGCGCTTCGGCCTCCTTCCCCACCAACGTCCCCAAGCTCTGCGCCCGCTGTCATCGCGAGGGCGAGAGGGCGGCGGTGCGCTACAAGGGGACCGAGCACGGAATCATCGAGGCCTACACCGAGAGCATTCACGGCAAGGGCCTCTTGAAGAGCGGTCTCACCGTGACCGCGACCTGCACGGGCTGCCACACCGCCCACGGCGTGCTGCCCAAGGCCGACCCCGCCTCCACCGTCAACCGGGCGAACGTGCCGCAAACCTGCGGGCGCTGCCATCATGGGATCCAGGAGCAGTTCGAGAGCAGCGTTCACCACGAGATGCTCGGGAAGACCGACAAGGAACTTCCCGTCTGCAACGACTGCCACTCCTCCCACACCATCAAGCGCGCCGACGCGGAGGGCTTCCGCCTGGACATCATGCAGAAGTGCGGCCGCTGCCACGGCGAGATCGCCAAGACCTACTTCGACACGTATCACGGCAAGGTCAGCCAGCTTGGGTATTCGAAGACGGCCAAGTGCTACGACTGCCACGGCGCGCACGACATCCAGAAGGTCACCGACCCGCGCTCGCACCTCTCCCGCGAGAACGTAGTCGGGACCTGCCAGAAGTGCCACGAAGGCGCCACCCGACGATTCGCGGGGTACCTGAGCCACGCGACCCACCACGATCCCCAGAAGTACCCGTGGCTCTTCTGGACCTTCTGGGGCATGACCGGTCTCCTCGCCGGCACGTTCCTGGTGGGCGGCATCCATACCGCGCTGTGGATTCCGCGCGCCCTGCAGATGCGCCGTGAGCTGAAGGCGGAAGAAGAGGCCGAAGAGCGGGCGGCCGAGGCCGCGAAGGACGAGGAGAGGAGCTAGCGATCATGGAGGGCCAGCGCCGTTTCAAGCTCCAGTACCAGCGGTTCACCAGGCTCGACCGCGCGCTCCACATCACCATGATCGTGAGCTTCATCAGCCTGGCCATGACCGGGCTCACCCTGAAGTTCTCCTACACCACCTGGGCCGCCTTCGTGGCGCGAAGGCTCGGCGGCTACGAGGGTGCGGGCTTCATCCACCGGGCGGCCGCCACCCTGATGTTCGGCCTGTTCGTCACCCATCTCTGGGATCTGAATCGCAAGAGGATCAAGGAGCATGGGGGCTCGCTGATCAAGCTCATCTTCGGCCCGGGCTCCCTTCTCTTCAACCGCCGCGATCTCACCGAGTTCATCGGCACGATCAAGTGGTTCGTGGGCACCGGCCCCCGCCCGCGTTACGGGCGCTGGACGTACTGGGAGAAGTTCGACTACTTCGCGGTCTTCTGGGGCATCTTCGTGATCGGCTCCACCGGCCTCATGCTCTGGTTCCCCGTCTTCTTCACGAGGATCCTGCCCGGCTCCCTCATCAACATCGCGACCATCATCCACTCCGACGAGGCCCTGCTCGCGACCGGCTTCATCTTCACCGTTCACTTCTTCAACACTCACCTCCGGCCCGAAAAGTTTCCGATGGACACCGTGGTGTTCACGGGGAGGATGCCGATCGCGGAGTTCCGCCGCGACAAGCCCGCCGAATACGAGGCCCTGGTGGCCGCGGGCAAGCTCGAAGAGAACCTGGTCGAGCCCTACCAGCCGGTCGTGATCCGGACCATTCGCGCCTTCGCGTGGACGGCCCTCACGGTCGGGACCGGCATCGTGTTCTGGATTGTCTACGCGATGGTGTTTGCCTACCGATAGGAGATTCCAACATGGTCGTCCTGATCGTCCTTGTCACCTTCGTGGTGTTCGTCGCGGTGGATCTCCTGCTGCGGGTCACCTTGAAGCGGCTGGAGGAGGGGAAGGCCCGCCGCGCCCGGGAAGAGGCCCTCGCCGTCGGCCTGCGTCTCGAATTCGCCGACGAGGCGAAATCCCTCAAGCGCGTCGAGGTCCACAATCCCAAAGCCCGCATCCTGGCGGTCGACGACGAGTCCGTCATCCTCGACAGCTTCCGCAAGATTCTGGTGGTGGCGGGCTACTCGGTCGACACCGTGCTGACCGGTCCCGAGGCTCTTGGCCTCGTCCGCAAGAACCCCTACGACTTCGTCTTCACGGATTTCAAGATGCC
>CAZYEA010000225.1:0-2859 GCA_964646485.1 uncultured Acidobacteriota bacterium
GGCACGTTCGCCCGGGTGATCGCCTCCTTCGCGGTCTGGAGCTGGGTGTTCCAGATCGCCTCGGGATCGTGTTCGACATCGCCGGGCTTCGGATAGATCTGCTCGAACTCGAGCTGAGAGGTGGCGAGGGGTAGGCCTTCGCGACCGAAGACGATGGCGCGCGAGGAGGTGGTGCCCTGGTCGAGGGCGAGAACCGCGGGTTTCAGCATGGTGACTTTTTGGACTCCCCGGACGAAACGTGTTGGGCCGGCGCTTTCTCTAGATTTCGACGCGCGCGTCCGGATCCAGAGCCAGGATCGCGGCCTTCATCTCCTGGCTCACCGGCTTCGAGCGCAGGAGGCTGTATTCGTAGCAGACCACAACCGTCTTCGCCTCCGCCACCAGCCGGGCGTCGGACTTCGCGGCCACCACGTACTCGAACACCATCGAGGAGCGCTTGATCAGCGAGGTGCGCACGAACACCTCGAGCTTCTCTCCGTAGCTCACCGGCGACTTGTAGTCGATCTCGGTGCGGGCCAGGATCATGTCGATGAGGACGCCGGCCATGATCCCAGGGCCCGGCTCATGCGACGCTCCGCCCTTCTCGGGAAGCCCGGTGTGAGGCTTCTGTCCGGTGAC
Organism: uncultured Acidobacteriota bacterium; assembly: GCA_964646485.1. Taxonomy (GTDB): domain Bacteria; phylum Acidobacteriota; class Vicinamibacteria; order Fen-336; family JAGNNV01; genus JAGNNV01. The sequence continues at coordinate 619 of CAZYEA010000225.1, forward strand.
CCGGATCCAGTAGGCGATGCGCGCGGTCTCGATCCACTTCAGGTAGACCACGTTGTTGACGTGCCCCATGGCGTCGAGATCGCCGAACACCGCCTCGGCGTCGCAGGAGAAACGGAAACCCTTCACAGGATCTTCTTGCCCAGGAGCGAGCAGAGGAGTTCGATGCCGAGCTTGGCGGTCTGGTTGGCGCGATCGAGGATGGGATTCACCTCGACCAGTTCCACCGAGCACACGCGATTCGTGTCTGCGAGCATCTCCATGGCGAGATGCATCTCGCGATAGCCGATGCCTCCCGGACTCGGCGTGCCCACCCCGGGCGCCTCGTCGGGATCGACGGCGTCGAGGTCGATGCTGACATGGACGCCGCCCGTGCCGTTCAGGGCCCGCTGGATCGCCTCCTCCATCACCGCGCGCATGCCGCGTTCGTCGAGGTGGCGCATGGTGAAGGCGCCGATTCCCACCTCAGCCACGTTCGCGCGCTCCTTGATGTCGACGGACCGCAGTCCGACGATGGCCGCCCGCTCGCCCTCGATCATCGGGCCCCGGGCGTCATGGATCGAGAGCAACTCCTCCGCCCCCAGACCCAGGCACACCGCCATGGGCATCCCATGGATGTTGCCGGTCGGCGAAGTGTGCTCGGTGTTCGCGTCGGCGTGCGCGTCGAACCAGACGAGTCCCGCCTTCTCCTTCTTCCTCCGGAAGTGGCGCGAGACCCCGGCGATGGTGCCCATGGCGATCGAATGATCGCCGCCCAGGACCACGGGCATCACCCCGTCGTCCAGGGTGCGCGCAACCACATTGCGCAGGGTCACGCAGGTGGCGCGGATCTCCTTCAGGTACTTGAGCTTCGGGTTTCCCGGATCGCGGGTCTCCGCGACGTGCGCTTCGATGTCGCCGAAATCTTCCACGGGGATTCCGAGGTGGCGCACCGCCTTGTGGATTCCAGCCACCCGAAAGGCGGAGGGCCCCATGTCGACGCCGCGGTGTCCGGCGCCGAGGTCGAGAGGCGCGCCGATGATGCGGATCTTCTTCTTCTTCGATTTCCCGGGGGTCACCTCAGGCGGCTCCTTCGCGGTGTCTCTTGTCCTCGAGCACGCGGATCACTTCTTCGCGCGGCATCGGCCGCCCCAGAAGGTGGCCCTGAAGCAGGTCACAGCCCTGGGTCTCGAGGAAATTTTTCTGGAACTCGGTCTCCACCCCTTCACCCACCACCTCCAGGTCGAGCTGATGGGCGAGGGCGATGGTGGCCGACGCGATAGCCTCGTCCACCCGGTCGGAGCCGACGTCCTGCACGAAGGTGCGGTCGATCTTGATGCGCTTGATGGGGAGGCGGCGCAGCAGGTCGAGGGACGCGTAGCCGGTGCCGAAGTCGTCGAGGCTGATAGCGACGCCCATGGCCACCAGCTCGCGCAGGGCCTCGAGCGTCCTTTCCTGCCCCTGCAGCGCCGAGGATTCGGTGATTTCGAGTTCGAGGGCGGAGGCATCGAGGCGGGCGGCGCGGAGGGAACTGGCCACGATGGGAATGATGTTCGGCTCCCGGATCTGCGACGCGGAGATGTTGACCGAGACTCTGAGGGGGATGCCCAGGGTGGCGCGGATTTGCGCGATGTCCAGGCAAGCGGTCTGGAGCACGAACAGACCGAGAGGCTGGATGAGCCCCGTGGCCTCGGCCACGGGCACGAAATCGTCGGGCTCGCGCAGGGTGCCGTCGGGGCGCCGCCAGCGGATCAGGGCTTCGAGGCCGCACAACTCCCCGGTGACCGCGCGGAGGATGGGCTGGTAGTAGAGAAGGAACTCGTGGTGGGCGAGTCCCTCGTGAATCTCGTTTTCCAGCTCGAGCAGGCGGATCGCCGCTTGATTCATGGTGGGGTCGAAGAGCTGGAGGCGGTCGCGGCCCGAGTCCTTGGCGCGATACATCGCGGTGTCCGCGCTCTTCACCAGGGTCTGGACGTCCTCGCCGTCCTGGGGACCGATGGCGAGGCCGAGACTCGCGCTCACCCGCAGTTCGCGCCCGGCCACCAGGAAGGGCTGGCGCATGGCTTCGAGGAGCTTCCGCGCCACCCGCACGGTCTCGTCGGACTTGAGCCCGGGGAGCAGGATGGCGAACTCGTCGCCGCCCAGCCTCGCCACCGTGTCCGAGGGGTCCGCGATGCGCAGCAGGCGATTCCCGCACTGCTTCAGCAACTGGGCGCCGGCGGCGTGGCCCAGGGTGTCGTTGAGATCCTTGAACCGGTCCAGGTC
>CAZYEA010000225.1:2869-8044 GCA_964646485.1 uncultured Acidobacteriota bacterium
GGTCTCGTCCGACCGCAGGCCCGGCAGGAGGATCGCGACCTCATCGCCCCCCAGCCGTGCCACCGTGTCCGACCCGCGCAGGGCCTCGCGCAACCGGTCGGCGCTGCGCTTGATCAGCTCGTCGCCCGCGTCGTGGCCGAGGGAGTCGTTGACGTTCTTGAAGCGATCGACGTCGAGCAGGATCACGCCCACCTGGCCTCCTTCCCGACGGACCAGGGCGAGGGCGGCTTCGGCGCGGTCGACGAACAGAGCGCGGTTGGGGAGGTCGGTCAGGGCGTCATGGAAGGCCACGTGACGGGTGCGGTCCTCGGCCTCCTTGCGCTTGGTGATGTCGTAGGCGGTGGCGAGCACCGCCGGCTGCCCGTCGAGCTCGATCGAAGTCTCGGTCACTTCGAACCAGCGCACCGCGTTCTCCCGGTCGATGAAGCGGACGTCGAAATGCCCCGCGATGGCGTCGCGGCGGGAGCGGGCCCGGCCGTGGGCCTGGATGACTCCGACGTCGTCCGGGTGCGCGCGCTCCCAGAAGGGACGGCCCAGGATTTCGCCCAGCACATCCCGGGCCCAGCGGTTCGCGAAGACGATTTCCTCCCCGCGATAGATGAGGAGGGCGCAGGCAGCGCCCTCCGCGAAGGCGCGGAACCGCATCTCGCTCTCGCGCAGTGACCGCTCCGCGGTGCGTCTGACCGTGGCGTCGCGGAAGCTCCACACCCGCCCCTGGATGTGCGTCTTCGGACCGAGCGGCCGCGAGAACCGCTCGAAGATGCGGCCGTCCTTCAGAGAGAGGGTTTCGAAACTCTCTTCCTCGGGATGGGCGTAGAGCTCGCGGATCTGGTTCAGAAAACCCTCGGGGTCGCGCAACTGATTCAGGACCGCGCCGATCGCCCCATCCTCCTGATTCCCCTCCATCGCGGCCTTGGGCAGATTCCACATGGTCACGAACATGTCGTTCCAGGCCAGGACTTTCCCGGCCAGATCGATGACGAGGAGCCCATCGGCGGTCGAATTGAGGATCGAGGCGAGCAGGCCGGTCGAGGCTCCGGGCGGAGGCCCGTCCCGATCGAGGCCCAGCTCGGCCCGCGTCGGAATGGGGCCGCTCGGACCCTTCCAGATCGGCGGCAGGGGTCGTTCAGGCACGGCGCGCCTTCGTGAAGAACATGGAACTCCGGGAAACCGGACAGGAGAATCTAACCCTGAATCCCCGAAGGCGCGAGTGAGAGAATCCGCTGTGCGTCTTCGAAGAGGTCTGAGATCGGCTTCGGCCCGCCGCCTTGTCGTACTGCTCCTGTTGCTGTCGACTGTGGCGGGAGCCGCCTCGAGGCCGCCCCGCTACCGCTTCAACTCCCTGGAAGCAGGGAGGATCAAGGTTCACTTCCACCGCGAGGTCGAGAAGGCGGCGCGGAGAACCATGGCGCTCGTTCTCGAGATTCTGCCGACTCTCGAGGGGCGCTACCGGGTCCGGATCCCGAGCCTCGATGTGGTGGTTCACGACGCCTTTGACGCTCCGAACGGCTCGGCCACCTCCTTTCCGTATCCCCTGGTCGAGATCCGGGTCGCATCCTTCGACGGAGCCGACACCGGGCCCACCGAATCGTGGCTGCGCCTCGTGATCACCCACGAGCTCACCCACATCGTCCACCTCGAGCAGGCGGGAGGGATCTACGGCATCGGTCGTCGTCTCTTCGGTCGCGCTCCGTTCCTGTTTCCGAACGTGCTTCAACCCTCCTGGTTCATCGAAGGTCTCGCGGTTCGCGAAGAAACCCGGGGGACCGCCTTCGGAAGGGGCCGGCAGGTCATGACGAAAATGGTGGTCGACGAGGCCGCCCGCGCCGGTCAGCTCGCGCGGATCGACGAGGCCACTCTGGGTCTCGATCTCTGGCCGCTCGGGAACGCGCCCTATCTCTTCGGCGAGGAGTTCCTGCGTTTCGTGGAGACCGAGTTCGGTGAGGGATCGACCCGCGATATCGCCCTCGCGCACGGCGCCTCGCTTCGGCCCTATCTGGACGAGAAGACGTTTCGGAAGACGATCGGCCGGAGCCTGACCCCGTTGTGGCGAGCCTTCGCGGCGCAGCGCGTCGCCTCCCTGCGCGCGTTCGGTACGCCCGACCTGCTCACGCTTCGGGGCGCGGTGCAGACCTCTCCGCGGCTCTCGCCCGACGGATCGACCCTCGCGTACACGAGCCGCACCCTCGACCGTCTGGGGGAGATTCGCCTGATGAATCCCGATGGCTCCCGCGACCGACGGCTCACCTCCCGGATCTCGGGCTCGAACCTCTCGTGGTCGCGCGACGGTTCCTTCATCGTCTTCGACGAGACGAACCAGTTCCGCAAATTCGAATCACGATCCGATCTGTATCGCGTGGACGTGCGGACGGGAGCGCGGAAGCGCCTGACCCGCGGGCTCCGGGCGAGCGACCCCGACGCGGGGCCGTCCGCCGATTCGGGAATCCCGATCGTCTTCGTTCAGCGAATGGCCGATCGTTCCGAGCTCTCCATCCTCTCCGAGAGCGGCGCGGTCCGCGTCCTGACCGCCTCCTCCACCGGAACCGAGTGGTCTCACCCTCGATTCTCCCCACGGGGCGACGCCATCGTGGCTGCTCGCCTTCAGGGCGGCTTTCTCGATCTCGTACTCGTGGAGCCTTTCAGCGGAGCCCTCCGTCCGCTCACCCGGGACCGCGCGCTCGATGCCGAGCCGGCCTGGGTCGACAACGACACCGTGATCTTCCGCTCGGACCGGGAGGCGGAATCGTTTCGACTTTTCCTGGTGGATCGCGACGGCTCGGACCTGAGAAGCCTGCAGGGGTCTCCGGACAATGCATTCGCGCCCGAGGTCGACCCGGCCGCTCGCCGCGTGTTCTACGCCCATTACTCCGCGCGGGGTTACGACATTGCGCGCGTGGGTTTCGCGGAAGGGGCCCCTGTCTCCCCTTTTCCCGACAACTATCCGGCCCCCGTGCTGGAGCCTGAGCCCTTCGCCGGGCCTTCGTCCCCGTACCGCCCGCTCGGAGCCCTGCGCCCGAGATTCGTGTCGCCCTTCGCAGAGGTGGTGTCGGATGAATGGCGCGTGGGCCTGGTTACGGCATCCGTCGATCCGCTCCTGCGCACCGCCTACGGAATTGCGGGAAGCTGGGGCACGGAAGTGCAAAAGCCGAACCTTCTTGCCTACCTGCGCTACGACCGGTTCACCCCGACGCTCACCTTCCTCGGGCGGGCCGAGTCTTCGCCTTCGAGTGCGGGCCCACTCGACCTGAGGGAGGGCCAGCTCTCCATCGATTTCCCGATCGAGCGTTCCGTTCTGCGCGCTCAGACTCTGAGCCTCATCGCGCGTCGGCGTCGCGAGGAGCTCGTTGGAGGAACCCTGGACACGGGCCTCCTCGCCCTCGCCTGGCAGCTCGATTCGACCCGGCAGTACCCGATGTCGATCTCGCCCCGGGACGGCGTGCGGGTGCGCGCCGCTCTGGCCCGTCAGTTGAAGGCGTTCGGCAGCGATCTCGATTTCGGAAAGGCCGTCCTCGACCTCACCGCATACACGAGCCTCGGACCGAGCGTTCTCGTCTCCCGGCTCGGCGCGGGCTGGGCCTTCGGCCCTCGCGTGCCCCGCAATGCCTTCGCGATCGGAGGTCTCGCGAGCCCGGCCCTCCTCGATCCCGTGGGAGACGAGCCCGCGGTGCTTCGCGGCTACGAGGCGCCCCAGGCGGCGGATGCCTCCCGCTTCGGACGCCGCCTCGTTTTCGGCAACCTCGAAGTGCGCGTCCCTCTCGGGCATCCCCAGCGCGGCCTCCGCGCCCTCCCCTTCTTCGTCCGTCACCTGCACGCGAGCGCGGGGCTCGATGCGGCGGTGGTCTCGTCGGGCTCGTTGGACCTCGGCACGGCGCGGGTGGGCGCGTCTCTCGGGCTCGGCGCCGACTTGTTCCTGGGTCACCGCATCCCCGTGACCCTTCAGGGGGGAGTGGGGTTTGGCCTCACCGGTGAGCGGGCCACCATCCCCTGGTTCGCGATCGGCTTCCCCTTCTGACCCATCGCCGGCGGGGCCTGAACCCGCGAGCCCGGGCAAGCCCGTTAGAGTCGTGCCTGCGAGATGAGAGGGATGCGACGGCGTCACCACCAGGACGAGCCGGTGGACGCCAACAAGCCGAAGAAGAGCCGGATCGAACGACTGAGGGAGGTTCTGCCCCTGGCCTGGATCCTGGTGCGGCCGCGGCTTCCCGCTCTCGGCCTTGGCCTCGTGCTCATCCTTTTCTCCCGCGCCGCCGGTCTCGTGCTCCCCGCGGCCGCCCGCATCTTCATCGACGACGTGGTGAGCGGGTCAGAGCCCGAGAAGATGCGCCTGGTTCTGGTGGGGGTGGTAGCCGCCGCCATGGTCCAGGCGATGTGTTCCTACCTGCTCTTTCGCGTCCTCACCGTGCGCACCATTGAACTCGTGGCCGACCTGCGCACGCGTGGGATCGCTCACCTGATCCGTCTGGCCGTGCCCTTCTTCGACAGGAATCGCACGGGAGCCCTCCTGCCCCGCGTCCTTCACGACATCGAGGCGCTGCGGATCCTGATCGGCTCGGGCTTCATCGATTTCGCGGGCGGCGTCTTCTTCGCGCTTTTCTCCGCCGTCTACATGTGGACGATTTCGCCGCGCCTCACCCTGGTGGCGCTCGTGGCCCTCCTCGCTTTCGTGGCTCTTCTCACCTGGGCCTTCTGGGGCGTGGCGGGTGCTTACGGTGAGCGGGCGAAGCTTCTCGCGGAGACGAGCGGCCGCCTGAGCGAGGCGCTTTCGGGAATCCGTGTGATCAAGGCCTACCGCGCCGAGGAGCGTGAAAGTGCGGCCATGGCCGCCTCGATCGCGGCCATGCGCGACAACGCCATCGAGATGGCGGCCAACAACCGCGTCTTCTCGTTCTGGAGCACCGCGCTCGTGGGCGGCCTCGGCATTGGCCTCATGTCCATGGCCCTTTCCGAGATTCAACAGGGCCGGCTCACTCTCGGCGGCCTTACTACCTTCTTGCTGCTCCTCGGTTTCCTGAACGGCCCTATTTATATGGTGGTGGCCCTGGCCGGCCAGTTCGCCGACGCGCTGGTGGCGATCGAGCGGCTTCAGGCCATTCTGTCCGAGCCCCTCGAGGCCGTGGCCTCGGAAGGCGCGCCCGCGGTTTCGCCCCTGCCGGCCCAGGAAGTGAAGGGCCACGT
>CAZYEA010000226.1:0-7939 GCA_964646485.1 uncultured Acidobacteriota bacterium
ATCAGTTCCTCGGGGATGGCCGCGCAATTCACCTCGACGAACGGGCCGCCGCTGCGCAGGCTCTGCTGGTGGATGCCCCGGGCCACCAGCTCCTTGCCCGTGCCGTTCTCGCCGGTGATGAGGACGCGGCCGTTGCTGGGCGCGGCCTGGGCGATCACCCGTCGAAGTTCTTGAACCGCCTCGCTGTCCCCGATGATCTGGTGCTTCTGCTCGACCTCGGCCTTGAGGGCGCGGACTTCCTGCTCCAGCTTGCGGCGGCGCAGCGAGTTCGAAACTGCGAGCAGGATGCGTTCGAGGGAGAGCGGCTTTTCGATGAAGTCGGCGGCCCCGAGGCGGACTGCCTTCACCGCGGTCTCGACCGTCCCGTGGCCCGAGATCACCACCACGGGCAGGTCGGGATCAATCGCCTGAATGCGGGTCAGGGTCTCGATGCCGTCGATGCCGGGAAGCCAGACGTCCAGCAAAGCCAGTTCGTAACGGTTCGATTCAACCGCCTTGACCCCGGCTTCGCCCGTCTCCACCGCGTCCACCCGGTATCCCTCATCGGTCAGGATCCCCGAGAGCGACGCCCGAACTCCGGCTTCGTCATCGACGATGAGGATGCGTTCGCGCATTAAGGGCAGGATCCTAGCAAGCCCGGATGGATTCTGTGTCTCGGGCGCCACAGGGGGTGAGAAGGGGCGCTCATAACGACCACCCGACCCGAGGGGCTATCCTCTTGAACAATCCGGATGGAGCGGACGTCTGGATCTTGGGCGACCGGGGCGCGCAAATCGCCCGACCGCATCGTCCGCGCGAATATGACGCTCATTGTCATATATCGCCGCCTAGCCTGCGGCATCAGATTTCCTTGGGGGAACCATGACTGTCTTTGAAACGGACATCCGGCGCCGGGTGGCGCTATCGAGCCTTGCCTTACTGACCGCTTGCGGCGGTGCGCCTCAGGGAGGTCCCGGCGGGCCCGGCGGTGGCATGCCGCCGATGGCGGTCGAGATCACCACTCTCTCGCCCAAGCCGGTGGAGCAGACCACCGAGTTCGTGGCCACCCTCAAGTCGCGCCGGTCCGCCACCATCAACCCTCAGGTGGAGGGTTTCATCACCCGCATCGCGGTGCGATCGGGCGAGAGGGTGGCCCCGGGCGCCCTGCTCTTCGAGGTCGACTCTGCTCCGCAGCAGGCCATGGTCGCCTCCCAGCAATCGATGCGGGCCATGCGCGCGGCCGAAGTCGAGTATGCGCGCCAGCAGGCGGCGAGGACGAAGAAGCTCTTCGAGGCGGGAGCGGCCAGCCAGCGCGACGCCGAGGAGGCGGATACGGCGCTTCGCACCAGCGAGGCGCAGCTCAAGGCTATGGACGACCAGGTCCAGCAACAGCGCGCCCAACTCGCCTACTACCGGGTCACCGCGCCGGCGGCCGGGGTCGTGGGCGACATCCCGGTGCGGGTGGGCGATCGCGTGACCACGGGAACCATGCTCACCACCGTGGATGAGAACGACGCGCTCGAGATCTACGTCAGTGTGCCCGTAGCCCAGGCCAGGGACCTCAAGGTCGGGATTCCGGTTCGCATCATGGACAACGGAGCCGTCATCGCCACCAACAAGGTGAGCTTCGTGTCGCCTAACGTCGACGAGGCCACCCAAACCCTCCTGGCCAAGGCCGCCCTCGTCGAGGGACGCGGGAAGTTCCATGCCGACCAGTTCATAAGGGTGCGCCTGGTGTGGCGGGCCGATCAAGGGCTCACCGTCCCCGTCACCTCGGTGACCCGCGTGAACGGCCAGTACTTCGCGTACGTGGCCGAGAAGGACGGCAAGGGCGGCCTCGTGGCCAAGCAGCATCCGGTCCAGCTCGGCGACATCATCGGAAACGAGTACGTGGTGCTGAAGGGGCTCGATCCGGGCGAACAGCTCATCGTCGCCGGCCTCCAGAAGATCGCCGACGGGGCTCCGGTGGCTCCGGCGCCCCCGGCCAAGCCCGAACCGACGAAGGGTCAGTAAGCCATGCTCGCTGACGTCTTCATTCGAAGGCCCGTCCTCTCGACGGTCTGCTCGCTCCTCATCATTCTTGCGGGGGCGGTCGCGATCCCGACCCTGCCCATCGCGCGCTACCCTGATCTTGCTCCCCCCTCCATCACCGTCACCGCGATCTACACGGGTGCCAATGCCCAGTCGGTCGAGAGCGCGGTCACCACTCCCCTCGAACAGGCCATCAACGGGGTGGAAGGCATGGCGTACATCACGTCCTCCAGCACCAACAGCGGTTTCGCCACCATCAACGTCACCTTCGACATCGACCGCGACATCGACCTCGCCGCGGTCGAAGTGCAGAACCGGGTGAACCAGACGCTGGGACGGATGCCCACGGAGGTGCGAACCAACGGCATCAGCGTGGTCAAGAACACCACCGGCTTCATGGGCGGCCTCGGTTTCTTCTCGAAGGACAACCGCTACACCTCCCAGTTCATCAGCAACTACATCGACCTCTACGTGCGCGATGCGGTCAAGCGGGTCAAGGGCGTGGGCGACGTCCTCATCTTCGGCGAACGCAAGTTCGCCATGCGCCTGTGGCTCGACCCCGCGAAGCTCGCGGGACGGAAGATCACGGCCGCCGAGGTGGTGTCGGCCCTGCGCGAGCAGAACGTGCAGGTGGCGGCGGGCGCTCTGGGCGATGCCCCCTCGGCCGCCGATCAGTCGTTCACCATCAGCGTGCGCGCGATGGGCCGCCTCTCCGAAGCCAGTCAGTTCGAGGATGTGGTGGTGAAGGTGGGCAAGGACGGAGCCATGGTGCGGGTGAAGGACGTGGGACGGGTGGAGCTCGGGGCCGAGACCTACGCCTCGAACCTGCGCTTCATGGGCCTCGAGGCCCAGGGCGTCGGCATCACCCTCCTTCCCTCGGCCAACGCCATCGATGTCTTCAACGGGGTCATGGCCGAGATGGCGAGGCTCGAGAAGAGCTTCCCTCCCGGGCTCGAGTGGCGGGTGGCCTTCGACAACGTGGTGGTGGTGCGCGAGTCGATCATCGAGGTGGTGAAGACCCTGGCCGAGGCCATCGTGCTCGTCATCCTGGTGATGTTCCTGTTCCTCCAGAACTGGCGAAGCACGGTCATTCCCGCCATCACCATCCCGGTGTCCCTGATCGGCACCTTCGCCTTCATCAAGCTCTTCAACTTCTCGATCAACACCCTCACCCTGTTCGGCATCGTCCTCGCCACCGGCATCGTGGTCGACGACGCCATCGTGGTCATCGAGAACATCGAACGGCACATGAGCGAGTACCACAAGACGGCCAGACGGGCGGCCATAGACGCCATGCGGGAAGTATTCGGCGCGGTCATCGTCATCGGCATCGTCCTGGTCTCGGTCTTCGTGCCGGTGGCTTTCTTCCCCGGCGTCACGGGAAGGCTCTACCAGCAGTTCTCGCTCACCATCGCCTTCGCCGTCGTCTTGTCGGTGTTCAACGCGGTCACCCTGACCCCGGCCCTCTCCGCCCTCCTCCTCGACAAGGAGAGCCACACCCACGGTCGCTTCTTCTCCGCCTTCAACCGCCTGGTCGACCGGGGCACCGCCGCCTATGCCGCGTTCGCGCGAAGGGCCATGGGCCTCCGCGCCGCCATGATCGTGCTCTTCCTCGGCAGCCTGCTCGCCACCTGGGGCGTCTACCGGATCGTGCCTTCGGCCTTCGTGCCCGAAGAAGACGAGGGCTACATCATGACCCTGGTCCAGGCCCCGGCGGGCGCCTCGCTCGAGTACTCGAACAAGATCGCCGAGCAGGCCGAGCAGATCATGTTGAAGGATCCAGACGTCATGGCCACCTTCTCGGTCATGGGCTTCAGCTTCTCGGGCGCCGCTCCCAACAACGGGATGATCTTCACCAGGCTCAAGAACTACGAGGATCGCCCCGGACCCGAGCACTCGCTGAACGCGGTTCTCAACCGGCTGCGCGGGCCGCTCTTCATGATCCCGGGCGCCATCGTCGTGTCCTTTCCGCCGCCCGCCATTCAGGGCCTGTCCACTTTCGCCGGGTTCCAGTTCGAACTCCTCGACCAGACGGGCGCCCCCAACCTCGACGGACTCGCCGCCACCATGGGCGGCCTCATCGGCGAGGCCATGCAGGGGGGCAAGGTGCAGGGCCTCTTCGCGAGTTTCCGGGCCGACGATCCCCAGCTCGTGGTCGACATCGACCGCGACAAGGCGCGCAGCCTCGGCCTTCCCCTGCAGGAAGTGACCGACGCGCTGCAGGTCTTCCTGGGGTCGCAATACGTGAATGACTTCGACTTCAACAATCGCGCCTATCGCGTCTACGTCCAGGCCGACCAGCAGTTCCGCTCGGGGCCGCGCGACCTCCGGCAGCTCTACGCCCGCGGCGCCGACGGAAAGATGGTCTCGCTCGACTCGGTGGTGAAGCTGCGCGAAACCACGGCGCCTCAGGTCATCAGCCACTACAACCTGTTCCGGTCCGCCGAGATCACGGGCAGCCCCGGCCCGGGTGTGAGTTCCGGCCAGGCCCTTGCCGCCATGGAGGAACTCGCGAAGAAGCTTCCTTCGGGCTACTCCTACGCGTGGTCGGGACAGTCGCTCGAAGAGATCAAGTCCGGCTCCCAGGCGGGCGCCATCTTCGCCCTCAGCGTGGTTCTCGTCTACCTGGTGCTGGCCGCGCAGTACGAGTCGTTCATCCTGCCCCTGATCATTCTCCTGGGCGTGCCCCTCGCCATCTTCGGCGCGCTGTCCGCTCAGCTCGTGCGCGGCTTCACCAACGACGTGTTCTGCCAGGTGGGCCTGATCCTGCTCATTGGACTTGCCGCCAAAAACTCGATCCTCATCGTCGAGTTCGCCGAACAACTCCGCGGGCGGGGCTTCTCCATCGTGGACGCGGCGGTCGAGGCGGCGCGGATCAGGCTGCGGCCCATCCTCATGACCTCGCTCGCCTTCATTCTCGGCGTCCTGCCCCTGGCCTTCGCCACCGGCGCGGGGGCGGCGGGACGCAACTCCATCGGCACCACGGTGGCGGGCGGCATGATCGCCTCCACCATCCTCTCCATCATCTTCATCCCCGTGCTGTACGTGGTCATCCGCACCCTCGCTCCCGGCAAGGGGCGTGGCGCGCATGCGGAAGACGAAGGCGAGCCCGGGACTCCCGCGGCAAGCGGCCACGGAGCGGGGGCCGCCGGCGTCGCCATCCTCGTCATCCTGTCTCTGCTCGCTCCCGTGGGTGCTGGCGCTCAGCCCGTCGCCCCGCCGCCGATGGAGACGGTCGGCTTCGAGCAGGCGGTCAGCCGCGCGCTCGAGAAGAACCCCACGGTCGGCATCGCCGCCGCGAACATCCTCCGCTCGCAGGGCCTGATGCAGCAGGTGCGCTCGTCGTATCTTCCCCGGGTCACCGGGACGATCAACAACACCACCCTCGACCAGGCCCTCTCCTTCGGCGAGAGCGTGGTCCAGCCGCGAAACCAGTGGACCTTCGGACTGAATGCCTCGGTGCCTCTTCTCGCCGCCGCCCAATGGGCCGCGACCGCGCAAGCCAAGGACCGGGTCGAGGTGGCCCGAATGGCGAGCGCCGACACCCGAAGACAGGTCGCCTCCGCCACCGCCGCCGCGTTTCTGACCGTGATCGCGCAGAAGCGGCTGGTCGAAATCGCCGAGCGCTCGCTCGACACCGCGCGCGCGCAGTTCGACTACAACCGGAAGCGTCGCGAGGGCGGTCTTGGGAGCCGGCTGAACGAGTTGCGCGCGGGCCAGGTGGTCTCGACCGACGAGACCCTGGTGGAGACCTTCCGTCTCGGCCTCCGGCGGTCTCAGGAGGCGCTCGGCGTCCTGCTCGGCGAGGCCGGGCCCGTCGACACGATGGGCGAGCCGGTCTTCGATGTCTCCCCGAGCGACATCGCCGACGAATGGATGAGCAAGCGCTCCGACGTGCTTCTCCTCACCGCCGAGCAACGCGCCGCGCGAAACGTCCAGGCGGGCAGTTCGAAGGACTGGTGGCCCACCGTGACCATGAACTTCGATCCCCAGTACCTGACGCCCTCCGGCCTCTTCCAGCGGTCGAAGACGTGGCGTCTTTCTTTCGAGTTGAAGCAGACCTTCTACAACGGCGGCGAACGCTCGGGCGCTCAGACCGAGCGACAGGCGAACGCCCAGGCCGCGGACTTCGCCCTCGCCCAGAAGCAGATCCAGGCCCGCTCCGAGGTCCGCAATTCCCGCGCCGCGGTGGAGGCCTACGAGCGCGTACTGTCGAGCGCGCGCCTCGCCGCCGAGCAGGCGAACGAAGTCCTGAAGATCACGATCACCGCCTTCGACGCGGGCGCTTCCACCAACATCGAGGTCATCGAAGCCCAGCGCGCCGCGCGGGACGTCGGCACCGCCCTCGCCCAGGCCGAGGACTCGCTGCGTCAGGCTCAGTTCGACCTGCTGGTGGCGCTCGGGCGGTTCCCGAAGTAGCGCTCAGTAAGGCCCGTTCAGATCGGGCGGCACCCAGGAGGCGCGGGCCCGGGTGTCCTTCACGACATCGAAGCTGTAGCACCGCCGCGGGAGATCGCGGTCTTCCCCGAAGGTCTCCACCGCGCGGCGCGCGGCGAGCCAGGGATCGGTGAGGCCGGAGACGCACCTTGAAACCACGGCGGCCCAGAACCGGGTGAGCGACTCGTGATAACCCGAGGTCTCGGTGTCGAGGGTTCCCACCGCGGCGTTGTGGCGTTTGATGCTTCGTCTCAGTTCATCAGAGGCGCCCTCGCCAAAGCGGATCACGTAACAAGCGCCCGCGGCGAGGTGCGCGCCGTGGGTCCACTCCTGGCGAGTCAGCCGACCGCTTTCCCACCTCTGTATGAAATCGTCGAAGGCTCCGCGGCTCTCGAGAAAGAAATGATGGCGCGGGGCGGCGGCGGAAGGCGTTTCGGAGGAGGTCATCGGCGGAGAGTATGGGCCGAGGCCGCGGGATTTTGGGAAGTCACAGCCTTTCGCGGGATCGTGCGAAGATTCCGGCAACCCCGGCGGGAATCCCGCCAGCCCTTCCCCTTCGTGAACACCGGAGACAGAATCATGGACCCCAAGAACCCCAGGGAATTCGACCAGAGTGTGTACGACCTCTTCGACAAGTTCGTCCACGGCGACATCGACCGGCGCGCCTTCGTCGACCGCGCGGGCAAGTTCGGCATCGCGGGCATGACCGGCGCCATGATTCTCGACGCCCTCACCCCGCGCTTCGCCGAAGCGCAGGTGGTGGCGAAGGACGACAAGCGGATCGTCGCGGAGTTCGTTGAGTACCCCTCGCCGCAGGGGTACGGCAAGATGCGCGGCTACCTGGTGCGCCCGGCCGACAAGAAGGGCAAGCTCCCCGCGGTCCTGGTCGTGCATGAGAACCGAGGGCTCAACCCCCACATCGAGGATATCGCCCGTCGCGTCGCGCTCGAAGGCTTCATGGCCTTTGCCCCCGACGCCCTTTTCCCGCTCGGCGGGTATCCAGGCGACGAGGACAAGGCGCGCGAATTGTTCCCCAAGCTCGACCAGACGAAGACCCGCGAGGACTTCGTGGCCGCGGTGGGCTGGCTCAAGGGCCGTAGCGACTCCACCGGCAAAGTCGCGGTGGTCGGCTTCTGCTATGGCGGCGGCATCGCCAACATGCTGGCCACGAAGGTCCCCGATCTCGCCGGCGCGGTTCCCTTCTACGGAGGCGCGCCCCCTGCGGAAGAGGTGAAGAACATCAAGTGCCCCGTTCTCGTTCATCACGGCGAGAAGGACGAGCGCTTGGTCGCGGCCTGGCCGGCTTACGAGGCGGCCTTGAAGGCGAACAACGTGAAGTACGAAGGCTTCATCTATCCGGGCGCCCAGCACGGCTTCAACAACGACACCACCCCGAGGTTCGACAAGCCGAACGCCGATCTCGCGTGGAAACGGACCATCGAGTTCTTCCACAAGAACCTGAAATAGGTCCGCGGGCCAGGAGGGCCCGCGT
>CAZYEA010000227.1:0-7895 GCA_964646485.1 uncultured Acidobacteriota bacterium
GGTGGCTTTCTCGGCGCCGCGGATCTGCTGCAGGACGGCGGCGAGCTTCTCGCGAGTCACGCCCCGGCGCTTGAGGAGTTCGGAACCGCGCGTGTCGAGGGCGGCGAGCGCGAGGATGAGATGTTCGGTGGAGACGTACTGGTCCTTGAGCTTGCCCGCCTCCTTGACCGCGGCCTTGAGCAGCGCATCCACGCGCGATGACATGACGGTCTTGCCACCGGTCTGCCGGGGCAGGCCTTCGAGGATCCGATCCACGTCGGTCGCCAGTTGCTGGGTGTCGACACCGAGACGTTCGAGCGCCGAAGAGACGACGCCTCCCTGCTGATCGAGGGCGGCCTTCAGGAAGTGCTCGGGCGTGACTTCGGCATGGTCGGCGCCTTCCGCCAACGACTGCGCATTGGCGATGACTTCCTGGGCGCGCACGGTGAACTGGTCCTGTCTCATGACGATCCTCCTCGACCGAAGTTATCGAACTCGAGGCGGATTGTATTCAATCAGAGATAACGCAGTCAAGAAATCTTATTGTATTTTTATCAGATTTTAGATAAACGTATCAATTACAGCACTTTGACTAATCTATTAAGAGCTATGGCCGGTAGTTTCGGCCTCGCCCGTCAGCGCTTCCGAGCGCGACCTGGGGTGGAGCCGAAGAAGGCTTTATAGGCAACCACGAAGCTCGCCGCGTTTGCATAGCCGACTTCGTGCGCGACTGATTCGAGGGAGAGTTCGGTGGTGCGCAGGCGACGTTCGGCGAGCCTCATGCGCGAAGCCGTCTGGTAGTCGGAGAGCGTCATCCCGTAGACCAGTTTGAAGGCCGCGCGGAGCTTGGTGCGATTCATGGCCGCCATCCGGCCAAGCTCCTCGATATCGTAGTGGCGCGAAGGATTTTCCTCGATCAGGCTCCGGACGTTCTCGAGTCGCGCGGCTTCAGCCGGGGTCGGCCCCGCGACCCGGGGCGCCGAGGCGGACAAGGTGTCGAGGGCGGCCGCGAGGAAAGCGATCGAGGTAGCCTCGGCATGGATGTCGAGGAAGGTAGGCGAGAGCCTGAGCAGGTCGTCGAGGCTCGACATCACCGACATCAGCCGGCCCGAGACCCGGCCCTCGCGGTGGAAGGGCCGCTTCCCCATGATGACGTCGCGCACGGGCTGGGGGAATTGAGCCACGCGGTCGCCGAGCTTGGCCCGCAGCACCGAGGGCTTGATCAGGAGCGAGATGGATCGCTCCGGAGCGGTTCCGCTGCCGCGGATGATCTTCCCCTTCTCCTGATAGACGAGGGTGACGTCCATGCCCTTGAGCTCAACTCGTTCACGCCCCACTTGCCAGGTTCGATCACCGCGCGTGATGAGGCCGGCCCGGATGGTGATCCGGTCCTCCCGGACGCGGCTGTCGATGGTCGCCGCCTCGGTATGCGGCGTCGAACACAGCGCGAACATGATCTGGTCACGGGCGGTGTAGACCAGGAAATCGGGCGGGATCTTCCCCGCCACCGCTTCGCCCGGAAGCGGCGCCTCCCACCGGACGATGTCCATGCCGAACTCCCGGAGCTGCGCCCGGAAAGACTCGTGCTTGGGCGCGTCGCGGATGGAGTAGAGGTGACACGGCATGGCGCGAAATCTACCTTTCAGCCGGAACGAGCCGAAGGAGCATGGCGGTGGCACTTGCGGGGCAGGCGCCGCGGAATTCGGCCGAGGCCTGCAGGGAGGGAGAGAGCGCTTCCCGCGACACCGTTTCGAAGCCGCGTCGTGCGAAGAAGGGAGCGGCCGTGGTGGTGAGGAGCGCGACCGTTGCGATTCCACGATCGGTTGCCCGCTCAAGGGCGAAGTCGAACAGAGCGCTCCCCAGGCCCTTGCCGCGTTGGTCCTCCCGTGCCGCCAGGGACCGCAGCAACGCCGCGTTTCCGTAGATCTCGAGCGCCACTGACCCAAGCACTCCCCCGCGATCGCTTGGATCCCCGGCCACCCACGTGGTGCCCCAGTGGTCGGCGAGACCCTCTTGTGGAAGGTGGCAGGCGGCAAGAAGGGAAAGAACCTGGGCCCTCTCGCCCGGGGCGCACAAACGAATCGGTTCAGAAGGTCTCATCGCCCGTGCCTAACTGTCGCGCGGATTCTATGCCTGCCTGGGGGCGGCGCTCGGGTTCGCCTCAGATCAGGATGAACCGGGCCTCGTGTCCCGTGTGCTGGAGGAAGCGTTCGAAATCCGCGCGGGCGAGGACGAGGGTGGACGTGTTCTCGTTCGGATGGAAGGAAACGCGGGCCGCCTGCTTGAGATCGAGATCCATGACGAGTCGAACGTGTCGGCCCGGGTCGTTGAGCAGGCCGAAGGGCGACACCGAGCCGGGCAGGAGCCCGAGGTGCTTCAAGAGCCGCTCCGGCGACCCGAAGCTGAGCTTCCCGTCGCCGATCTCCTCGGCGACCGCGCGCAGGTCCACCTTCTTCGCGTGGGGAACCACGACCAGGTAATGCCGGTCGCCCTTTTGATTGCGGAGGAAGAGGTTCTTGCAGTGCGAGGCGTCGATGCCCGCCCAATGAAGCTCAGCCTCGGCCACGGTGGCGACGGGCGGGTGATCGTGCTTCTCGAAAGGGATGCCGAGGGCCTGGAGGCAGTCGAGAACGGGCTTCTCACGCGGGTTCATTTCGCGATTCTCGCTCGCGCGGCGCGGCAACCGCGTGGAGGCGACCGTAGACTCCCCTCGAATGTTCCGACTCGGAGACCACCGCCGCCTCACCGGCCGGCTCGCCATCGCCGCCATCGCGCTCTGGGCGCACTCCTCTCCGGTCACGCGCGCATTGGGCCTTACCGCTCTGGTGGGTCCGGTGACGCGAGCCGACCTGCGGACGCCTCCGTATTCGGAATGGTTCGAAGGCCAATACGCGCGATACCAGCCCGCGGCTTCGACCATGGAGAGCCTTCGGCCGCGGCTCGCCGGGGTCTCCGTCGAGGCCTACTTCGGCACCTGGTGCGGAGACTCGCGCCGTCAGATCCCGCGCCTCATGCGGCTTCTCGACGATGGCGGGTTCGACGAATCGCGGCTCCGCCTCATCGCTCTGTCCGACCGTCCCATGGAATTCAAGCAGGCGCCGGGCCGCCCCGAGCTTTCCCGAAAGGTCCATCGAACCCCCACCATCGTGGTCCTGCGCGAGGGCGCCGAGGTGGGCCGGATCGTAGAGACGCCTCGCACCTCCCTGGAAGGGGATCTCCTCGCCATCCTCGAAGGACATGGGCTCGAGCCGAAATACGGCGCCGAGGCCTACGTGCACGGACTGATCGTCGACCTCCCGACCGCCGACGCGATCAAAGCGGTGCGGGCGGCGGGGCCGCAGGTCGAAAGGCTCGAAGGCAAAGAGTCGCTCCCCCACTACGCCGAGCAGGATCTCCTCAAGAACGGGCGCGCCCGCGAGGCCGAGGCGGTTCTCGATCTGCACCTCGAGTTGAACCCGCGGTCGGTGATCGGCCACATCCTGCGCGCGGAAGCGCTCGCCTCGCTTGGGCTCAGGGACGAGGCCCTCCTCGCCCTCGACCGCGCGCTGGCGCTTGAACCCGACAACGACCGCGCCCGCAACGCCGCTCTCAGGCTGCGCGCGCGGTGACTCGCTACCGCGGAAAGATGATGGGCAGCGCCGGGTCCGAAGTGAACATGCACCGCGCATTGTGTCCGCACAGGGGCACGATGGTGATCGCGTGTTTCGCCCCGAACTTCTCGCTCGCGTATTTGAAGAAGGCCTGACCGCGGGCCAGGCGGGTCGGGCCCTGAACCATGGCCGGGCAGGACCCGTCGAAGCCGCCGAGCGGGAGAATGTCCAGTTCGCCGAGGAGATACGTGGTCGGTCGCGCCGCGAGCTGGGCCCTTATCTGCGCATCCGTCTGCTTCGCGGAATAGCCGGTGCGGTTGTTCAAGCCTGCCGGCCACTGATCGTAGGTGGTGCAGCTGCGGCCCTCGCCGGATACCCGGAAGGCGGGGGTGTTTGGGGCGATCTCGGGGATATACCCGGGAGGATTCGCGGTGAGGGCCCAGGCCGCGGGCGTCGGGCGGGCGTCGTCGGGATAAGCGTAGCTCGAGGGATTCGACACGACGTACGAGACGGGCACGCCAAGGGTGTCGTGGACCTGGTTCGTCATCTCGTAGCGGTTCACCACCTGCCCGCCCGCGGAGTGTCCCGCGACCACGATGGCCTTGAGGTTCGGGAATACGCTCTTACGCGCCACCTTGCGCAGGATCTCGTCGATGAAGTCGAAGGAGGTCACGGCGGGGTGAGAGATCGACGGCCCGCCCGATCGCCAGGTGTTGCAGTGCCAGCTGATCTCGTTTTCGCCGAGCGCGTCCTGGCAGCCCGCGTTGTCGTTGGAGGCGATGCGCGGAGAGATCACCAGGGTGTTGTCGAGCGCGCCCGCGAGAAAGGCCGCGGCCATGGCCGATTGGAAGTAGTTGTCGGCGTTGCGCCCCGCGCCGTGGATGAGGATGAACACGCGGGTGATGGCCTCGTTCTTCACCTCGAGCGGATAGGAGCGATAGACGAGCGACCTCTGCGGCCCGCCGCCCAGGGTCACCCATTCGGTGCACTGGGGCGCTGAAAGCGAACAGGGTGCGGCCTCGACGGAAGTTGCGCCGAACGCCAGCACGGCGAGGAGAAGAGGGGCGATTCGTTTCATGGCCGAAGGCTAGCGCGCGCCGGTCCGAGGTTGCAGCTTCCGCTCCAGAAACTCGGCGATGGCGGCGTCGACCCGGACCTGGTTCTTGTGGCGCATGAAGTGATGGGTGTCGTCCACGATCACGATTTCTTCGTACGGCACTCCCTGGGCGGCGAGGCGGCGAACCAGGTCTACGGTCTGAGTGAAGCGCACGTTGCGGTCGTCATCGCCGTGGATCAGCAGCACCGGAGAGCGCCAGGTCATAACCGACGACACCGGCGAGGCCTTCCATGCGACTTCGAGAGCCTCCTCCCGGTCGTTGGGCTCGAACTTGAAGGACCCGCTCATCTGGTTCTGGAGAGCGCTCCCCGCACCCGAATCCGGGGTGGTGAAATCGTGGACGCCGTGGATGTCGACGCCCGCGGCGAACAGACCCGAGTCGCGCCCGAGGGCGAGGGCGGTGAGAAAACCTCCATAAGAGCCGCCGTAGATTCCGATCCGCGCCGGATCCACCTGGGGCAGCGTTTTCAGGAAGAGGCCGGCGGCCTTGACGTCCTTGTACTCCGACGCTCCCTGGGCTCCCGCCTGGCGCGGGCGGTGGAAGTCATGGCCGTACCCGATGCCGAGGCGGTAATTGATGGCGAGCACCACGAACCCGCGACTCGCCAGATACTGATTCTCCGCGTAGGCGTTCGCGTAGTAGTCCGAGTAGTGCCAGCCGAGCAGCATCTGACGCGGCGGGCCGCCGTGCACATAGACGACGGCCGGCTTCTTCGAAGGCCCGCCTTGCGTCTCGAAGAGCTGCGCGTGGATCACGAGGCCGTCTTCGGACGTGTACGTCACGGGTCTGGGCGTGACCAGCCCGGCCGCCTTCAAGTCGGCGGGCACCCGGTCCTCCGCGAGAGCGCGCGCGGGCCCGCCGGACGCGGGCCGGACCATGGGCAAGGGTGAGCGCTCCGCGGTGGCGCCGATGTAGGCGATCCACTGCCCATCGCCGGTCAGCACCGGCGACCATTCGAGACCCGTGCCCGGAGTCAGGACCTCGTGGCCCGCGCGATCGACGGACACCCTCGCCACATGCCGGCGGTCGATGTCGTCGGGCGTGACTCCGGTGTTCGCGGCGAAGACCAGCGCGCGGCCATCCGCACTCAGCTTGATGTGCTCGGCCATGAAAGCGCCGCTGGTCAGCCGCAGAGGCGAACCGCCGGACTCCGCGATCGAGTACAGGTGCGGCCAGCCATCCTCGTAGGAGAGGAAGACGATGCGGCCGGCCGCGGCCCAGTGGAGGTTCGCCTGCCCATCGGTCGTGGGGAACGAACCCGGAAGAGTCTCGGGGGCCGCCCACACCTTTCGTCCCTCGCCGCTCTGAGCGTCGGCGGTCCAGATCTCCCAGGCTTGATGACGCGGCTCGAGGATTTTGGCGGGCGCTCCGCCGTTCCCGGGACGACGCACGAAGGCGAGGCGTTTCCCGTCCGGCGCAAACCGCGGGCTCGAGTCGCGGGAGGTGCTGGGCGCCACCCAGAGGATCGGTGCCGCCTCATCGGTGTAGATGCCGAGAAGCGCGTGGCCCTCGCGGTTCGAAACGAAGGCCAGGCGCGAGCCGTCCGGCGACCACTCGACGCTGCCGTTCTGACCTCGGGCGGTGAAGAGCTTCCGCGCGGGCGTCGACCCGTCGAGGGGCGCCACCAGAACCTGGCGGTCCTTTTCGAAAGCCACCCGATCGCCTCTGGGCGAGACCACGGGCAGATCTCCTTCCCCCAGGGACCTGGGCTCGCCCCCGGAAAAAGGAATCGACCAGACCTGCACGGGGAGAGGGGCAGGAGAGCCGCCTGGATTCACGGTCAGGCTGTCGTCCCAGTTGGAACCGTGATCACCGCCCCGAACGTAGACCACATACCTGCCGTCGGCAGAGAGGGCCACGGAGGTCAGCTCCTGTCCATCGTCCTCCCCGTAGCTCGTGAGCCTTCGCGCTTTCCATTCGGGCGCCTCGGACACCCAGAGGTTCCTCACGCCTCTTTCGTTGAAAGCCCAGACAATGCGGCTTCCGGTGGCAGCCGCGGCGAGCTCGTTCGGAAAGGGGTAGCTCTTGATCTGGTCGAGGGTGAGCGAAGCCGGCTGGGCGAGAGCGGGGCCGGCGGATCCGACAAGAAGAAGGGCGGCGAACACCCTCGAGAGTCCGGTCACGAGAACCTCCTGGAAAGAGCCGGCAGTATAGGGCTCCGTCTGACCGGCGCTCGTCGGGGCGCGCCGCGCGTGAAGGGCCGGCTCAGCGCGGGGGTGGCGGCGTGATCGCGTCGCTCAGCGGCCCGCTCAACTCGTCATAGACCCGATGCAGGTACCAATCCACGAGGTAGATGGCGAAGAGTTCATTCTGTCGCGGATCGTCCCGGGTGATCTTCGTTCGCAGCTCCTTGAGGGTCGGCAGGATGACGTCCTTCGCCTGATCGGGATCGAGGCCGTTCGCCTTCAAGGCCTTCCCCTGGCGAAGCAGTTCGCGGAACACTTCCATGGTGGCGTGAAGAAGCGTCTTGTCGCGCTGCGGCTCGCCGTGACCGGTCACCCACACGGTTGCGTCGAGAGCGTCGATCTTTTCGAGTGCGTTGAGCCAGCCCGTCGGGTAGACGCCGAGCGCGAACGACACCGGGTTCACGAGCAGGTCGCCGGTCACCACGATCTTCTCCTTCGGGAGATAGAGGAGGGCGTCGCCCGGAGTCACCGCGCGGCCGTAATTCAGGACCTGAATCTCGCGTTCGCCGAGATAGAGGGTGAGCCTCTCGGTGAAGGTGAGGTCCGCGAACGTGTGGGTGACGCTGCGCTTCTGATCGAGAAAGAACCGGCCCATCGACAGTGCCGACTTCATGCGGGCCAGATTCGCGGGCGGCGGCGTGGCGGCCGACGCCGTGGCCACCCGCTGGCTCAGGTCGTCGAGATAGCCGGGAAGGTCTCGATCGATTCCCGGCTGGTTGAAGGCGAGGGCGGGGCCCATCATCAGCGCGCGCGTCTTCTCGTGGGTGATGACGTGGAGCCCGGGAAAGGCCCGCGCGTAGACCTCGGTCCCGTACCAGTGATCCCAATGCCAGTGCGAGTTCACCACGTACTTGACCGGCTTGTCGGTGAGCTTCCGGATCTCCGCAAGCACCGCTTCGGCGGCCTTGGGGGTGCCGTTGGTGTCAAAGACGAGAACGCCGTCCATATTGCCGAGGGTCCAATAGATGTCCGTGACCTTGACGCCCATTTTTTTCGCTGCGGCTTTAAATGCAGCCGCTCGT
>CAZYEA010000228.1:0-6293 GCA_964646485.1 uncultured Acidobacteriota bacterium
AGGTGAGGGAAAAGCCGAGGTGCTTCGGCCGCAGCATCGCCACGCGTGCGCGGTGTTGCGCGGGTTCGGGATCGGGGTCGGGATCGGGGTCGGGAGCGGGTAGCGGGTTACTTCGGGCCGAGGGTTGCGTAGTTGTCTTCGATGAATTTGTCCACGACACTAGAGGCGGCGTTCGCGGCGGCGCCGTGGCAGCCGAAGGCGGTGTGGTTGCCGTTGTAGCCCTCGAATACGAAGGCGGGTCGCTCCGCGGTTGGGCCCGCGATCTTGTAGGCGTAGAGGCCGAAGCCGGTCTTGGCGCGATAGCTCGCGGGAATCTTCGCGAAACGCGCCTTGTCCGTCTTGCCCCCCGGGCCGACGCTGATCAGGACCCAGCAGTCGGTGGCGGCGAGCGCTCCCCCGTTCGTCTCGTTGCGCCGGGCCAGGACCTCGACGAGAACGTCGGCATCCGCGGCCGAACTCGCGAGGACGATGTGCTTCTTCTTTCCCGCCTGCATCCCCTTGCCTTCGGAGGCGCGGGTCAGGTCCTTGATCGCATCCGGAATCTTCTTCGCATCGAACTTCCGATACGCATAGGACACATTCGCGACCGCCATCGCCTCTTCGAGTGAATAGAGCTCGTCCTCCTTCTCCGGCGGCCAGGCCTCCCGCTTCTTGCCGAACTCGGCCTTCAGCTTCTTCTCGAGCTCCTTCCGCGCCTTGTCGGCATCGTTGACCTTGGCCGCGAGGGCCTTCTCGTCACCCGCGGGCGGTTCGAACGAGCCGGCGGTGATGAAGACCGAGCGCGTCGGCTCGTCGGCCGCCCTGGCCGCGGCGCCGAGCCCGGCGATGAAGAGGACGACGGAAAGAACTCGACCGGGTTTCGTGAGGTCGGTCATGGCATGCACCCTTCCTGCCCGGGGAAGAGGCCGCATTCGCAGGAATCGCCCACCCGGGCCTTGGGTTAGACGGTACGCCTCGGTCGTATCGCGGTCAAGGCGAGGTCCCAGCCGAATCTCGGCAGGGTCATCACCAGGCGGCGCTTGAGCGACATGTAGTCCTGCTTGCCGAGAACCAGATCCACGAGCACGCGCGACAGCGCGGGAGAGCGGTGGGCGTAGTCGAGCATGCGGTCGGTGAAGCCGGGAGCGAAGAAGCGCTTGTAGAGCCGGGCCGCGCGCATGAGATCGTGGCCGAATTCCTCCATCGCCCGCTCCGCGTAGGTGCGCGGAGTTCCGCCCGCGGTGATGACTTCGGCGAGCAACTGACCCGACCGAAGCGCATAGAAGATGCCTTCGCCGGTGATGGGGTCGGCGAGGGCGGCGGCGTCTCCCACGAGCGCCCAGGTGTCCCCCGCCATCTCGCGGAGGGTGGCGCCATCCTCGCCGGGGGAAGGAATGGTGTGAGCGTAATAGGGGGTGTCGACGTCGCGAGCCATGGCTGGAAACGCGCGCGCCACCTCGCGCTCGAGCAGGTTGAGCAACTCGCGCGTGGGCGGATTTCCGAGCGGCGCGCCGATGCCGACCCCCACGTGGCCGGCGCGCGGGAACAGCCACAGGTAGCCCTCGACGCCTTGCAGGAAGCGAACCACCATGTCGGAGTCGCCGCGCGCGTACCACCCGCAGGCCATCCAGCGCCGCTCCTTGGGCGTGGTGGTGAGGAAGGTGCGGCGCACCAGCGAGTTCGCTCCGTCCGCGCCGACAACGAGGTCAAAGGTCTCCTCGAGACCGGCGAGTGTTCTCACCCGGCCCGCCGCATGCACCCGGGTGATGCGATCGTTGAAGTGACGCGCGCCCGCCTCCACCGCGCGCCGCAGCAGCCACTGGTCGAACTCGGCGCGCGCGACCGTGCCGATGGGTTCGCCCAGGTCCAGTTCGATCATCAGGCCGCGCGCGGTGTCGAACCGGCAGCGCTGCAGGCGGCGGGCGGGGAGCGGATCGTGAGCCGGGCCCACAGGCAGAAGGGCCAGGGCTTTCCCGGTGAGGCCGCCGCCGCAGGGCTTCTCGCGCGGGTGCGAGGGATCGAAGACCGAAACCGAGACGCCTTTCTTCGCGAACTCCAGAGCCGCCATCGAGCCCGCGGGCCCGGCTCCGACGATGCAGACCTTCACTGAGCCGCGCGGATTTCTGCGGGCGTGACCGTCGAGGTGCCGACCTTTCCCACCGCAACCCCCGCGGCGAGGTTCGAGAGCACCATCGCCTCGTGGGGCTTCGCCCCCGCCACGAGGGCGAGGGCCAGAGTGGCGATCGCGGTGTCCCCGGCGCCGGTGACGTCGAACACATCGCGCGCGGTCGCCCGCACGTGCCAGTAGGAGAACGTCCTTCCCGCGCGCAGGCCGAGCGACATCCCTTCCTCGCCGCGGGTGACCAGGGCGCCCGCGCTGCCCGCGATCCTCGCAATGCGATGGATGGCCCGCTCGGCGTCCGCATCGGTGCGAATGGCGACGCCGCTGATCTGCTCCGCTTCCTTCTGATTGGGGGTGACGAGCCAGGCCCCCTTGAAGAAGGCGATGTTCCGGACCTTGGGATCGACGAGCACGTGGGCCCCTCGCGCTCGCGCGAGCTCGATGAGCGCGCGCATGAAGGATCGGGTGACCACACCCTTGAAGTAGTCGGAGACGATGAGGGCCGAGTTCGCGGTCAGAGCCTTCGCGATCTGGGCCAGGAGCTTCGCCTCCACCGACGCGTCGATGGCCTCGGTCACCTCGCGGTCGGTGCGCACCATCTGCTGCTGGTGCGCCATGATGCGCGTCTTCACCGTGGTTGCCCGCCCCGGCAGGGCCACCAGCCGGGCATCGACGCCCCGGGCGCGCGCGGCGCGGGCGAGATGCAGACCCGCGGCATCGTTACCCACCACCCCCACGAGCGACACCTTCCCGCCCAGGGACTTCACGTTCAGCGCGACGTTCGCGGCTCCGCCGAGCCGCTCGGTCTCGCGCGTGACTCTCACCACCGGCACCGGCGCCTCGGGCGAGATCCGAGTGACTTCGCCGAAGACGAACACGTCGAGCATCACATCGCCCACCACGACCACGCGTCCGCCCTTGAGCGAACGCAGGATGGCTTCGATGCGCGCCGGTTCGAGCAGGGTCTTCACTGTTCGAGGACCATGTCCGCATCCCCCGCAGTGAGGAGACTCTTCTCCGAAACGCGGGAGTCGGCGACCTCGGCCTCCTTCGAATAGGAGCGGGTGGAGAAGGGCAGGGCGCTTAAGAGGAGGACGAGCATCAGGATTTCGGAGTCGCCCAGAGTGTATTCACACATCCCGGAGGACAGGGTCACGGCGAGGACGGCGAGGACGAGCGGCCCGTAGCGCGAGGTGGAGCGCACCCGCCATGCCTCGCGCCCGAGGAGGAAGAGCCACCAGCACAGGAACACCAGGCAAGGCAGGCCGCGCTCGGCCGCGATCTGGATGAAGTTGTTGTGAAGGTGCGGCGCGTTGGGATTGGGGGCGCCCTGCCAGCGGAACCGCGGATAGACGCTCAGGATCATGCCCGTGCCCTGGCCGAAGATCGGCTTGTCCATGATCATGTCGAGACCGGCCTGCCACATGTAATACCGGTCGCGGCTGCTGGCGTCGCTGACGGTGAGGCGATCGAGCACGGTGCGCGGGGAGAAGAGGAGCAGGAGCCCGAGGATCCCAGGAAGGAAGAGGAGGAGCCGGGGCTTTCTCTGCCAGGCGAGGACGGCCAGGCCGGCGACGACGCCGATCCAGGCGCTACGCGTCTTGGAAAGGAGAAGGGCGAGGGCGCCTATGGGCGCGATGACGAGGGCGAGGGCGTTCGAGAGGGTGGGGTCGGGCCAGGCCGCCCCCTGATAGGCCCGGCGAAAGGCGACGAGGCCGACCGCGAGAATGGCCAGGCGCTCGACTTCCATGGCCATGAGATCGGTGCGGTAGGAAAAGGCGACCCCGGCCGCGATGGCCGCGAGCAGGGCGCACACGGCGAGGGAGCGGCCGGACACCCGCGGAATCGTGGCCTCGGAGAGCAGCCGCTCCGCGGCCACGATGAGCAGGATCGCGATCACCCCCGACGCGGTCATGTAGTGGCCGAGGAACGAGCGGGGGCGGGTGTCCATGGTGTCGTAGCCGAGGAAGAGGTACTGAAGCACCGCGAGTGAGGCGAGGGCCACCCCGCCCATCAGCATGGCGTCAAGGAGGATCTCGCGGCAGGCATCGGTGCGCAGGGCTTCCGCCGCGAAGTAGAGAAGGAGGAAGAGGACGAGCTTCTTGGCACTCTCGTGAGAAGCGATGGGAGAGGGTGCAAAGGCCGCGGACATGAAGGTCCAAATGGCGAAGGCGCCCACCGCGGCATCGATGGGGAGGGTGAAACCGCGGGTCTCGCGCCTGATCGTACGAACCAGATGCACCAGGCCCACGAGGGCGAGCCCGACCTGGGCGGCAAACACGGAGATGGTGGCGCACGCGGCGGTGGCGCCGAGGAGCGCCACCTGCGCCCGGAGAAGGGGCGCCATCAGTCGGCTTTTTCCTGGATCACCGCACCCGGCCGATGGTGGAGGCCGGGTCGTAGAAGATGCCGGCGATGCAGGCGATCATGAAGGTGGCGAGCGCTCCCCCCACCATCGACTTGAAGCCCAGGCGCGCGATGTCGTGGCGGCGCGAAGGGGCGAGGGGGGCCATGCCGCCGATCTGGATGCCGATCGAGGCGAAGTTGGCGAAACCGCACAGCGCGTAGGTGACGATGACGATCGAACGGCCGTCGAGAGCCGGGATCTCGTTGCGCGCGGCCTGGCCGAGCTGGTTCGCGAGGTCGAGGTAGGCCACGAACTCGGTCAGGATCAGCTTCTCGCCGAGGAGCTTTCCCACCGCGAGGCAGTCCTGAAGCGGCACGCCCATGACGAAGGCGATCGGGAAGTGGAGCCAGCCGAGCACGAGCTGCATGGAGAGGTCGGTCTTCTCCCCCATGGGGCCGAATCCGAAGTAAGCCACGTTGGCCATGAGGGCGATCACCCCAAGCACCACGTATCCGGCCTTGCCGAAGCCACGATCCTCGCCCGCCCGCAGGAAGAGAGGGAGCCAGGCGAAGACGCCGATGAAGCCGACGGCGGCGCCCGCGGCGGGGCCGAGGAAGGCCTTGGCCGCGGCGGAAGCCAGGAGCACGGCGGCGAGCGCCCACCATCCGTTGTCCTCGGAGATTGGCCTCGCCCGGTCCATGTAGACGAGGCCGGCGAAGGCGGTGAGGAGCATCAGATCGAACTGGGCGATCCCCGCGCTGTCGCGGAAGTAACCGCCGAACCAGGCGAAGCAATAGTTGAGGAGGGCGGCGATGGCCACGAATGAGATCAGCATGGCGCCGACGTTGATGGCGAGGTTCCAGCCCACGGTGGTGCCGGAGGAGACCGCGTCGAGGATGTTCGCGTCCTGGACCTTCACGTCCATCTTCACTTCACCGCGGGTGAGCGGCTCTTCCTTCTCGGGCACCATCACCTTGGCGATGATGAAGGCGGCGGGGGCGGAGAGAAGGGAGGCGGTGATGAGGTGGCCCGCGATCTTGGGAAAGTAGCCCTGAAGCATGAGCACGTAGGCCCCGAGCACGCCGCCCGCGGTGTTCGAAAAGCCGCCCACCATGATGGCCATGAGCTCGGAGCGGGTCATCTTCTCGATGTAGGGAGCGACCACGAGGGGCGCTTCGGTCTGACCCACGAAGATGTTGGCGGAGTTCGAGAGCGACTCCGCCCCCGAGACGTTCATGGTTTTGGCCATGATCTTCGCGAAGAGCACGACCACCTTCTGCATGATCCCGAGGTAGTAGAGGATCGAGAGCAGGGCGGAGAAGAAGATGATGGTGGGCAGGACCTGGAAGGCGAAAGTGAATCCGGGCACGGTGCCGTAGGCAATGGCCTGCTGCACCGCGGGGTCGGCCGAGGGCTTGCCCACGCGGGTCAGGTAGTCCTGCAGCGAGCCCGGGCCGCTGCTGCCCAGGGACGCGAAGACGAACTTCGCTCCTTCGGTGCTGAAGGAGAGGAGGGCGTTGAAGACGTCGTTGAGCTTCGAGAAGAACCTCTCGCCCGGCTCCCATTTCAGGACGAGGAAGCCGAAGCCGAGCTGGAGGATCAGGCCCCACACCACCACCCGGGTGGGGAATCGCTTCCGGTCCTCCGAGATGAGCCAGGCGATGCCGATGAGGGCAAACAGACCGAAGAACGAGATGAGGTTCTGCGTCACGAAGACTCCTTCGAAGGGAGGGTGATCGAGGGTGAGTCGGGGCCTTCGGGCCGGGCCCGCGGTCGAATGCAGCATACCCCGGCCATTTGGGCATGCGCGCCCGGTAACAACGCGCATATGATGGCCAACCCCCA
>CAZYEA010000228.1:6303-7879 GCA_964646485.1 uncultured Acidobacteriota bacterium
CCCAACATGGTTACGCCACTCTCAGCCCCCTCCCAAGGGCCCATGTCCCCGCCCTCGCGTCAGGCCGACGAGGCGGTGGCAGCGATCCGCGCCCGGGTCCCTGGGCCGCTCGGTCCGCGGGTCGGAGTGGTCCTCGGCTCCGGGCTCGCCGCTTTCGGCAACGCCGTCGAGAAGGCCACGCGGATTCCCTACGCGGAAATCCCCCACTTCCCCCGCCCCACCGCCGAAGGTCACAAGGGCGAACTGGTGCTGGGCGAGGTCTCAGGCGTGCCGGTTGCGGTGATGTCGGGGCGCGTTCATTTCTATGAGGGCTACACCGAGCATCAGGTGGTGTACCCGGTGCGTGTGCTCGGGCGGCTCGGGGTCGAAACCGTGATCCTCACCAACGCCGCGGGTGCGGTGAACAAGGGCTACCGGCCGGGCGACTTCATGGTCCTCACCGATCACCTCAACCTGACCGGGAAGAATCCGCTCATGGGTCCGAATGATCCGGCGCTCGGCCCGCGCTTCCCCGACATGTCGCAGCCGTACGACCACGAACTTCGGCGCCTGGTGGTGGCAGGTTTCGCGAAAGCCGCGGCGACCCTTCACGAAGGGGTCTACGTGGGACTGCTCGGGCCGAGCTATGAGACCCCGGCGGAGATCGCGATGTTCCGGATGATGGGCGCGCACGCGGTGGGCATGTCCACCGTGCTCGAGACCATCGCGGCCCGGCACATGGGCCTCAAGGTGATCGGCATATCCTGCATCACCAACGCGGCCTCCGACCACGGGGAGACCCTGTCCCACGAATCGGTGCTCGAAGAGAGCAAGAAGGCCGAAGGCCGGTTCGTCGCCGCCCTGCAGGCGACGCTCGGGTCGATGAAATGACCTCGAAAAAAACGTCGGCCCCTCCGCTTTCCGGCCTCTCCGACTACGCGCGCGAGGCGCGCGCGCTGGCCCTCGCCCCGTTCTCGAACTTCAAAGTCGGGGCGGCGCTTCTCACCGTGGACGGCGAGATCATCACCGGCTGCAACGTGGAGAGCGCCACTTACGGCCTCACCATGTGCGCGGAGCGGATCGCGGTCTTCAAGGCGGTGTCCGAAGGCTTCCGGAAGTTCTCGGCCATCGCGGTGGTGGCGGATTCGTACATCGTGACTCCGCCCTGCGGTTCGTGCCGTCAGGTCTTGTGGGAATTGTGCGGCGATATCTGGGTCCACACCGCCGACCTCAAGGGCCACAAGAAGACCGTCCGCCTCTCGAAGCTGCTGCCGGAACCCTTCGACAAACGCTTCCTGTAAGACCGCGGCGTCCCGGGTTTGTGACATTCGACGCTGGCAGGGAGGCTTATGCTTCTCAGTCCGTGTCCGCAATCCCTTCCATCGCCTCCAGCCCTTCAGGCCTCGAGAGTCCGCGCCAATGAGGCTGCGCCGCACCACCCGGTCGGGGCCCTTCGTGCCGAAGAAGCTCCCACACTCCCACTGGTCGCGCCTCCTGACCGAGTCGCGCAACCCGAAGTCGATGAACCTCGACCGCATGGCCACCGAAAAAGTGGTGACTCTGCTCCTCGACGAAGATCGCCTCGCCCTCATTGAAG
>CAZYEA010000229.1:0-7780 GCA_964646485.1 uncultured Acidobacteriota bacterium
TTCCTTGAGGTCCAGGCCTGACTGCGACGTCATGAGCGCGGTATTGAGGACCTGCAGCTTGGGGCTCGATCCGCGGCTGCGCGCGGCGTCGCCGGCATATTTCTGGAGGCCGCGGACCATGCCCGCCCCCGCGAGCAGCTCGAGGTAGTGCGCGAGGGTGGTGGTGTTGCCCGCATCCTGCAGCTGGCCGAGCATCTTGGTGTAGGAGAGGATCTGTCCCGAATATGAACACGCGAGTTCGAAGAGCCGGCGAAGGAGTGCCGGCTTGTCGACTCGTGAGAGGAGCAGCACATCCCGGGCTATCGACGTTTCGATGAGGCTGTGCCGTATGTACTGGCTCCAGCGTTCTGGCGTTCGAATGAGCGGGGCCGCCCCCGGGTAGCCCCCGTAGAAGATGTATTCGTCGAGAGTGAAGCCGAAGGCATCGCGCATTTCCGGAAACGACCAGTGGGGGAGTTGCAGAACCTCGAACCGCCCGGCCAGGCTCTCGCTCAGACCGCGGGCGACGAGGAGGGGCGCGGAGCCGAGCAGCACCACCCTGAGCGCGCTACGTGCTCGTGTGTCCTCATCCCAGAGCCGTTTCACGGTTTCCGACCAACCCGGGATCTTCTGGACCTCATCCAGAACCAGGGTCGCGCCTCTGCGGCCTGAGGCCTGGAGACGAGCTGCTTCCCATTGCTGGCGCACCCACTCGGCGCCGCGCAAAGCGGGCTCGTCGGCGCTCGCGTAGCGGACGGGAGCCTTCAGGGCCTCGGTAGCCTGCTGCACCAGCGTGGTCTTGCCCACCTGTCGGGCCCCCGCCACCACTTGCATGAAGCGCCGGGGCTCGGCCAGGCGGCGGCGCAAAGTACCGACTTGGACGCGCTGGAAGCGGTCAGACGAGATGCTCATTACGATGAGTATTTTTACTCAATACGATGAGCAAAGCAACAGCGGGTCCTCCGGTGCTGATCCAAGGCCCCAGGAGCCGGGCACGGTCGCGGATCCTGGTTGGCGCGGGCGGTCATCGAAGGCGAGACGGTCTGGAGTGGCACGGCGGACGGCGCCGCCACGCAGCTTGGTTTCGTCGCCGCTCAGACCATGGTCCACCTACGATGTGGGTTTTGGGTGAGTGGGCCCAGGGCCGAGGGCAGAAGCGTTCAGAACTCGTTGAAACATCGCATTCTCTGCCGCCCCGAGCGCTTGCCGGTGCCTCCGGCTGTTCGGTTGGGACACCACGAACTTCTCGGGGATTGCCCCAGGTGAACGACCCAGCCGGGCTGGCCCCGCGGCGTGGTATTCCCGTATCTAGAGAATAACGGCGTCGGAGCTCCGCGGACTTGACGACCGCTCGACAGGCGCATAGGGTTTCGTCCAACGGGGACGCGACTAAAGGCAATATGAGGTGGAATCTTGTCGGGCGGCAGGCAACAACACAGAATGTCCAGTCGGGCGACGACTAGGCTGCCAAGGTGATAAAGCAACGTTTCGCTCTCGATGAGATTGCGCGCCTGTACCTTGACCTGACGGCTCGGAAGAGGTGGCACGGCGTTCAGCTCAGCCTCAGGGGCACCGCTCTGGGGCCGCCGTTGTCTCCCGGGGAGTTGAGCAACGGTCAGTCCTATACCCTGCCGGACGGCTCCGAGTTGCTTGTGCAACTTAGCTCACCCCTCTTCATGCCCGTCCTTCGGATCGAGCGTGACGGAGTGGCCCTTCCGGGATCGGAGGGCAGCGCTGAGGCACTCACTGAGAATGCGGGTCGGTGGCAGATTGGGTTAGGCGTGCTCACCGGCCTCTTCGCACTCGCGCTGGGCACCAACCCGGAGATGGCGCTGGCAAGGAAAGCTGGCTTCATCAGTGCCACCTTCTTCATTATGATCGGTTTTCTGACTCGAAGAGGTTCAGTCGCCGCACTCGCTATCGGCTCCGGGTTCTTTCTCCTCAGCGTGCTGAGCGACCTCGGCAGCAACGGTTTGCTGGGACTGCTGGTACAGATCGTCTTTCTGACTCCCATGTTCCGTGCAGTGCGCGCGCACTACCGCGAACGCAAGGGCGTGGTGCGGCCGCTTCGGCGCACCGACGTCCCTCTGGCTGCGGTCAGATCCGTCACGCGGCCGCCCAGCGAATTCGCCGAGACCATTGCGCCCAACGCGCGGCCCCGTGTAGCGGCGGCCAACCTGCTGGTGGAAGCTCCTCCGGACGTCCAGCCCACGCCGGGCGCGCCTGCGCCCCGCCCGACGAGCGGCAAGGCGAGTCAGCCCGACGGGTCCTCATCGGAACCAAGGTTTGGGTCCTACGTTGTGACCGGCACCCTCGGATCCGGAGCCATGGCGACCGTGTATCGGGCGCGGCAGACGTCCGTGGGCCGCGACGTCGCGCTCAAGGTCATCACGGGGAGCCAGGCCGAGGACCGCGAGTTCATCGAGCGCTTTCGGCGAGAGGCGGAGACCACCGCGGCTCTCTCGCATCCCCACATTCTCAAAGTCTTCGACTATGGAGAAGACGGTGGTCGTCCGTACCTCGCCATGGAGTACATGAGCGGGGGGACGCTGAGGAGCCGCATCGCGGGGGCGCAGTTGCCGCTGGCCCAGGTGGCTAAGTGGGCCGAACAAATCGGCCAGGCCATGAACAGCGCCCACAGCCAGGGCGTGGTTCATCGGGACATCAAGCCCGAGAATGTTCTGCTCGATCAGGATGGCAACGCATTCCTCGCCGACTTCGGTCTCGCTCGCCTTAGCGACGCCAAGGGCAATCTCACTCAGGCGGGGACACAGATGGGGAGCCCGTCCTACATGGCCCCGGAGCAGTGGCACGGCGCCGACGTAACCGCGGCGGCGGACCTCTACGCCTTCGCGGTAATGCTGTTCGAGTTGCTTTGCGGCCGCCCGCCGTTCGTCGCGGACTCCCTTCCTGCGCTGATGACTCAGCACGTTCGAAGCAGGGTTCCGGCGCTGTCCGAGTTTCGGCCAGGATTGCCGGCGGCCCTCGACGCGTTTTTCACCCGAGCGCTCAGCAAGGGGCCGAACCTCCGATTCGAAAGCGCGGCGGCAATGGTCACGGCATTCCAAGCGAGCCTCGTGGCCACCCCTCGACCGGCGCCGAGGACGGCCGAGCGGCCGCAGGCGGCATCCCCGCAACGCGTGACACCGCAGCGCGTCGCTTCTTCCGCACGGCCCGTTCCCAAGGCCGGCCAGCCTTCCCTTTCCAGCAACGTCCGCCTTTGGCTGGGCCTCGCGGCCGCGCTGCTGATCGTATTGGGCGGCCTGCAGGCGTACCGGAAATCTATCTTGAACCGGAAAGGGGCCGACCCCAGGGCGACGGACCCCGTGGCTGCGAACGCGCCCGTAGCCGCCAACACGATGACGGGATCGATGCATCCACTCGACTTCCGACCATTGGTTGTGAAGTTCAGCAAGAGCCTGAACCTGATCGTGGCCACGGTCGATCGCGGCAGCAGACATGAATTGGTGGTCATCGATCCGGCGACGGCTCGGTTCGATCAGATTCAGCTCACTTCCCGGCCGACCGACGTTGCCGTGTCCCCCGACGGCCTCACTGCGGCCGTGATGCAGTCCGACGACTACAAAGTGTCCATAATCAACCTGGCCACGAGGGCGGTCGAGCGAGTCGTGTCGATGTCCTGGGGGGTATCGGGCAACGTAGCCACGAACGGAACCTGGGCCTACGTACTGCCCAGGATGACCGACTCCCGCCTTCGAAGCATCAACTTGGCGACGGAGGATGTTCAGATCGGCCGCGATAACCTTCCGAACGGGGTCTTCCTCCTCCATCCGTCGAGCCGCCGCGCCTACGATCTCGCACCGGACGATTTGTCGCCGGTCAATCGGCTCGAGATGCCGATGGGCCCGCTCGCGGAGGTTCTTCCCAACAAAGTCCCCCTTGGAAGAGTGCTGGGCTATGAACAGGGTTTCTGGTTTTCGGAGCGAGGCGACTACCTGTTCACGTCCCACGGCCAGGTGTTTTTGGTCACGGACGATCCCTCGCAAGACCTCACCTCGGCAGGTCAGATCGCGGCGATCTCGCACGTTGCAGGGGAAACGCGCATGCACGAAACAATCGTGTCCCTCTCCCATTCCGAGGCAGCGGGCCGCATCGTGGCCGCCGTCTCCGAAGACGCTTCCCGGGTCTCTGAATTTGTCACCACCTACAGGTTCCCCGGTCTGAAACAAGTGGCGAGCGAACCACTGCCCCCACTCGGCACGGCCGACCACCCCGTCCGCGCCAGCGTCACATTCCTGGCCACCAGCATCGACGGCAAATGGGTTTACGCCCTCGCCGAGGCCCGGCAGCGCACGGACTGGGCGGGCGCCGGTCTGTTTGTCGGCCCGTTGCGGTGAATCCGTGACCTCCTGCCCCTCGTGTCAGGCGCCGTGCCGGAACGACGATTCCGAATGTCACAAATGCGGCACGCCGCTCGACGCCGCCCCGTTCGAGAGCGTGGGAGAGCTGCTCGCGGCCGCGGGGTCCCGACAGTCCATCTTCGAAAGCCGCCTCTTCCTCTTCCTCTGCTTCCTGGGACTCTCTCCACTCGTTCTCGCAACCCTCGCGAGCCCTCGCCAGATCATCGACTCGCTCTCGATCTGGACCGGCCTGTGCTGGGGCATTCTCCTGTTTCGCCTGTTCGCTCCCCCCGCCCTCGGAATCAAGACTGCGATTGGCGTGCTCCTTCTGACCTCCTTCGTTGTGATGCCCGTCTTCGAGATCTTCCTGAAAATGTGGCCGCCGAGCTCGGAGGCCTGGCTCGAGTCTGCGTCTCTTCCCAAGCGGCTTCTGGCTTTCATCGCTGTGGTCGGGATCCGAGAGGAGTTCTTCAAGGCCATTCCGGTCATGGTCGTCCTGGCGCTGTCGCCCGCGCTGAGGCAGGCCCGGAGCGGAGTCGTCCTCGGAATGATGGCGGGGGTGGGCTTCGCGGCGAGCGAGAATGTCTTCTACGTCTATCTCACTTTGTCCGAAGCGATCGAGAAGGTGGGGGCCAGCGATAAGAGTGCGCTCCTCGTGCCCATCTACAACAATCTCGTTCGCACGATGGTCGGACCCTTCGCCCACGCGACATTCTCCGGGCTCCTGGGAGCGCTCACCGCCACCGCCGCCTATCGCAACGCTCCCGGCATCTTCATCGGGGGCCTGGCCCTGGCGGCGTCACTCCACGGGTTGTATGACACCCTGGTGAGCGTTTCCGGGCAACTAGGCGTGGTGGTACTGGCAGGCGTCCTGTTCTTGACCATGGTGGCTCATGCTGGCACACGAGTCAATGACGCTGACTCGAACCGAGGCGAAGGCCTGTTCTCGCGAACTATCGTTCGTTCTCCTCCACCTGCCGCCGACCCGGTGCCCCTCCCGCGGGTCTCCGCGTCGTATTCACCACCCGCGCGCGTCGCGGCACGCCCGGTCGCGCCTTCAACTGTGTCCGTTGCCGCGGCCGTCGGATGGTGCGTGTCGATTGACGGGAAGGGAGACCTACCGATCCCGCCCTACATGCCGCTTCGCATCGGCCGGGACTCCACGGTGTGCGAGGTAGTGGTCAACGATCCCTCCGTCTCGCGTCTGCACGCGACGATCACGATGAAAGGGCCGCAGCCACAGATCGTCCGGGTCAGCCGGCTAGGTGTGGTCACGGTCAACTCGCGCGAGGTCGAGAACGCGACTCTGAGCGTCGGCGATGAGATCGACATTGCCGGGACGGTTCTGAAGGTGAGTCGGAAAGCAGTCGGCTGATCAAGTTGTCGCCAAAGTGACTGGTCTGGAGCGTGCCGCCAACCGATTGGACGGAGTTGCCGGCGTTTCGTGTTTGCGCGTGATCTGAGCCGCAGTCAGCGCCACTGAGCCTGAAACCCCGGTAGTTTCCGAGCGCGTGAGGAGAAAGCCGCCGTGTCCGCAGCCACTGAGCCGGCGGTCCCAGGCGCAGAAGAACCGTCATCGGTTCGCCCGGCTGGGCCGTGTTCGTGCTCTCTCCGCGTCGGCCTATTTGTCTTCTCAAGGGGACACCGCCGCGGCGCCTCCTGCACCACAAGTCCCATGAATTCAGTCGAAAGGGCCGCGGCTCCCGACTTGGCAGGGAAGTTGCCTATCAGCAGAACGTGGGCTGTGAACCCACGGATGAGGTACCAAGCCATGACAACCAAGAAGCTCATCGTTCCCCTCGCCGCCCTGGCGATCGGGGTCGGAACGGCCTCGATCGCGGCCGCGCAGGCCGGCGAGCGTCACCACAACCGGCAGAGTCAAAGTTCCGAACGCTCCCGTAGCACGGGCGCAAAGCGACAGGACGACAGATCCGCGGGGGCTCGTAACCAGCGGGAGGAGGGGCGTCGCCGCGGCGACAACCGGACTCAGGAACAGGACCGGCAGCGCGCAGAGACACCGGGCCAGATTCAACGACAACCGCAGCGGGACCGCGATGAGCAGGCGGGCCGGGGGCGCGATCGCGATCGCTACCGCAGCTCGAACGACCGCGACGTCTACCGCGGCAATTCACGAGACTATTACCGCGGCAACGCCGGTCGGGGCTACAACGGCTACAGCCGCGAGTACTACGCGCCTCGTCTCCTTCGGCGCGGCTATTCGTCACGCCACTACTACGGCACCGGTGGGCGCCTGAGCCTGTACTTCGGCATCGGCTCGGGCTATCGATACGGCTCGCCCTACTACGGTCGCGTCTACGGTTATCGCCGCTCCGAGCCGACCTACGGCCGGTATGTTTCTTACGGCGACATCCGCCTCAAGGACTTTCCGCGCGACGGCGCCGTGTACGTCGATGGGTACTACGCGGGCATCGTCGACGACTTCGATGGTTTCTTCCAGCGCCTCACCCTCGAGGTGGGCCCGCACGAGGTCGAAGTCGTGGTGCCCGGTGACGAATCGCAGTTCTTCGATGTCTACGTCGACCCCTACAACACAATCGACCTTCACGCCGACTGGCGACGGTAGGGGAGGCTCGCCGCCGGGGGAGTTGCTAGCCCTCGCAGACTTCCCGCACGCACTCGCGCAGCCAGCGGTGCGCCTGGTCTTCGTGAAGGCGCGGATGCCAGATCAACGACACCCTCACTTCCCTTACCGGAAACGGAAGTGGGAAGGTGTGCATTGAGGCGCGCAGGTTTCGAGTCTGCCGCTCCGGCACGCTTGCGACGAGGTCTGAACCCCGGACGAGGGCGAGTGCCGCCGAGAACCCGGTGACTATCGTCGCGATCTCCCGCTCCAGTCCCTGAGACTTCATGGACTCGTCGATCAGTCCCCTGTCGAGGCCGTGGCGCGAAACCAGAATGTGCCTGAAGGCGACATAGCGGCGGGACGTCACTCGACCCCGGCTCAAGGGATGGCCTTTTCGTACCACCCCCACGAACCGGTCCTGGAACAAGGCTCGAGCGCGGAACTCCGGTCCGGTGGTTGCGACGATGACTCCGATCTCGACGTCCACCGCCCCCTCGCGAAGCGGAGTGCTCTCCTTGTCGGGCTTCGGCACGAAGCGAAGCCGTACTCCGGGGGCGTCCTTGCCCATGCGCGCGACGAGGGCGGCGCCGAAGTTCTCGACGAAGCCGTCGCTCGCCCGCAGGGTGAAGGTTCGCTTGAGCTTCTCGAAGTCCAGCCGCTCCGCGGGACGCAGGACGGCTTCGGCGTCCCGGACGAGCCGGCTGGTCTGCTCGCGGAGCGCGAGCGCGCGGGGTGTGGGAACGAGGCCGCGGCCGGCTCTCACCAGCAGGGGGTCGCCCGTGGTCTCGCGCAGTCGGGATAAGGCCCGGCTCATGGCCGAGGCGCTGAGGCGAAGCCTTCGGGCCGCGCCGGCGAC
>CAZYEA010000230.1:0-7770 GCA_964646485.1 uncultured Acidobacteriota bacterium
CTACCGCGGCCACTCCATGTCCGACCCCGGCAAGTACCGGAGCAAAGAAGAAGTCGAGAAGTGGCAGGAGAAAGACCCCATCGCCCGCCTGGGCCTCTTCCTCCTCGACCAGAAATTCGCGAACCCGGCCGCCCTCGAGGCGATCGACCACGACGTGATGCTCGAGGTCGACGAATGCATCCGTTTCTCCGAAGAAAGCCCCTGGCCCCCCGCCGAGTACATGTACGAAGACATCTACGTGAAAACCCCTTACCTCAACTGGCGCGCGGTGGAGAAAGACCCCGCCTGGGAGCGCTCGCTCCCCGACGACCGGGTGCCCGTCCTCTATCCCCCTCATGTCGCGGCGGGGAGGAAGTAGCCATGGCCATCCTGACCATGCGTGAAGCCTTGAACCAGGCCATGCGCGAGGAGATGAAGCGCGATCCCAACGTGTTCCTCCTCGGCGAGGAAGTGGGCCACTACCAGGGTGCTTACAAGATCACCTCCGGCCTCGTCCAGGAATTCGGAGACTGGCGCGTGCGCGACACGCCCATCGCCGAGGAGATGATCGCGGGTGTCGCGGTCGGCGCCGCCTGGGTCGGGATGCGGCCCATCGCGGAGATGATGACCTTCAACTTCTCCCTGCTCGCCCTCGACATGATGGTGAACCACGCGGCGAAGTACCGCTACATGTCCGGCGGGCAGATCCGGTGCCCCATGGTGATGCGCGGGCCGTCGGGCGCCGCCGCCCAGGTCGCGGCCCAGCACTCGCAGTCGCTCGAAAGCTACTTCGCCCACGTCCCGGGTTTGATCGTGATCATGCCCTCGACCCCCAAGGACGCAAAGGGCCTCCTCAAGGCCGCGATCCGCGACGACAACCCCGTGGTCTTCATGGAGAACGAGGTTCTCTATAACCTCAAGGGCGAGGTGCCGGATGAGGACTACGTCATCCCCATCGGCCTCTCCGAAGTGAAGCGCACCGGGCATCACGTGACCATCGTGGCCTGGAGCCGGATGTGCCACCAGTCCCTCCTCGCCGCGGACATGCTGGCGAAGGAGGGCATCGAGTGCGAGGTGGTCGATCCGCGGACCATCCGTCCTCTCGACGAAGCGCCCATCTTCGATTCCGTCCGCAAGACCAACCACTGTGTGATCGTCGAAGAAGCGTGGCCGCAGGCGAGCGTCGGCGCGTACATCTCCGACCGGGTGCAGCGCGAGTGCTTCGACGACCTCGACGCCCCGGTGTTCCGCGTCAACGCTCCCGACGTGCCCATGCCCTATTCGAAGGTGCTCGAGAAGCTGTACGTTCCCCAGCCGGAGAAAATCGTCGAAGCGGTGAAACAGGTTCTGGCGTAGCAAGGAAGAAGAAGACCTCAATGGCCACGAAAGTTGTCCTCGCCAAGCTCTCCCCCACCATGGAGGAGGGCCTCATCGTCAAATGGAGCAGGAACGAAGGCGACACCATCAAGGTGGGCGACGTCCTGGCCGAGGTCGAGACGGACAAGGCCAACATGGAGATGGAGGCACTCGCGGCCGGCGTCCTGCGCCGCATCTTCGTGAAGGCGGGGGAGAAGGCTCCGGTCGCCGGTCTCATCGCGGTGATCGCGGGCAAAGACGAGGACATCTCCGCCTTCGAAGCCCAGGCCGCGAAGGAACGGTCGGGGGGCGGGGCCAAGCCCGCACCCGCACCCGTTCCCTCCACTCCGACCGCACCCGCGAAACCGGCGGCCGCACCCGCGGTCCCGGCGGCGCCTGCCCCCCCAGCGGCGCTCTCGGCTCCTGCCCCGGCGGCGGTGGCTCCCGCGACCGTGCACACCGGCCGGGTCAAGGCCTCGCCCCTGGCAAAGAAGGTGGCGGCAGAGAAGCAGGTGCCGCTGGAGGCGATTCCAGGCTCGGGACCCGGCGGCCGCATCGTGAAGCGCGATGTCGAGTCCTTCGTGGCCACTCCGGCCGCGGCCCCGGCGCGTAGCTCCACGCCCGCCACCGTGCGCCCCGTGCCCTCCGTGCAGGTCACGCCGGGCGTGTCGCAGACGATTCCGCTTTCGACCATGCGCAAGGTCATCGCGCGCCGGCTGTCCGAGAGCATGTTCGGGTCCCCGCACTTCTATGTCACGGTGGACATCGACATGGATCGCGCGGTGGACCTGCGCGCCCAGCTCAAGGAAGCGGGCGAGAAGATCAGCGTCAACGACTTCGTGGTGCGCGCGTGCGCCCTCGCCCTGCGCGCCGTCCCCCAGGTCAACGCCACCTGGGCTCCCGCGGCCGACGGCTCGGCCGAGGCGATCGTGCTCAACGGAGATGTCCATGTGGGCGTCGCGGTGGCCCTGCCCGACGGCTTGATCACACCCGTCGTCCAGTTCGCCGATCAGAAGCCCCTCGCGGTCATCGCGTCGGAGGTTCGCGAGCTCGCGGACCGCGCCAAGATCAAGAAGCTCAAGCCCGAGGAATACACGGGCGCCACCTTCACCATCTCGAACCTCGGCATGATGGACGTTCACGAGTTCACCGCGATCATCAATCCCCCGGGGTCGGCCATCCTTTCCGTGGGCGCGATTCGCAAAGAGGCGGTGGTGGGCGCCAACGATCAGATCCGGGTCGGGCATCGGATGAAGGTCACCCTCGGCTCCGACCATCGCGTGATCGACGGTTCGGTTTCCGCCACCTTCCTCGCGGAAGTGAAGCGCCTGCTCCAGAGCCCGGTGTTGCTCCTGGTCTGAGCACGGGCGCCCTCTTAAGGCCCGAACCGCGGCTTTTGCGCTAGCATTTCGGGGTTCGTTTTCAACCGGAGGGCGGCATGAATCCATCAGACCCGTTCGCGGAGCTCAAGCAAAAACAGCGTGAGATGTGGGCGTCCTTCACGCCCACCGCCATGTTCACCACCCCGGTGGCGGGCCAGGTCGTGAAGTTCGCGGGGATCAAGGCGGGAGAGTCCGTGCTCGACGTGGGCACCGGAACCGGCGTGGTCGCGATCACCGCGGCCCGGCTGGGCGCCAAGGTCTGCGGCCTCGACCTCACTCCGGAGCTTCTGGAGCAGGCTCGCGACAACGCCCACATCGCCCGGCTCGAAAACATCGAATGGACGGAAGGCGACGCCGAGCACCTCCCCTATCCGGACGCTTCCTTCGATGTGGTGGTGAGCCAGTTCGGGCACATGTTCGCGCCCCGGCCCGAAGTGGTGGTGGCCCAGATGCGCCGGGTACTGAAGCCGGGCGGCCGCGTCGCCCTCGCCACCTGGCCTCCCGAGCATTTCACCGGCCGCATGTTCGCGTTCGTCGGCCGCCATTCACCGCCGCCGCCGCCGGGGGCGGCCCCGCCGCCTCAGTGGGGCAATCCCGCCCTCATCACCGAGCGCCTGGCTCCCCACTTCGGGACCCCGCATTTCCACCGCGGCGCCATGTCCTTCCCGGCCCTGAGCCTCGCCCACTATCGGCTGTTCATGGAGAGGTCGGTGGGCCCCATGCAGAAGCTCATTGAGTCGCTCTCAGGCGAGCCCGAAAAGCTGGCCGCGATCCGGGCCGAGTTCGAGGCCCTGGTTCAGCCCTACTACGCCGACAACGTCGTCCACCAGGACTACATCCTGACCCGCGCGGACGCGCGCTAGGAGATCTTCTTCACCGCGGCCATGGCGGTGGCCAAGGTTCCCGCCACGTCGCCGATGTTGGTCGGCACCACGAGCGTCGTCGAGGTCTTCGCGATGTTGCCGAACTGGGCGATGTACTGCTCGGCCAGGCGCAGCTGAATGGCTTCGTAGCCGCCCGAGGCCTTCACCGCGTTCGCCACCGCCGAGATCGCCTCGGCCTGCGCGTTCGCCACCGCGCGAATCGCGGAAGCCTGGCCTTCGGCCTCGTTCATCTGCTGCTGCCGCCGCGCTTCCGAGGCCTTGATCACCTGCTGCTTCTGGCCTTCGGCGGAGTTGACCGCGGCATCGCGCTCGCCTTCGGAGGTCAGGATGACCGCGCGCTTCTCGCGCTCGGCGCGCATCTGCTTCTCCATGGCCGCGATGATGTCCGCGGGCGGCTTGATGTTCTTGATCTCGTAACGCAGGACCTTGACTCCCCACGCCTCGGAAGCCTTGTCGACTTCCTGCACCACCTGCTGGTTGATGTGGGCGCGGGCCTCGAAAGTGCGGTCGAGTTCGATCTGGCCGACCTCGGAACGCAGCGTGGTCTGGGCGAGCTGGGAGATGGCGAAGAGGTAGTTGGAGATGCCGTACGAGGCGCGCTCCGGATCGAGGACCTTCAGATAGAGGATGCCGTCCACCCCCACCATGACGTTGTCACGGGTGATGCATTCCTGCTCGGGAATGTCGACGGCCTGCTCCTTGAGGGTGTGGCGATACCGGATGGTCTCCACGAAGGGCATGAGGATGTGGAACCCGGCATCGAGGGTCTTGCTGTAGCGGCCCAGCTTCTCCACGATGAAGGCACTCTGCTGCGGCACCACGATGGCGGTGCGCATGAACAGAATGAAAACGAAGACGACGAAGATCAGGACTACCCACATGACTTTCTTTCTCCTACTCTTTCTCGACCACGAGACTCAGACCATCCACCTTCGTCACCCGAAGGCGGTCACCCTTGGAAACGCTTCCCGCGTCCTTGAGGACGGCGCTCCACGACGTCCCCCGCAGTTCGACCTTGCCGCGACCGTTCCCGTCGAAAGGGTCGAACGCGATGGCGATTTCCCCCACCAGCTGATCGACCTTGGGCGTGTTGGTTTCGAACTTCCTGCGGACCAGGGGCCTAAAGGCCACGATGAAGATGGTTCCGAGCACGCCGAAGACGAGCCACTGCGAAGGCCCCGACTCCAGCACCTCGAGCCGGACGGCGAGAGCCACCACGAAGGCGGCGAGGCCGAAGAAGATGGTGAAGAAGCCGCCCGGCGTGAGGATCTCGAACATGAGAAGCACGAGACCGAACACGAGCCAGAAGGACCAGGACATGTCGAGCACCGAGGGAT
The DNA here is from genome assembly GCA_964646485.1 of uncultured Acidobacteriota bacterium. Classification (GTDB taxonomy): domain Bacteria; phylum Acidobacteriota; class Vicinamibacteria; order Fen-336; family JAGNNV01; genus JAGNNV01. Next base: position 4,939 of record CAZYEA010000230.1, read on the forward strand.
AGTAATCGAAAACGAACCGGTCCTATGCGAGTTCGAAGGCGGCGGCGAGGCCCATGCCGCCGCTGATGCACAAGGTGGCGAGACCGTAGCGGACCTTCCGGCGGGCCATCTCGTGAACGAGGGTGACCACGATCCGCGCGCCGGTGGCCCCGATGGGGTGCCCGAGAGCGATGGAGCCGCCGTTCACGTTGAGCTTCGCGGGATCGAAGCGCAGCTCCCGGTCGCAGGCGAGAACCTGGGCCGCGAAGGCTTCGTTGGCCTCGACCAGGCCAAAATCGTCGAGCTTCATGCCGAGCCGCGACAGGAGGCTCCGGGTCGCCGGCACCACGCCGATGCCCATGATCTTCGGGTCGACCCCCGCCGCCGCGACCCCCAGGATCCTCGCCATCGGCTTCGCCTTGAGGTCCTTGAGCTTCGCCTCCGAGCACACGAGAACCGCGGCCGCGCCATCGGTGATCCCCGAGGAGTTCCCGGCGGTCACCGTCCCGCCGGTTTTCCGGAACACCGCGGGCAGCTTCCGCAGGGCCTCGAGGGTGGAATCGGCCCGGGGGTGCTCATCGTTCATGACCACGGCCGCAGTCTTCCCCTGCCGCACTTCGACGGGCACGATCTGCGAATCGAACCGGCCCTCCGCCTGGGCCGCCGCGGCGCGCTGCTGCGAGCGCAGGGCATAGTCATCCTGCTCTTCCCGCGAGATCGCATGAAGATCGGCGAGCCTCTCCGCCGTCTCGCCCATCAGCATGTCCGCGATCGGGCAGGCGAAGCCGTCCTTGTACATGCCGTCGACCACGTCCTGAGCTCCCATCTTCTGACCGAAGCGCACCGCGCTCAGCAGGTAGGGGACCCGGCTCATCGACTCGGCCCCGCCCGCGATGATCGCATCCGCCTCGCCGTCCCGCACCGTGCGGAAGGCGAGGTCGATCGCGCGCAAGCCGCTGCCGCAGGCCATGTTGATGGTCATGGCGGGAACCGCCTCGCCGAGGCCGGCGCGGAACGAGATCTGCCGGGCCACGTTCGGACCTCCGCCCGCCTGGCGGGCGCACCCGAGGATCGCCTCGCCGACCGTGGCCGGATCCACGCCGGTGCGCTCCAGCACGGCCTTGACCGCGTGAACGCCCAGGTCGGCCGCGGACAACGAGGCCAGGCTGCCGCCGTATTTTCCGATGGGGGTGCGGACGGGAGAAACCAGGTAGACGTTCATGGCATTCCTGAGAGGGCGAAGCCGAGGCGGGATGGGCGGCCGGGGGCCGGCGTCAACTTTCCCGAGCGAGGCGCTTGAGCTTCACCGACGACCCGATCGAGGCCTCGAAACGCTCTGCGGCCGAACCCCGGTTGACCGCGACCTCGATCCGTCCGGCCGAGCCCAGATACACGCAGGCCTCGTCCTCGGGCACGTCGCCAAAGGTGGTCACCACCGGCACGATCACTCGATTCACGTCGCCCACCATCTCGGTGAGGTCGCCATTGGCCCCGTGGATGAACTTCTGCCACTCCGCCCCGCCGATCGAGGACACCAGGTTTCCGTACGTATCGATGTAGATGACCTGTCCTTCGATCTCATCCTCGCCCAGCACCTGAGGCTTGGGAAACACGAAGTGGAAGGCATCGTCGATCGTCGGCCCTACCTCCTGAAACGACGTCCCGCGCGCGAGGGCGCCGCCCACCGGGCCGTAGATGTCGCGGCCATGGAAGGTGGAGGAGACGTTCGCCCGGAAAAGGCCCGCGTTGGTCAACTGGCGGATCTCGGCCTCCGGATGGTCGGTGAGGATGAGGCTAAAGATGCCGTTGTCCGGCCCGACGAAGAAATAACCCCCGGCCTTTATGGCGATCCCGCGCTGCGCGGTGCCCACACCGGGATCGACCACGGCCACGAAGGTGGCGCCCGCCGGGAACACCGGGACGGTCGCGCGCAGCACAAAGGCGGCCTCGCGGACGGCATGGGAAGGGATGTCGTGGGAAATGTCGACCACGGTCGCTTCCGGACAGGCGGCGAGGACCGCGCCGCGCAGCGACCCAGCGTACTGATCCCGGGTTCCGTAGTCCGTGAGAAGCGCGACGATCTTCGGCATGGTCTGATAAGGATTCTAGCTAGACTTTCCAGGAAGGCTTCCGAAAATCAACAAATGAACCTCCTTGCCTCGCTGTACCGGCCCTCTTTGGCGCTGCTCACGGACCTGTATCAGCTGACCATGGCCTACGCGCACTGGAAGACCGGGTCGTATCGGAAAGAGGCGGTCTTCCATCTCTACTTCCGAAACAACCCATTCGGAGGCGGCTTCACCGTGGCCTGCGGCCTCGCCCGGGCGAAAGAGTTCCTGTCGAACTTCCGCTTCGCCTCGGAAGATCTCGACTACCTGCGCACCCTCGGCGGCCAGGATGGGAATCCGCTCTTCGACGAGGGCTTCCTCGAATACCTGCGCGAGCTGCGGCTGGAGTGCGACATCGACGCGGTGGACGAGGGACGGATCGTCTTCCCCTCCACACCCCTGGTCCGGGTGCGCGGGCCCATCATCGCCGCTCAGCTGGTGGAGACGCCTCTTCTCAACATCGTGAACTTCGAGACCCTGATCGCCACCAAGGCCGCGCGCATCGCCATCGCCGCCCGCGGCGAGCCGGTGATGGAGTTCGGCCTCCGGCGGGCCCAGGGCATCGACGGCGCGCTCGCAGCAAGCCGCGCCGCCTACATCGGCGGGTGCGGCGCGACCTCGAATGTCCTCGCCGGAAAACTCTTCGGGATCCCGGTGCGGGGCACTCACTCGCACAGCTGGGTCATGGCCTTCTCGAGCGAAGTCGAGTCCTTCGAGCGATACGCGGAGGCGAGCCCGGGCAACT
>CAZYEA010000231.1:0-7666 GCA_964646485.1 uncultured Acidobacteriota bacterium
GCCGGCCTCCCACAGAAAATCGCCCTTCGACAGTGTCACTCTTCGCATGGTTTCTCCTCGAATTCGTTGGCTCTTTGGACCCCGGTGCGGCGTCTTAGCTTGGAATGTTACGCCGACGCGGGCATTTCATCGGCGGCGGCCGGCCCCAAACCGCGCAGCGGGGGGTTGCGATTACACTTCCCTCAATGATGCGTGGGGAACAGACCATGAGCGCACCGGTTGGGCCCGTCGCGGGGGCTCGGCGTCTGGAGGCCTGGAGGCGGTCGCTCGCCGTTTTGGCGACTGCTCTCGCTCTCACCGTCCCGGCGACGGCTCAGGAGATGGCCGACCGCATCGTCATCAACGGCTACACCAACTTCGAGTTCTCCAAGCAGCTCAGCAAGGAAGGCGCGGGCGACAAGCACGGCTCCTTCGACGCCGACCAGTTCGACCTCGTCTTCAACATCACGGTCTCCGAGCGGGTGCGCGTGGCCGCCGACCTTTCCTGGGAACACGGGACCGCGACCGAAGACGGCCGCGGCAACCAGGCCCTGGAGTACGGCTTCGTCGAGTACGCGATCTCGAACGGCCTGAAGCTGCGCTTCGGCAAGATGTTCACGCCTTTCGGGGTGTTCAACGAGATCCACACCGCCAAGCCGGCCTTCCTGTCCGTGAAGGAGGCGGCGAGCCTCAACAAGAACGACCGGATCGTGGGCGGCGGGTATCTCTTCTACCCGCGCTGGGGCGCGGGCATCGGGGCCCATGGTGACGCGGTGGTGGGCGGCAAGGACATCACGTACGACGTCCTGGTCGCAAACGGCGAGCAACAGGAGGCAAACCCCTTCGAGGAGGATGAGAACAGCTCGAAGTCCCTCACCGCGAGGCTCCGGGTCGATGTCAACGAGAACCTGCGGCTCGGCTACTCCTTCTATCGCGACCATGTGAGCTCGACCTCGTACACCACTCTTCAAAGCCACGGCTTCGAAGCCGAGCTCAACCTCGACAAGCTGCACGTTCTCGGAGAGGTGGCCTTCGGCTCTCTCGGGCTCGTGGCCGGCGGAGCTCAACGGCAGCTCGGCTGGTACGTCCAGCCCTCCTACCGCTTGAAGAACGGTTGGACGCCCTATCTCCGTCTCGACTACGTGAATCCGAACCGCAGGCTCACCGATGTGGGCGGCCGGGACCTCATCGTGGGAGTCAATGTGGAACTCTCCAAGAACTTCCAGCTGAAGGTCGAGAACAACGACTTCCGCGGCGGCTCGAAGTCCACCCTGGCCCAGTATCCCGGCAAGGGCTATCACGAGCTCAAAGCGGCTCTGGTCCTGGGGTTCTAAGGCATGGGGCTCAGAAAAGTGTGGAGGTGGTCGTGGGCGCTCGCGATCTGCCTCGCCTTCGTCGGACCGGCGGGGGCCCAGGTCGACCGATCCCTGCGCGTGGTGGTGAGCAAGGAGAACAAGCTCGCCTCTCTGAACACGGATGACCTCACCCGGATCTTCCTGGGCAAGAAGACGCTCTGGGATTCGGGCACGAGGATCGTTCCCGCCATGCCGGAGGAAGAGAGTGCGGCGGGCGAAGCCTTCCTGAGCGGAACGCTCAAGAAGAGCGTCAGCCAGTTCCGCGCCTACTGGAAGCGCCTCCTCTTCTCGGGCGGCGGAGCGGTGCCGAAGGTGTTCCGCAACTCCGACCAGTTGCTGGACTTCGTAGCCCGGCAACCCGGCGCCATCGGCATCGTCGAGGCCTCGGCGGTGGACGACCGAGTGCGCGTCCTCGACATCACCAACTAGAGCCTCGCCGCAACGCCCAGGATCAAAAGGAACCGGCGATGTCGCGTTTCTCCCTGTCCTTCAAATTCGGCCTGTTGCTTTTGAGCTTCATCGTGGCCGTGGGCATGCTGGTCGGTCTGTTTGTCGACGCGGGACGCCGGGTGGCGGTCGACATGCTCGACCTCAAGGACCGGGCCTTCCCCGAATACGAAAAGATCTCCGCCGCCCACGACTCCTTCAAGGACTTCACCGGAATGATCGAAGAGGTGGTCACCACGGGTGAAGGGAACCTCCTCGACAGCGCGTCGCGCACCGGCAAGACTCTGGTCTCGCATCTGAACGAGGTCGAGGCCATCTCCCCCGAGAGCCGCAAGGACGAGGTCCGGAGCATCCGCACGACCTTCCTGGAATACGAGCCCCTGGCCATCGAACTCGCGCGGCTCGCCATCAGCAGCGAACAGCAGCAGGGCGGCCTCGCCGGCCTGAATTCGGACCGCATCAGCAAGCTGTCGATGCAGGTCGCCGATCTCAAGAACACCCTCGACGGCAGCCTCGACCGGATGGTGAAGGCGCGGAAGGCGGCCTTCGAGACCACCCTGGAGACGAGCGTCTACCTGCTGCAGAGCCAGGCCGCGACCTCGGGCGCCATCGCCGCCTTGTCTCTGGTGGTGATCGTGGTCTTCGTGATCTCTCTCTCGCGGGGCATCGTGTCCCCCATCCGCTCCCTGTCCGAGACCACCCGCGAGGTCGCCCAGGGGAACTTCGAGGCTGGACGCCGGATCGAACCCGTGGGCAACGACGAGGTGGCCCAGCTGGCCCAGGCTTTCAAGGCCATGGCCGCGAGCCTCGACTCCACCACCGTCTCGAAGACCTACGTCGACGACATCATCCGCAACATGAAGGACACCCTGATCGTGGTGGACCGGAACGAAAAGATCCGGACCGTCAACCGCGCGCTCCTGCGTCTTCTGGGGTATGCCGAAGCCGAGCTCGTGGATCAGCCCTTCGGAATCATCAGCGGCGGCATACCCGATGACGCCTTGAGGACCCAGTCCGCGCAGGCCACCTTCGAGACCGTGTACAAGGCCAAGGACGGCCGCGAAATCCCTATGTCCTTCTCCACCGGCGTGCTCAAGAACGCGGAGGGACAGGCCTCGGGGATGATCGCGGTGGCCCAGGACATCACCTCGAGGAAGAGGCAGGAGAAGGAGCTCAAGGAAGCCAAGGTGGCGGCGGAGGCGGCGAACGCCACCAAGAGCCAGTTCCTCGCCACCATGAGCCACGAGTTACGGACGCCTCTGAACGCCATCATCGGCTACACCGAGATGATGACGGAGGACGCGGAGGACAACGGCCACCACGAGTACGTGCCCGATCTCAAGAAAGTGCACTCGTCTGCGAAGCACCTCCTCGCCCTCATCAACGACGTGCTCGATCTGTCGAAGATCGAAGCGGGGAAGATGGACCTCTATCTCGAGACGGTGGAGGTGAAGCCCCTGATCGACGACGTGGTCTCGGTGGTGGCGCCCCTGGTGGAGAAGAAGGCCAACAAGCTCACGGTCAACCTGGGCCCCAATCTCGGGAGCATCCATGCGGACGTCACCAAGGTCCGCCAGTCGCTCTTCAACCTGCTCTCGAACGCCTCCAAGTTCACGGAGCGCGGCACCATCACCCTCGACGTCTACCGCAACTGGCAGGACGGCGCCGAGATCTTCCACTTCATCGTGGCCGACACCGGCATCGGGATGAACAAGGAGCAACTGGGCCGGATGTTCCAGGCCTTCACTCAGGCCGACGCCTCCACCACGCGGAAGTTCGGGGGCACCGGACTTGGGCTCGTGATCAGCCGCAACTTCTGTCAGATGATGGGCGGCGACATCACGGTGGAGAGCGAGGAAGGGAAGGGGACGAAGTTCACCATCGTCCTGCCGGTGGTCGTCGTCGATCCCAAGGCGAAGGCCGCGAAGGCCTAGCGCCGGTCCCGTCGCCCCCCGGAGTCGAAGAGCATCGGCAGACTCACTCCTCCGGTTCGTAGCAGGCGCGATTGGCCGCGCACAGCTCCGGCGAGCAACACACGTCGTCGGGCCCGATCACGGTGGCGGTGCGCGAACACCAGTACTGCGAGGTGGGCGAGGAGACGGTGAGGTCCACCGCCTTCCGTCCGAGGACGTAGTACATCTTGGTCCGGATGCGCTTGCAGGGAACGACGGGGTCGCACCCGGGCTCAGTCGAAGCCGCGGTTGAAGTCGCTTGAGTCTCGTTCATCATGCTTCTCCGTTTCAGGCGAGCTGCGCGAGGGTGCGGCGCACCAGGGTCTGCACCAGGCCGACCTTGTATCCGTTGTCTGAGAGGGGGGCGGCGCCCACGATGGCGGCGCGGGCCACCTCCTGGAGGGTGGCCTCGTTGAGGGGTTTGCCCACGAGCGCCGCCTCGGCCCGGCTGGAGCGCCAGGGGATGGGCGCGACCGCGCCCAGGACGATGCGGGCATCCTTCACCAGGCCGCCATCCACGCTGACCGAGGCGGCCATGGACACGAGCGGCCAGTCGAAGGCCTGGCGCTCGCGGACCTCGTCGTAGATCGATCGGCCGGAAGCAGCGGGGATCCGGACCTCGGTCAGGACCTCGGCGACGGCCAGGGTGTTCTCCACCTGCGGGTTCTTGGACGGCAGCTGGAAGAAGTCGGACGCGGCCACGGTGCGGGCGCCCTTGGGGCCGTCGAAGGCGAAGGTCGCGTTCAGGGCCAAAAGTGCCACCGCGGTGTTCGAGGGGTGAACCGCGTAGGAGGGACCGCCGCCGAAGATCACGTGGTAGCGGTTCTCCCCGCCCACCGCGTAGCAGACGTCGCCGCCCTTCTTGAGGCACTTGTACTCCTCGAGGCGGTAGTACCAGCAGCGCGGACGCTGGAGGACGCTGCCCCCGATGGTGGCCACGTTACGGACCTGGGGCGAGGCGGTCTCCGCCGCCGCGATTGCGAGGGCGGCGTGCGACTTGCGGATGCGCTCGTCATTCCCGATGTCGGCGAGCTTCACCAGGGCGCCGATGCGCAGCCCCCCGTCCGCCTCGACCTTGATTTCGGAGAGGCCGGGAATTCCCTTGAGGTCGACCAGACGCGGCGGTTCCTCGAGGTGTTCCTTGAGATGGTCGATGACGTCGATGCCGCCGGCCTTGTAGATGCTCCAGGCTTTCTCCTGGACGAGATCCTTCGCCTGGGCGAGGGTGGCGGGCTTTACGACTTCGAAGCGATTCATGGGAATTAAGCCCTCCGCCGGGCTTCCGCGAGCGCGGCCAGCATGCGATCCGGGGTGATGGGAAGAGAACGGACGCGCGCGCCCGTCGCGTTGAAGATGGCGTTTGCGATGGCCGCGAGCACGGGAACGCTGCAGGGCTCGCCGATGCCCGCGGTGGACGTGTTGTTGCCGAGGTTCGCGATGGGGGTGAGGATGGAGACCGCTTCGAACATGTCGGTGGGCATCAGGATCTTGTACCACTCGAGATTCGGGTTCACCATGGTCCCGTAGCTCCGGTCGAGGGTGCGATTCTCGAAGAGGGCCCAGGAGGCGCCCTGGATCATGGCCCCGATGACCTGGCTCTCGGTGGTGAGGCTGTTGACCGGGATGCCGCAGTCGTTCACCGAGACCATCTTGACGATCTTCACTTCCCCGGTTTCGGTGTCGACCTCGACCTCGCAGAACTGCGTGCCTGCGAGTTCGGTGCGGAAGAGTTCGTATTGCTTCTTCCTCTCCGCGGTGGCAGCCACCTGTTCGCCCGCGATCTTCGCGGCCGCCTGCTTGAAGGTCAGACTCTTCGCGGGCTTCGCCGCCACGAAGACCTTGCCGCCGTGGGCTTCCAGTTCCTCGGGTTTCGCTCCGAGGGCCGGCGCCACCGCGGCGAAGAGCTTCATCTTTGCGTCGTGAGCGGCCATGCGCACCACCGGCGCCACCGAGTTCGTGGTGTTGCTGCCGCCCGAGCCCGGGCCGAAGGGCCAGCGGGTGTCGCCCACGTGCATGGTGATGTCCTTCGGCTGCAGGCCGAGCTCCTCCGCGGCGACCACGGCCATGGCGGTGCGGAAGCCGCTGCCGATGTCCTGGGCGCCGGAGAAGCACTCGACCGAGCCGTCGCGGTGGATCCGGATCTCGCAACCCACCTCGCTGCCCCGGGCGTTCACGCTCCATTCGCCGTTCGCCATGCCCAGGCCGCGCTTCTTCGGGCCCTTGGCCTCTCCCGCCTTCTTGCTCCGGCGTTCCCAGCCGATGGCCTTGGCACCGATGTCGTACTGCATCTGCCGAACCGGCGAGGGATCGTTCTTCTTGCGGAGGTCGAGCGGATCCATCTGCAGCTTCTCGGCCAGTTCGTCGATAGCCGACTCCAGGGCGAAGGCCCCTTGCGGATGGCCGGGGGCGCGCAAAGGTGCCGCCGGACCGGCGTTGGTGAAGACGCTGTGGTCCTCGCCCAGGATGTTCGGCGTGGTCTGGTAGAGGTTCACCAGCGGAGCCGCGGTCCCTGCACCCGGAGCGATGCCCGCCGAGCCGAAGGAACGATGGCGGATCGCGGTGAAGGTGCCATCCTTCTTCGCCCCGATGTTGACGGTCATGAGCGCGGAGGGCGCGTTGCCGGTGCACAGGTGTTCCTGCCGGCGATCGAGCATGAGCTTGACCGGCGCGCCCGCGGATTTCGCGAGGCGGCAGGCGACCACCGCGAACTGACTCCCCGTGGCCGAGGGCGCGAGCTTGCTGCCGAAGCCGCCGCCCATGTGCTCGGTGATGACCCGGACCTTGGTGCGGGGAATGCCGAGGGCTTCGGCCACACCTTCCTTCACGGTGAAGACGCCCTGGGTGGAGGCGTAGATGGTGAGCTCATCGCCTTCCCACTGGGCGATCACTCCGTGGGTCTCGAGCGAGGAGTGGGTGTGGACGGAGACGCGATAGGTGCCCTCGACGCTGACGTCGGCTTCCGCGAGGCCTGCGGCCACGTCGCCGCGCTTCAGGCCGCGGCCGGTCTGGGGCCCCAGGATGTTTCCGTTGCGGGGGATCTGCGAATTCCCCGGCACCTGCTCGGGCGAGTAGACGGGCGGAGCGCCCGCTTCCATGGCCTTCTCGAGATCGGTGATGAACGGCTTCTCGTTGTAGGTGACCTCGATGAGACGCGCCGCGTCCAGGGCGATCTCGGGAGTGGTGGCCGCAACCGCCGCGATGTCCTGCCCGGCGAAGCGCACGGTGCGCGACTCCGTGGTCCACACCGCTTTCACCCCCGGGAGCTTCTCCGCTTTCGAGGTGTCGATTTTCACCACTTCCGCGTGGGGCACCGAGGCGCCGATCATGCGGCCCCAGAGCATCCCGGGGAGCTTGATGTCGTAGGTGTACTTCGCGCGGCCCGTGACCTTGAGCGGACCCTCGATGCGCGGGTACCGGCCCTTCATCACGTCGAATTTCGTGTCGAGGTCCCAGGGCTTGAGATCGCCCTCAGCCGGATTGATGTCCATCTCGACCGGCTTCCCTTCGAAGCCGGCCTTCGCCTTCATCTTGACCGTGGGAATGACGGGGGTGGGGGCGGGTGTGGGCTGCTGGGCCATGACTTACTCCCCCTTCTTCGCGGCTTTGCCGGGCGCGGGTTTGGCCGCGGCCATGTTCTTCGCGGCCTTGCCGACCGCTTCGAAGATCCGGCCGTAGGTGCCGCAGCGGCATAGGTTGCCGGCGAGACCGGCCTTGATCTCGTCCTGGCTGGGGTTGGGATTCTTCTTGAGGAGGGCGGTGCAGCTCACCACCATGCCGGGGGTGCAGAAGCCGCACTGGTAGCCGTCGGTCTCCACGAAAGCGGCCTGGACCGGGGAGAGCTTCTCGGGAGTGCCGAAGGACTCGACGGTCGTGATCTCATGGCCCACCGCGTCCCAGGCCATGATCATGCAGGCGTTGACGATGCGGCCGTCC
>CAZYEA010000232.1:0-2031 GCA_964646485.1 uncultured Acidobacteriota bacterium
GGACGATGCCGCGCTGGTGGGAATAGTGAAGGGCCTCCGCCACCTGGGCCCCGATGTCGAGAACTTCGTTGGGCTTGAGGGTTTCTTCCTTCTGGACCGCGCGGAGCGTCTTGCCCTCGACATAGGGCATGACAAAGAACAAGTTCCCCTCGAAGTCGGCGAAGTCGTAGATGGGAACGATGCCGGGGTGATCGAGCTTGGCGACGGCGCGGGCCTCGCGCTCGAACCGCTCCCGCTGATCTCCCTGGAGGTTCCCCGAGGTGAGCATCTTGATCGCCACCTCGCGGTCGAGCACGGGATCGCGCGCCAAATACACGACTCCCATGCCTCCGCGACCGACCTCTCGGAGGATTTCGTATCTCGAAGCGAGTTTTCGACCGATCACAGGATGGCTAGGGGGCCCCGATTTTGCGTTGGTCTGTCGGGTTCCGACAGGCGCTCAGGATGATACCCGCCCCCAAGGGATGTCGTCCGTCCGCCCAAAACCCAAGGTCGGAACGATCTCAGTTCAAAGGGGCGGTTTCGAGGGCCACCACCCGCCGCGGCCCCGCGACCTCGGCGATGAGTCGCCCGGCGACCTGAAGGGGTGGGGAGAGGAAACTTCCGCCGAAGCGCGCGCGACCGACGACCTTCGTGGTGCGTGGATCGATAGCCGCGACCTCATCCTCGAAGATGGGCGCCCAGATCCGGCCCGCTGCGAGAATGGGCGGGCCGAACGGGCGCGAGGCGAGCAGGGCCCGCTTCCGCATGTCGCCCCCCCCGAGGGATAGTTCGTAGAACACGCCTTCGAAGGACAGGACGCCCACCCGTTTCCCGTCGAGGTAGTCGAGCGGCCGGTCGCGAACCCGGGCGCCCACCTTGAACCGCCACGTGAACTTCCCTGAAGAGGAGATGGCGCGAACGAGCCGGCTTCCCGAGCCAACCACGATCCGCCCGTCCGCGAACAAAGCGGGCGCTCCGAACTCCCCTTCGGGAGAGGGGAGGGAGAACCGGATGACACCGTCCTCGCGGTTCCTGACCACGAGCACACTCGCTTCGACCGAGGCCACAAGATCCCCGGCCACATCGATATCGCGGACCTCTTTGGCAGGAAGGTCGAAACGCAATTCACCGGTCGACACGACGAGCGCCGCCCGCCCGGAGCGCCCGCCGAGGAAGACACGATTGCCATCTAGCCTGACCGACTGGACGTCCGACACCGAGGTGGTCTTCTTCCACAACGCCGATCCGTCCGCGACACTCAGTCCCCAGACCACTCCCCCTTTCTCCACCGCGACTAGAAAGCTGGGACGCGCCACCACGTAGCCCGGCCCGATTCCGGCCCGGGTCCAAAGGGTGTTTCCGGTCGACGGATCGATGGCGGCGACCCCTCCCATGGAAGACGCTGTAAAGATTAGGGTTCCGTCGGTGGCCAGGGGGGCGGAGAGGGCAGCCTCGAGCGGTTTTTCCCAGCGCGATCGCGGCGGAAACGGCGAAGGCGGGGGAGGAATACGGGCCGAGGCGCAGGCTGTGGCCAGCAGGCCACCCAGGAGCAGGGTCCCGAGAAGCGTCTTCGCCTGGGTCTTGGGGTGGCCGGTCAACGCGTGCGAAGTGTAGTCGAATCGGTCCTATACTCCCCCGCGTTTACTGAGGTTCGCGGGCTCCGACCGGAGGGTTTCGGCCCCGAGGCTTCGTCCCCTTTGGTTTCGGCTGAGGCTCCTGCTGAGGTTCTTGATGACCCGAGATTCGATTCTCATAGTTGATTTCGGTTCTCAATTCACGCACCTGATCGCCCGCCGTTTCCGGGAGTTGGGGGTGTATTCCGAGATCATCCCCCCCGGCACCCCGCTCAAGACCATCCTGGCCTACAAGCCCAAGGGCCTGGTTCTCTCCGGTGGACCCTCGAGCGTCTACGAGAAGGGTGCGCCCCAGATTTCGCGAGAGATTCTCGAGGGCGTTGGGGTTCCCGTTCTCGGTATCTGCTACGGAATGCAGCTGATGGCGAAGGTCCTGGGTGGCGAAGTCGTCCAGTCGGACTCCAAGGAATTCGGC
>CAZYEA010000232.1:2041-2474 GCA_964646485.1 uncultured Acidobacteriota bacterium
GAGGCTTCCCCGCAATCGCGCCTGCTGCGCGGCCTCGCCGCGAGGACGAGAGTCTGGATGAGCCATGGCGATTCCATCGTGCGGCCGCCTCGCGGTTTCTCGATTTCGGGCTCGACCTCCAACACCGCGGTGGGTGTGATGGAGTACCCGAAGAAGAGCCTGTACGGCATCCAGTTCCATCCCGAGGTCAAGCACACCGCGCAGGGCATGCAGGTGCTCGGAAACTTCCTCGACCTGTGCGGCTGCTCGCGCGACTGGGACCCCGCCTCGTTCGTCGGCGAGACGGTCGAGAAGATCCGCCAGCAGGTGGGCAAGGAGCGCGTGATCTGCGCGCTGTCGGGCGGCGTCGATTCCGCGGTGACCGCTGTGCTCGTGCATCAGGCGGTGAAGTCGCAGCTCACCTGCGTTTTCGTGGACAACGGCCTCCTCCGCA
>CAZYEA010000232.1:2484-7568 GCA_964646485.1 uncultured Acidobacteriota bacterium
GTTTCGAGAAGGCGCTCAAAGGGGTGACCGACCCCGAAAAGAAGCGCAAGATCATCGGCAAGGAATTCATCGACGTCTTCAAGGCCTCGGCCCGGAAGATCGGGCCGGTGAAGTTCCTCGCCCAGGGGACCCTCTACCCGGACGTCATCGAATCCCAGTCGGTAAAAGGCCCCTCCGCCATCATCAAGAGCCACCACAACGTGGGCGGGCTTCCCAAAGCCCTCGGCTTCAAACTCGTCGAACCCCTGCGTGAACTCTTCAAGGACGAAGTGCGCGCGGTCGGCCTCCGCCTCGGCCTGGAGGAGGAATTCATCTTCCGCCAGCCTTTCCCGGGACCTGGCCTCGCCATCCGGGTGGTCGGCCCGGTCTCGCGGCCCGCGCTCGATACCCTGCGCGAGGCGGACTCGGTGGTGGTGGACGAGATCCGCAAGGCTGGCCTGTACCGAAAAGTCTGGCAGTCCTTCGCGGTTCTCCTCCCCGTCAAGTCGGTGGGGGTGATGGGCGACGGGCGCACCTACGACAACACCATCGCCATCCGCGCCGTCGATTCGGCGGACGGGATGACCGCGGACTGGGCCCGCCTTCCCCACGATCTGCTGGCGAAGATTTCGTCGCGGCTCATCAACGAAGTCAAGGGCATCAACCGGGTGGTCTACGACATCTCCAGCAAGCCGCCCGCCACGATTGAATGGGAGTGACGTTCCCGGACGCGGGGGGACCGGCCGTTCTGAGGACGCGGTCCGCCCAGCGCTTCTCCCTCGACCGAATCGCCGAAACTCTGCGCGGGCGCGAGCCACACCTCATCGACGGGACAGCGAACGCGGCCGCGGTGGCCCTGGTGCTGCGCCCGGGAGACGAGGGACTCGAGGCTCTCGTCATCAAGCGCGCGGAACACCCGAGCGACCCCTGGTCCGGTCACGTCGGTCTTCCCGGGGGCCGGGCGGAAACCAATGACCAGGGCCTCGTTCACACCGCCATCCGCGAGACCGAAGAGGAACTCGGCCTGAGCCTGCTCCCGGACCGAGACCTCCTCGGTCCCCTCGACGAAACCCGCGCCACCGCACGCACGCGGTCCATCGACATGAAGATCGCGCCCTTCGTGTTCGCCGCACCTTCCGTTCCCGAGCGGCTGGCGTTGTCGGATGAGGTGGCGGCCGCCCACTGGATTCCGCTCGTCGAAATCTTCGACTCCTCCTGCGCGGCCTCGGTCAGCATGCACCATGCCGGCCAGACCCTGCGCTTCCCCGCGATCGAGGTCCGGGGCCTCACCATCTGGGGCCTGACCTTGCGCATGCTCCGCAACTTCGAGTCGCTCACCGCCCTGCCGTGAAGATAGCCCTCTCGATCGCGGGTTCGGACTCCGGGGGCGGCGCGGGCATCCAGGCGGACCTCCTCACCTTCGCCGCGCATGGGGTTCACGGAACGACCGCGATCACCGCGATCACCGCGCAGAACACCGTCGCGGTCACGGCCTGGCAGGCTCTCGACCCGAAGATGGTGCGGGCGCAGATCGAGGCGGTAGCCGATGACATGGAGATCTCGGCGCTCAAGACGGGCATGCTCGCGAACCGCGCGATCATCGAGGAGGTGGCGAGTGTGATCGAGGCTCGCCGCTTTGCGAACCTGGTGGTCGACCCGGTGATGGTGGCGAAGAGCGGCGACCGGCTGCTCGACCCGGCCTGCGAAACCGCGTACGTGGAGAAGCTCTTTCCGCTTTCCGCCCTCATCACCCCCAACCTCCCCGAGGCCGAGGCGTTGCTTTCGAGGACCATCGAATCGGTCGGGGCCATGAGGGAGGCGGCCCTCGAGTTCAAGCGGCTCGGCTGTCGCGCGGTCCTGATCAAGGGCGGCCATCTCGAAGGCGACCCGATCGATGTCCTCTGGGACGGCGCCCGGCTGGTCGAGTTTCAGGCCTCGCGCATCGACACCCCGAACACTCACGGAACCGGCTGCACCTACTCCGCGGCCATCGCCGCGCGGCTCGCCTTCGGTCACGACATCGAGACCTCGGTGCGCGGCGCCAAGCAGTACCTCACCACCGCCATCCTGGAGAGCTATGCGCCGGGCCGCGGTCATGGGCCGGTGCGCCACCTCCACAGCGGCGCCGCCGCCGCCCTCGGGCGCGCCACCGGCCCGCACAAGCGCGACCGCCCTCGCGCGGAATAAGCCAAGGCGCCCAGAAGACGTTGCCTGGGCGGAGGCGGAGGAGATAGCCTCGGTCCATTCATCCGGGTGGAACCGGAGCCCAGGAGGCACCACGGCCGAAGGCCGGGAGCGCCCAACAAGAGACATCGGGAGGACACGAACCATGGCCGGGAGCAGTCTGCTCGCGCTGATCGACGACATCGCCACCCTGCTGGATGACGTCGCCATCCTGACCAAGGTGGCGGCCAACAAGAGCGTCGCGGCCATGGACGACGTGGCCGTCCTCACCAAGATCGCCTCCCAGAAGACCGCCGGCGTCCTCGGCGACGACCTTGCCCTGAACGCCCAGCAGGTGACGGGAGTGGCGGCCGAACGCGAGATCCCGGTGGTGTGGGCGGTGGCCAAAGGCTCCTTCGTCAACAAGGCCATCCTGGTTCCCGCCGCTCTCCTCATCAGCGCGATCGCACCCTGGGCCGTCACTCCCCTGCTCATGATCGGCGGCGCCTTCCTCTGCTTCGAAGGCTTCGAGAAACTCGCGCACAAGTTCCTGCACACCGAGCACGAGGAGGCCGAGGAGCATGCGCGCCTCGCCACCGCCCTCGTGGATACTCAGGTGGACCTCGTGGCCTTCGAGAAGGAGAAGATCAAGGGCGCGGTCCGCACCGACTTCATCCTCTCCGCGGAGATCATCGCGATCTCGCTCGGCACCGTGGCCACCCAGCCCTTCATGACCCAGGTGACGGTGCTCTCGCTGATCGCCCTGGTGATGACGGTAGGCGTCTACGGCTTCGTCGGCGCCATCGTGAAGCTCGATGACCTCGGGATCCACCTTCAACGCAAGCCGGGAACCGGCGTGGGTGCGCGCCTGATGCGGGGCGCGGGTTCCACCATCCTCAAGGCCGCGCCCTTCCTCATGCGCTTTCTCTCGGTCGCGGGAACCGCGGCGATGTTCCTGGTGGGCGGCGGCATCCTCGCGCATGGCATTGGGCCGCTGCACCACTGGACGGAGGAGATGGGCCACGGAAGCGGAGTCGTGGCCGCGGTGGGGCCGATGCTGGTGAATGCCCTGGTGGGGGTGGTCGCGGGGGGCATCGTGGTTGGGGTGGTCACCCTTGCCGCCCGCATGAGGGGCAAGAAGCCCGCGCACTGACCCGTCCGCGTGGCGCCTGGCCGACGGACAAATCACGTGTTCGACCCGCGGCCAATAGAATTGCTTCATCATGGACACGAAGGCGCTTCTCCGTCGACTTGGCATCGAAACCCTCAACTCCGGCGGCAAAGGGGTCGCCTGGATCAGCCAGCCCTCGGGTGAGGAGATCGCCTCCACCAATCCCGCGACCGGCGAGGTGCTGGCCCGGGTCAAAGGAGTAAGCGAAGCCGAGTACGACCGGATCGTCGACGAGGCGGCCGCGGTGTTCGCGCGGTGGCGGGCGGTGCCCGCACCCAAGCGTGGCGAGATCGTGCGGCAGATCGGCGACGCCCTGCGCGCGCACAAGGACGATCTCGGCGCGCTCGTCACCCTCGAGATGGGGAAGATCTTCCCTGAAGGCAAGGGCGAAGTGCAGGAGATGATCGACATCGCCGACTTCGCCACCGGGCTTTCGCGCCAGCTCTACGGCCTGTCCATGCACTCGGAGCGGCCGGGCCACCGCATGTACGAACAGTGGCATCCGCTCGGGCCGATCGGCGTCATCAGCGCTTTCAACTTCCCGGTGGCGGTGTGGTCGTGGAACGCGCTCGTGGCCGCGGCGTGCGGCGACACCGTGGTGTGGAAGCCTTCAGAACTCGCGCCCCTCACCGCGATCGCCACCCAGAAGATCGCGGACACCGTGCTCGAACGTCACGGCTTCGCGGGGGTTTTCGCCCTGACCATCGGGGGCGGGAACATCGGCGCGCGCATGACCGCGGACGCGCGCCTTCCCCTGGTGAGCTTCACCGGATCCACCCGAGTGGGACGCCAGGTCGGCGAAGGGGTGGCGAAGCGACTGGGCCGGAGCCTCCTCGAACTCGGCGGCAACAACGGCATCATCGTGATGAAGGACGCCGACCTCGGCCTCGCCCTGCGCGGTGTCGTCTTCGGCGCGGCGGGAACCGCCGGGCAGCGCTGCACCACCACGAGGCGGCTCTTCCTGCAGAAGGAGATCGCGGAGCCCTTCACCGCCTCGCTCGTGAAGGCCTACGGCCAGATCAAGGTGGGCGACCCCATGGACCCGCAGACGCTGATGGGCCCGCTGATCAACGAGAAGGCGGTGGCCTCCTTCAAGCGCGGGGTCGAGAGCGCGGTGGCGGAGGGGGGCGAGGTGCTCTTCGGCGGACATGTCCTCAAGGGGCAGTTCGTCGAACCCACCATCATCAGGGCGCGAGCCGATATGAAGATCGTGTGCGAGGAGACCTTCGCACCCATCCTCTACGTGATCGAGTTCGATGAGTTCGAGACCGCCATGAAGGCTCACAACGAGGTGCCCCAGGGACTTTCCTCGGCGATCTTCACCACCAACCTTCTCACCGCGGAGGGGTTCCTCTCCGCGGCGGGGAGCGATTGCGGCATCGCCAACGTCAACATCGGCACCTCGGGCGCCGAGATCGGCGGGGCGTTCGGCGGCGAGAAGGACACGGGCGGCGGACGGGAATCCGGGTCGGATGCCTGGAAGGCGTACATGCGCCGGCAGACGAACACCATCAACTACTCGAAGGATCTCCCGCTGGCGCAGGGGATCGTCTTTGGAGGCTAGGGGGGCCAGAAACGAACCCCGCCCCCCAAGAACCCCCCCATCAGTCCAGCGCGGTCGCGATCAGCTCTTCCTGCTCGCGGCTGTGGACCTTGTGGGACCCCGGCGCGGGCGAGGCGCTCGCGGCGCGCCCCACATAGGAGGGAACCCGATGCAGGAAGCCCGGCACCTCCCCGTCGAGGAACCGTTCGCGAACAAAACGCCAGGCCC
>CAZYEA010000233.1:0-5437 GCA_964646485.1 uncultured Acidobacteriota bacterium
CACGCCGGACATGGTGACCCAGACTCTCCTGGCCTTGCCCATGATCGGGCTGTACCTTCTCGGGGTGATCGTGGCCGCCCTCTTCGGCCGGAAGCGCAAAGCACCTCTCCCGGGCGCCTGAGGTCAAACCCCGGTGCCCATCCTCGCGTCGCGGGCCGGTGAGATCCGCAGACTTCTTTCGGAACTCTCCGATCCGAAGCGCCGCGCGGGCGCCGTCCTGCGGCTACGCTCGGTGGGCGCGCGCGTGGTTCCCCACGTCGAAGACGAGCTGGGGCGGCTCGACCCGGCGGCCCGACGCGCCCTGCTCGAAGCCCTGGGCGACGTCCCGACCGCGGATGCGCGCGCGCTCAGGAAGCGGCTCGCGCGGCTCGAACCAACCGACCGCGCGGAGGGGTCTGCATCGCGCGCCTTTGCCAAGCCCGAGGTCGTACGCCCGGAGGCGGCCGGGGTCGACGCGGAGAGGCGGGCCCTCGACGACCTTCGCTCCCTCCCTCCCCTGCGATCGAACGAAAGGGCCTCGATATCGCGGGAGCGCGGTGAAGCCCATCTCGCCCTCGCTCGAACCGGCTCGCGGCTGGCTCGCAAGGATCTGCTGCTGAGCCTGACCACCCTCGCTCCCGAGCGGGCGCGTCTTTACTGCGAAGCCGCCAGCCTGATCGGTGACGCTGATTTCCTGACGCCGCTCGCGGGCATGGCGACCCGGGTCAGGGAGGCGGCAGGCGCCATCGCCCGCATCGCCGCGCGAGAAAAGATCACCGCCCGGTCGAAGGTCCTCAAGACCCTCGACGAGCCGGTGCGCGTGATCGTCGCCCGCGCCCTGGCCGGCCCCGCGGCCTGACCCCCGAACTAGTAGGCCTGAGCGAAGTACGCGAGCTTGCCCGCGGTGCCGCAGCGGATGCACGGCCGCGCCTCGTCACGAAGGAGCGGGAAGCAGCGCACGGTGGCCTTGGTCTCTTCCTTGATCTTCGCCTCGCATTCGGCGCTCGAGCACATGCCCGCGAGCAGGAAGCCGCGCCTGGTGGACATCACTTCCTTGAAGGCGTCGTAGGTCGCGGGTTCGGAGGTGTTGTCCTCGCGGAATTTCCTCGCCTTTTCGAGCAGATTCTTCTGGATGGCGTCGAGGCGGGACTTCACCGCCTCGGCGAGCCCGGCGAGCGGAACGAATTCCTTCTCGCGCGTATCGCGGCGAACTAGAACGCACGAGTCTTTCTCGATGTCCTTCGGCCCCAGCTCCAGGCGGAGGGGAACGCCGCGCATCTCCCAGTCGGCGTATTTGAAGCCCATCTGATGATTGTCGCGGTCGTCGAGGTGAACCCGAATGCCCGCGGCCGAAAGCTCCTGCATGAGCGCCCGGGCCTTGGGCAGGACCGCCTCGTTCCAATCACCCTTGCGCGGCGGAATGGGCACAATCACCACCTGATGGGGCGCCACCTTCGGCGGCAGCACCAGCCCACGATCGTCGCCGTGGGTCATGATCATGCCGCCGATGAGGCGGGTGGAAACACCCCACGAGGTCGACCAGGGCATCACCAGCTGCTGGTTCTGGTCCACGTACTCGATCCCGTAGGCCTTGGCGAAGTGCTGGCCGAGATTATGGGAGGTTCCGGCCTGCAGCGCCTTTCCATCGCCCATGAGGGCCTCGATGGCGTAGGTCATGGAGGCGCCCGCGAATTTCTCGGACTCACTCTTGGGTCCGAAGTGCACGGGCATGGCCAGGACGTCCTCGGCCACCTCGCGATACATGTCGAGGATGGAGAGCGTTTCCTTCTGGGCCTCGTCCGCGGTGGCATGGAGAGTGTGACCTTCCTGCCAGAGAAATTCGGTGGTCCGCAGGAACGGACGCGTCACCTTCTCCCAGCGCAAGACGTTGCACCACTGATTGAGGAGGACGGGCAGATCGCGCCAGGACTTGACCCACTTCGCGTACATCGAGCAGATCATGGCCTCCGAGGTCGGCCGGATGGCGAGAGGTTCTTCGAGTTCCTCGCCCCCGCCGATGGTCACCCAGGCGCACTCCGGAGCGAATCCTTTGACGTGATCCGCTTCCTTCTGCAGGAAGCTCTTCGGGATGAGCAGCGGGAAGTAGGCGTTCTTGTGCCCGAGCGCCTTGATCCTGCGGTCGGTCTCGGCCTGCAGGTTCTCCCAGATGGCGTAGCCGTAGGGGCGAATGACCATGCAGCCCTTGACCGGGCCGTAATCGGCGAGCTCGGCCTTGAGGACGACATCGAGATACCACTGAGAGAAGTCCTCAGAGGGCGGGGTGATTTCTTTGAGCGTGCGTTCTTCCATGGGAGATCCGGGTCAGGAGCTTTCTTGAATGTGGTCGCGCTTCGGATAGAGGAGAGATCCGGCGATCGAGATCACGAGGACGAGGAGGATGAAGCCGAGGGAGGGCCCGATGGGCACGTGGCCATCCATGAGCCATGACAAGAGGGTCATCTTGAGGCCCACGAAGCAGAGCACGATGCCCAGGCCGTACTTCAGCAGGTGGAAGATATCGACCGCACCCGCGAGCAGGAAGTACAGATTCCGCAGCCCCAGGATGGCGAACATGTTGGAGGTGAAGACCACCAGGGGCTCGTTGGTCAGGCCGAAGATGGCGGGCACGGAGTCGACCGCGAAGACGGTGTCGACGATGTTCAGGAACATGAGCGCGACGAAGAGCGGCGTGGCGAGGAGCCGCCCGGCCTCGCGGACGAAGAACGACTCGCCGTGGAACTTCGGGGTCACGGGCAGGATCTTCCGGAGCAGTTTCATGGCCCAGTTGTGCTCCGGGTCGATCTGATCGTTGTCATCTCCGGTCATGACCTTGACCCCGGTGAACACGAGGAAGAGACCAAGGCCCCACACCACCCACTGGAACTGCAGCAGGGCCGCGCCGATCATCACGAAGATCCCGCGGAACACCAGGGCGGCGAGGATGCCGAGGAAGAGCACGCGGTGGCGCAGCTCCGGCGGAATCCGGAAGTAGTTCAGGACCACGACGAAGACGAAGAGGTTGTCGATGGAGAGCGAGTACTCGACCACGTAGCCGGCCAGGAACTCGAGCGCGGTTCGCTTCGCGGCGTCTGGAACGCTGATTCCCGACGGCGGGTGGGCGGCCAGGAACGAGAGCGACCAGAAATAGAGACCGACATTGAACACCAGGGCCACGAAGACCCAGAAGGCGGCGAAGCCCGTGGCTTCCCGCATGGTGACGCGGTGGGCCTGGTTATGGAAGAAACCCAGGTCGACGGCGAGCAAAAGGCCGATGATGAGGGTGGAGGCAAGGTACACCCACCAGACTTCTTCGAAGGGAAACAGGCGGGCGTTGATCATGATGAGAAGCCGGTGATTCTAGTCGCTCGAAGCGCCTCGTCCTCCCATTCCCTCGAAAACGCTTGCCAACGGCAGGCGGCCTGGGCCAGAATCGGCCCCGGCTTGCGGGTCGTCTCCTTTCCCTGGGGTTTCCCTCCCAGAAAGAAAGAGACACCAAATGACGTTCCTGACCCCATTCGTCACCGCCCTCGCGCTGTCGACTCAAAGCCCAGCTCTCGAGTGCTCGCTTCGCGCCGGGACCCCCTCGGAGCAGCGCGTGTTCACCAACGCCGATCTCGAGAGGATGGCGGCTTGCCGCTATCAGACGGGCGCTCAGTCGGAGGCCGCGGTCCGTCTCACCGACCCGCCGGCGCGGACCAGGCAAAGATCCGCCGCGGGCGCCCCCGACGAGCGGCAACGCCTCGACGCATCCGAGGCCGACTGGCGAGCCCGCTGGCGGTCCATCGACCAGCGCGCCCGTAAGCTGCGACGCGACGCATCGGAACTGAGGCAGGAGGCTCGCGAACTTCCGCGCGACCCGAAGAAAGCGCCCACGGGACGACGATCGCCCACGCTTCTCCTCACCCGGGCCAGGGCCCTCGAGGCCGAGGCCAAAGAACTGGAGGAGGAGTTCCAGGACCGGGCGCGTCGGGAGGGCGCGCTCCCGGGCTGGCTGCGAGCGAAGTCGCGCTGAGCTCCTGAAAGGCCGGGGGGCTTCGGCCCCTGGAGGTCTGTTACGCTCGCGCGCCTATGAGACGCGTGCGTGTGGCGGCGGGCCTCGCTCCTTACGATGTCCTCATCGGTGCGGGCGTCCTCTCCCATCCCCTCCTGGGGCGAGTGTTGGGCGCGGCCGCGAGCGGGGTCGTGGTGTCTTCGGCGCCGGTCATGAAGCGTCACGGCGCCATCGTCCTCAGTGCCCTGAAACAGGCGGGTTTCGATCCCCGCCGCATCGTGCTGCTCCCCGACGGCGAGGCAGCCAAGACCACGCGCGTGTGGGAGCGCACGGTTCAGGCCATGGCTAGGGGGGGGCTCGATCGGTCCAGTTTCGTGATCGCGCTGGGAGGGGGCTCGATAGGCGATGCCGCGGGTTTCGCGGCCGCCACCTTCATGCGCGGAATCCGGCTGATTCAGATTCCCACGACCCTGCTGTCGATGGTGGACAGCAGCGTGGGCGGCAAAACCGGCGTGAACCTCGTCGAGGGCAAGAATCTGATCGGGTCCTTCCACCAGCCGAGCCTGGTCCTGGCCGATCTCGATCTCCTCAGGACACTCCCGGCGCGCGAGCGTCGGAGCGGGGTCTACGAGATCCTGAAGTGCGCCCTCCTCAAGGATGCGGCGCTGCTCCGGCTGCTCGAACGCACCCGCGGACTTCGAAGGGCGTCCGGCCCTGACCTCGAAAACGCGGTCGCCGCCGCGGAGCGGATCAAGGCTCGAATCGTGGAAAGGGATGAACGCGAGAACGGCGACCGGGTCCTGCTGAATCTCGGCCACACCCTCGGCCACGCCCTCGAGGCCGCGACCGCATACCGACACTTCACCCACGGCGAAGCCGTGGGCTACGGGATGGAGTTCGCGGTGGATCTGAGCGAGGGGCTCGGCCTTCTGGCCGCCCCGGTCGCCCGTCGCATGCGCTCGGCCATCCGCGTGGTCGGATCGCGGACTCCCCTCTCGGCGGGGATGGCCGCGAAGGTGCCGCCCGCCGCGCTGGGCGACAAGAAGAAGACCGGCCCGGAAATCAAGGAGATCCTCCTCGCGGGGCCGGGTCGGGCGCGAGTCCACCGCTTCCCCGCCCGCGGGCTCACAACCCTCATGGGCCGGTGGGTCGGGGTCGCGGCCGGCTCGAGCCGCGGGGCTGAGCCCGGTCGCTCAGCGCTGGCGTAGGGACCGGGACCGCGGCTACGAGCCGCAGGTGCAGCTCGTGCTCTTCCCGCTCTTGACGTCCTTCAGATCCTTGAAGGCGACGCCGGGAAAGGTCACGGTGATGATCGACGTGCCGGCCTGCTCGGCCCGGAAATTCGCGGTCACGGTCCGGCTTTCCACCTTTCCCTTCTCGGAGAGGTCAACCACGTACTCGAAGGTCCCGCTTCCCGGGCAGCCAACGGTGACCTCGAACTGGATGTCGTAGCCGCGCTCGAGCTCG
>CAZYEA010000233.1:5447-7494 GCA_964646485.1 uncultured Acidobacteriota bacterium
CCTGGTGCTCTGCTTGAACGACTTCTTGGTGAAGGAGGCGTTGCAGGTTCCACCCTGCGCCAGCGCGAGAGCCGCGGTGGCGAGGCACAGCCCCAGTGAAACGAAAGCCTTGGTTGTTTTCATGATGATTCCTCTCCTCGTTGTGCTTCTCAACGACTTCTAACTGCCCAGGAGCAGCAACAGCGCGGCCTTCTGGGCATGAAGGCGATTCCCGGCCTGCTCGAACACCACGGACTTCGGCCCGTCCATGACCTCGTCCGTGACTTCGAGGCCGCGATGGGCGGGCAGGCAGTGCATGAAGACCGCGTCGGGCGCGGCCTTGGACATGAGGGCGGCGTCGACGGTGAAGGCGGCGAAGGCGGCCTTGCGCTTCTCGGTTTCCGCTTCCTGACCCATGGAGGTCCAGACATCCGTGTACACCGCGCGGGCGCCGGCCACGGCCTGGGCGGGATCGTTCATCAGCTTGGCCGGCGGCGCGCCGCTCTTCTGGGCGTCGCGCGCGGTGCTCTTGGTGATGAGGGGGTTCGGTTCGTACCCCTTCGGCGTGGCGATCACCATCTCGACCCCCAGCCGAGCCGCCCCGATCATCAGCTCATGGCAAACGTTGTTGCCATCGCCGACGTAGGCGAGCTTGAGGCCGGCGAGCGAGCCGAACCTCTCGCGCAGGGTGAAGAAGTCGGCGAGGGCCTGACAGGGATGAAGCAGGTCGGAGAGGCCGTTGATCACGGGCTTGCTGCCGAACTTCGCGAGGTCGAGGACGTCCTGGTGCGCGAAGACCCGCGCCATGATCCCGTCCGCGAAGGTGGAAAGGACGCGCGCGGTGTCGGCGACCGACTCTCCGACGCTCAACTGGATCTCGTCATGGTTCAAGACCACGGCGAGGCCGCCCAGTTGGAACATGCCGACCTCGAAGGAGACGCGCGTGCGCGTCGAGGGCTTCTGAAAGATCATGGCCAGGGTCTTGCCCAGGAGCGACTGCTTGAACGCCCCGGGATCGGCCTTCATCTTTTCCGCGAGGGCGAAGATCTCCTCGAGTTCTTCCCGCGAGTAGTCTTTAAGGGAGATGAGGTGTTTCGGTTTCATGGCTCGACGCGAAGGCGAGTATAGGGGGAACGGGGGGTTGCGCCTGTGATCCGCGGCATAGTGCTGGCCGCGGGGATGGGACGCCGGATGGGGTCGCCCAAAGCGCTCGTGGGCCTGGCCGGGAAAACCTTCCATGCGCGCGCGGTGACCACCCTGCGGAGCGCTGACATCGCGGTCATCAGCGTGGTGAACCCGGTCGCGGCGGCCGCTCTGCCCGCCCCCACTGCGGGAGAAGTGCGGGTGGTGAACCCCGACCCCGACCAGCCCGGCGGCATGTTCTCATCGGTCAGGCTCGGCGTCGCGGAGGCCTCGAGGCCCGGGGTGAGCGGGGTGATCCTGCTGCCGGTGGATCATCCCTTCGTGACCACGAGCGACGTGCGGTCGGTGCTTAAGGGGCTCGAGGCCGGAGCGGCGATCGTGGCGCCGGTCCACGGCGGCCGGCGCGGTCATCCCATCGGAATCAACGCCGCGGTGATGGCGGAAATCGAAGCGGCACCGGCCGAGGCAACGCTGCGGGACGTGGTCCGGCGGTTCCCCGGACGGGTCGTGGAAGTGCCAGCATCTGAAGGCACGATTCTGGGAATAAACACGAAAGACGACCTGGAGCGGGCCTCGAATCGGACTTTTCGGTAAACTCGCCTGCTTTCCCCCTGAAATCCGCGGGGGATTCCGAGAGAGGACGACGCCGTAAAGGCCCCCAAATGAATCAGTTGCGCAATATCGCCATCATCGCCCACGTCGATCATGGCAAGACCACCCTCGTGGACACCCTCCTGCGTCAGGCCGGAGGCTTCCGGGAAAACCAGGAAATCGCCGAGCGCGTGATGGACTCGAACGACCTCGAACGCGAACGCGGGATCACCATCCTCGCCAAGAACGCCGCGGTCCGTTACAAGGGCACCAAGATCAACATCTGCGACACCCCCGGCCATGCCGATTTCGGGGGTGAAGTGGAGCGCGCCCT
>CAZYEA010000234.1:0-1874 GCA_964646485.1 uncultured Acidobacteriota bacterium
GTATTCGCGAACGTAGTCCGAAAACGACCAGAAGTCCGCGAACATCTCGCGCACGATCGACTTCGGGCGGATGGCTTCCTCCCCCACCCAGGGGTGAAGGGCGGCGAAGGCGTTGAAGGTCATGTAGATGAACTCGGCGAGCGGCTTGGGGTACTCGAGCTTCTCGAGTTCGGCCATTCGCTGCTCGTAGTCGAGGCCGTCCGCCTTCATCTTCGCGATGGCCCGGCCCTTCACCTTGTCGAGCTGGCGGCGCAGGATGAGTTCGGGGTTCTCGAGGATCGACTCGATCAGGGCGAGGAGGTCGAGCGGATAGTCGAGAGAGTCCGCGTCCAGAAGCGGGATCGTCTCCAGAAGATAGAGGGAGAGCGCCTGGTTCATCGAGAAGTCGTCCTGCAGATCGACGTTCACCCGGACCTTCGAGCCGCCCTCCTGCGGCGCCACGATCTCCACGATCCCCCGCTCCACCAGAGAACGGAACAGTTGAAAGCCGCGCCTGAAATGGGCTTTCTTCGCATGGTCGGTCTCGTGCGAATCGCGGATGAGGCGCTGCATGGCCAGGCAGCCGTCCGTCTTGCGCGACAAAACGTTGAGCAGCATTCCATGATTCACCTGGAACCGTGAGGTCAGCCGCTCGGGCGGCGCTTTGATCAGCCGCTCGAAGGTCTTCTTGTCCCAGTTCACGAAGTTGTGCTCGGGCGGTTTCCGCTTCACCGACTTCTTGCCCCCGGCGGCCGCTTTCTCCTCGAGCCGCAGGTTCTCGATGTAGTGCTCGGGCGCCTGGGCGACCACGAAGCCGATGTCGTCGAAGCCCTTCCGCCCGGCCCGGCCGGCGATCTGATGGAAGTCGCGCGCGGAGAGGATCGCGGTCTTGACTCCGTCGTATTTGCAGAGCTTGGTGAAGAGAACGGTGCGGATGGGCACGTTGATCCCGACCCCGAGCGTGTCCGTGCCGCAGATGACCTTGAGCAGGCCGCGCTGCGCAAGCTGCTCGATCAGGACGCGGTACTTCGGCAGCAGCCCGGCATGATGCAGGCCGATTCCCGACTTGAGCCACCTCTTGATGTTCGGCCCGTAAGGACTGCCAAAGCGGAAACCCTCGATTTCCCGGGCCACCGCGTTCTTCTCCTCGCGGGTCGACAGATTCAGGCTCGTGAACGCCTGGGCACTGTCCGCGGCGTCGCTCTGGGTGAAGTGGACCACGTAGACCGGGCCTTTGCCCTCGGCGACCAGAGACTCGAGGGTGATGGGCAGGGCGATCTCCGAATACGAGAACTCGAGGGGCACCGGCCGATGGGCGGACATCACCGTCGAGGTGGGCAGGCCGTTGAGTCCGGTCAGGGCCTCCGCGAAGAAGGCCATGTCGCCGAGGGTGGCGGACATCAGGAGGAAGCGCGTTCGCTTGAGGGCCAGTATCGGCGTCTGCCATGCCACCCCGCGGTCGCGGTCGGCATACCAGTGGAACTCGTCCATCACCACGTCGTCGATGCGCGCGTCCTCGCCTTCCCGGAGCGCGATGTTCGCGAGCACCTCCGCGGTGCAGCACAAGACCGGAGCGTCGCGGTTCACGGTGGCGTCGCCGGTCGAAAGGCCGACGTTCTCGGGGCCCAGCTCGCGGCACAGGGCCATCCACTTCTCATTGACCAGGGCTTTGATCGGGCAGGTGTAGACCGACCTCCGGCCGCGGGTCAGGGCATCGAAGTGCAGGGCCGAAGCCACGAGCGACTTCCCCGAGCCCGTGGGTGTGTTGAGGATGACGTTCTTCCCCTCGAACAGATCGAGAATCGCCTCCTCCTGGGCGGGATAGAGGGTGAGGCCCTTCGAAGCGACGTAGTCGAGAAATCGGCCCAGGAGTTCGTCACCGGAAGCCGTCGGGT
>CAZYEA010000234.1:1884-6892 GCA_964646485.1 uncultured Acidobacteriota bacterium
TCGGGTCGGGCAGGGAGTTGAAGAGTGTGGCAGCCATGGCCCGGGTGAGCAGGAGTGGAGGGGAAGGATAGCTGTCCCGGGCGGCCGGGTAGTATCTTCATGAGCGCCGTGGCCACCTCGAGAAAGACGACCTCAATCACCCGACGACCGCGGACGACCATCCACCTCTTGCAGGAATGGTTCTTCTACGAATCGAAGCGGATCGGTACGGCCGGCGGGTTTGGCGACGTGTTCGAGGGCAAAGGCGCGGACGGAACCAGGGTGGCGGTGAAGCGGATCCGCCGGGTCACCCCGGGGCTCGCCACCGGTGAAATCCGGATCGCGAAGACGCTGATGTCGAGACCGGCCGAGCACATCATCCCGATCCTGGACGCGGGCAAGGATCCCGAAAGCGGCCACAATTTCGTGGTCATGCCTCTCGCCAAGGAGAGCCTGCAAGACCGGCTCGATCGCGACGGGCCGCTCGTCGACGAGGACGCCATGCGGGTGCTCCTGGAGATCCTGACCGGCCTGCAGGAGATGAAGCGCATCGTGCATGGCGACCTCAAGCCCGCGAACGTCCTTCTTCATGAGGGCAAGTGGAAGCTCGCGGACATGGGGATCGCCCGCCATGTCGACGATGAGCCCACGTCCCTCTCGATACGGATGTTCGTGAGTGAAGGGTACGCCGCACCCGAGCAGTGGCGCTTCGAGACACCGACGCGCGCCACCGACGTGTACGCGTTCGGCTGCGTCATGTATGCGGTGCTCACCGGCGCCCCTCCCTTCCTGGGGCCCTCTCAGGAGGAGTACTGCCTTCAGCACCTCAAGGGCACGCCCCGGCCCCTCCCCGCCTCGGCGGCCGCGCGCGCTCTTGCCCAGATGTGCCTCACCAAGGATCGCGCGTCACGACCCTCGATCGACACCGCCATCACCCTGCTGAAACGCGCCTGGGGCAAGCGCTGAGCGGGCCGCCCGACCACGGCCGCCTTGCGGCCGGTAACGGACGGTCGGTCCCATTCCCGGACGATTCCCGCGCTGCGCGGCCGGTGAATACCGGCGCTTCCGTGGCACGGGACTTGGATAGGTCCGGCCGTGCTTGATGGATTGAAGTCCGGCCTCGGCTCAGGGTTCCGGTCATTTCGGCGGATGCCCTTTCTCGTGGCCGGCGCCGTCCTCACTCTCGCGGTATCCACGGGGCTCAACGTCGCCGTGCTTGGACTCGTCGACCGCGCCCTCTTGAGCCCGCCCCAGGGCGTGAGCGAGCCAGGTCGCGTGTTCACCCTCGGTTTCAACCGCCCCGGCGACGACCCTTCGCGCGGCGCCATGAGCTCCACCTCCTACGTCGCGTTCCGGGCCCTTCGCGACGCGGCGCGCGGATTCAGCGGAGCGGCGGCGTTCCGGCGATCCGCGACCACACTCATGCTCGACGGCGATCAGAGAAGCGTGAATGCGATGTTCGTATCCGGCGGTTACTTCGATCTGCTCGGCGCCCGGGCCGCCCTCGGACGCGCTCTCGATCCTGCGGACGACCGCGAGGGTGCCGTGCCGACGGCGGTCCTGAGCTACGACTTCTGGCGCCTGGCGCTTCGCGAGGACGCGTCCGCGGTGGGACGAAGGATCGTGGTCGGAGGCCTCGAATACACCGTGGTCGGCGTCATGGCGCAAGGCTTCACCGGCCACGCCGCGACGAGCGTCGATCTCTACGTGCCCTTCGCCGCGGCCATGCGAAACACACCGGGATGGGATCTCGAGGCGTTCCGAAACGTGGCGGGTGTGGTGGTGAGGCTCGCTCCGAGCGCCAACGAGTCCGCCGCCGCCACCCAGGCGGGTTCAGTGGTCGAACGATCGGTGTCGCTTCACCCGATCGCCGGATCGGGTGTGGGACCAACCGAGCGGAGTGTCGCCACCTGGCTTTGCGCGCTCGCCGTCCTCGTCTTCCTCATCGGCCTAGCCAACAGCGCGACCCTTCTCGTCGTGCGGGGGGTGAAGACAAGACCCGCCGCCATCATCCGCGCGGCCCTTGGAGCCTCGCGGGCCCGCCTTCGTGCCCAGGCCCTGGGGGAAGCCCTCCTCCTTGCCCTGATGGTGACCGCGATTTCCCTCCTCCTCGCGTCCTGGATGGAGGCCGCGATCCGGCCTGTGCTCTTCCCTGACCTCGCCGCGGGTGGAGCCACGTCGCTCACGCAAGGAACCATCGCCGTCCTCGCTGGCCTGCTGGCCATGATCGTCGCCTCGGTGTCGGCGTCTTCTCAGATTCCCGCGGAAGGCCACGTGATGAGGCCGGGAACCGCGGACGGCGGACGGCGACGGCGGCCATTGACCGCGCTGCTTCTGACCCAGACCTCGCTCGCCGTCCTGCTCCTCGCGGGCGCCGGCCTCTTCGGGGCGAGCCTCCATCGCCTTCGCGCGCAGGACTTCGGTCTCGAGATGGAGGGTGCGATGGTCGTCGACTTCGATCCGACCTCGGGGGATATCGCGGGCCAGGATCGCCTCTTCGCCGACGCGCTCGAACGGATCACGACGATTCCCGGAGTGCAGATGGCGACACCGATCGACTCGGCGCCCTTCGCGGGATTCAATGTTCCGCCCATCAGCGTGCCCGGCCGCGCCACTCCCCCTTCGGTGGGCGAACAACTTCCCTTTCTCACCGCGGCGACCCCTCAGTTCCTTCGCATCCTCGGGATCAAGGTGGTCGAAGGCCGACCCTTCGAAGACGCCGACGAGCACGGAGCCCCCGTGGTCCTGATCAACCAGACCATGGCGCGCGCGGTGTGGCCCGGCGAGAGCGCCATCGGCAAATGCATCCGCATCGGCTTCGATCCGGACTTCGACCCTCAGTCCTTCGACCCTTCGGGCGGCCCGCCCATGCCCTCACCGGCCGTGCCCTGCCGCGAAGTTGTGGGCGTCACCCGCGACGTGCGCCAGCGGTCGGTCCTGCCCACGGATGGCGAAGACCGGCTGATGCAGTACTTCGTGCCCTTTTCGCAGGCTCCAGTACCTCCCTTCGCGCCGCCCGAGGCCACGAAGATCCGAGGGATCCTTCTGCGCGCGCAAAACCCCGACGGACGACTCGCCGCCGCGATCCGAAGGCTTATCCTCGGCGATCGGACCGACCTGCCTTTCCTGCGGGTGCGCAACTACTCGGAACTGCTCGAACGGCAGATGCGGCCGTGGGACATGGGCACGCGCCTCCTCGCCCTCTTCAGCACGCTGGCCCTCGCGGTCGCGGCCACGGGCATGTTCGCCTCCTTCGCTCACGCGGTCGCGGAGCGGAAGCGTGAAATGGCCATTCGTCTCGCCATCGGGGCCCGGCCGCAAGCGGTCCTGGGCATGGTGATCCGCGAGGCGCTCTGGATCGCGGGATGCGGCGTGCTTCTCGGCTGGGCGGGCGCCCTCTTCGCCGGACGCTCCCTGCGCTCGCTCCTCTTCGGCACCGAGCCCTCCGACCCGCTGGTTCTCGTTTTCATAAGCATCTCGACGCTCGTCGTCGCCGCCCTCGCCACCCTGATCCCTGCCCGCGAAGCTGCCAAAGCCGACCCAAGCGTCCTGCTGCGCGCGGAGTAGCGGAGGCGCCGAAAAGCCGGAGGCGCACTTCGGTATCCTCGGGTCGAAGGCCCACCCGATCCATGGCGTTGCGGCCGTTCCTGGAGATTCCCACCATCATGGCGCACGCACGCATCCGGCCCGGCTTCCTCCTCGCAAGCTCCCTTCCCCTTCTCGGCCTGGCTCTCGCCATGACTCCCGTGGACGCTCAGGAGAAGCCCGCGGACAAGGGCGGCCTCCCCTTGAAGGCCGAACGCAAACTCGCCTTCGACACCGACGAAGGCACCTGGGTCTCGCTCGACATCTCCCCTGATGGGAAGACCATCGTCTTCGAGCTCGCGGGCGACCTCTACACCCTCCCCATCGAGGGCGGTGAGGCGCGGGCAGTCTCAACCGGTATGTCCTTCGACTCCCAGCCCCGCTACTCTCCCGACGGCGCGCAGATCGCCTTCCTCTCGGATCGCGACGGCGCCGAAAACCTGTGGGTAATGAAGGCCGATGGCACGGGGGCGAAGAGTCTGACGAAGGAGAAGCAGGCCTCCTTCGCTTCGCCCGCGTGGACGGAAGACGGACAGAGTGTGGTGGTCTCGCGAAACATCCCCGGCCTCCGCACTTTTGAACTCTGGATCTACGACACGCGGGGCGGATCGGGAGTCCAGGTGACGAAAGCCAAGCCCAGGCCCGAAACCCTGCCCGCCGAGCAGCACAACGCCCTGGGTGTCGCGGTCTCGAAAGACGGTCGCTACTTCTATTACGCCACCAAGAAGGGCGGATTCGCTTACAACGTGAATTTCCCCCTCTGGCAGGTGGCGCGCCGCGATCGGCGCACCGGTGATGAGGACGTGCTCACCCAGGCAAACGGAAGCGCGATCCGTCCCGGCCTATCGCCAGATGGACGCTTCCTCGTTTACGGGACGCGGTACAACACGCAAACGGGACTGCGCATCCGCGACCTCAGCACCGGCGACGACCGCTGGCTCAAATACCCGGTCCAACGCGACGACCAGGAGTCGCGTTTCACCCGCGACCTCCTGCCCGGCTACGCGTTCACTCCCGACGGAAAAGACCTGGTGATCGCCTACGGCGGCAAGATCCATCGCGTCAACGTGGCTACCGGTGCGGACACGCTCATTCCTTTCAAAGCAAGTGTTGCCCTCGATCTGGGACCACTGCTCGACTTCCCCGCCCGGGTGGATCAGGGCCCGGTGCGCGCGCGTCTCATCCAGGGCGCCTCGATGTCTCCCGACGGTTCGCGCGTGGCCTTTTCCGCGTTCGGAAAGCTCTACACCGCTCCGGTCGGGGGTGGAGCGCCGAAGCGGCTGACTGCGCAGTCGGCTTTCGAGTATCTGCCCGCCTGGTCGAAGGACGGCAAGGCGATCATCTACGTCACCTGGTCGAGTGAGGGCGGCCAGGTGATGAAGGCGGCAAGCGACTGCCTCACCGCCCCCGTACAGGTCACGCAGACCGCGGCCTTCTACCGCGA
>CAZYEA010000234.1:6902-7462 GCA_964646485.1 uncultured Acidobacteriota bacterium
CGGCGGGCGATCTGATCATCGCTGTGCGCGCGCCCTTCCAGATGCGGCAGGAATTCGAATCGGAGTTCGGCGGCTCCGAGACCGCCGGACTCGAACTCGTAGCCATCACGGCCGCGACCGGCGAGGTCAGGCCAATCCTCACCGCGCGTGGCTTCGGACGCCCGCACTTCGGCCCCGAAGCCGACCGGGTGTACGTGAACTCCCGCGATGGACTCTTCTCCGTGCGCTTCGACGGGACCGACCGCCGCACTCACTTCAAGGTGGTGGGCCGCACCAACGCCCCTGATCCGGCGCCCGCCTCCGAGGTTCGTCTCTCCCCCGACGGCCGCCATGTTCTCGCCGCGGTCTCGACCCAGCTCTTCATCATGCCGACACCGCCCGCTTCCGGCGAGGTGCCCACCCTCAATGTATCGACACCCAGCATTCCCGTCACGAAGATGACGGATATCGGCGTCGACGAGTTCTTCTTTACCGAGGGCGGCAAGGGCATTGCCTGGACTCTGGGCGCAAGCCTCTTCCGCAAGAGCCTCGCAAACGTGACCTTCGGGACGCCTGACGCC
>CAZYEA010000235.1:0-7440 GCA_964646485.1 uncultured Acidobacteriota bacterium
GGCCGCCCGCCATATTCACGGTGCCCGCGAGGCTCACGTAGGCGATCTTCGCCGCCCCCTCGCGCGCGATCAGGGTCTCCAGCTTGCCCACGTCGATGTTGCCCTTGAAGGGGTGGAGACTTTCGGGATCGTGAGCCTCGTCGATGATGACGTCCACGAAGACGCCGCCCGCAAGCTCCTGGTGGAGCCTCGTGGTGGTGAAGTACATGTTCCCGGGCACGAACTGGCCCTTCTTGATGGCCACCTGGGAGATGAGGTGCTCGGCCCCGCGGCCCTGATGGGTGGGGATCACGTGCTCGTAGCCGTAATACGTGCGGAGCGCTTCTTCGAGGTGGTAGAAGTTCCGGCTTCCCGCGTACGCCTCGTCGCCGAGCATCATGCCCGCCCACTGCTCGTCGCTCATGGCGGAGGTGCCGCTGTCGGTCAGGAGGTCGATGTAGACATCGTCGGACTTCAGGAGGAAAGTGTTGAAGCCCGCTTCGGTGAGCGCCTTCTCACGCTCCGCCCTTGTGGTCATGCGGAGGCGTTCGACCATCTTGATCTTCCAGGGCTCGGCCCAGGATCGACGGCCGAACTGCTGGCCCATGGTCTGCGGGATTTCGTGGGTCAAGGCGCACTCCTTCGCCCACGAGATTAGACAAAGGCGGCGCCTTGCCGCCCTGAGCCTTTTGGCTCATTCGCAAGGCGGAAAGTGCCTGCGAAACGGAGGTTCAGGCCGAAGGCGGGGCCAGAGAGACGTGGAAGGTGGCGCCCTGGCCCCGGCCCGCGGACTCGACCGAGATGGTGCCGCCATGGGCTTCGACGATCCTGCGCACGAGAGCGAGGCCGATGCCCGTCCCTTCGCTGCCGAGGTCGAGCTTGTCGAAGAGGCCGAACACCTTCTGCTGGTGCTGGGGGTCGATGCCGATGCCGTTGTCGCGCACGTAGAAGGAGGGGGCCGGGCGATCCTCAGCCACTCCCACCTCGATGCGCGGGGTTTCGCCCTGGCCCACGAACTTGGCCGCGTTGTCGATCAGGTTCAGCATCACCTCGAGGAGCCGCACCCGGTCGCCCCGCACGGTGGGGAGGTCTTCCGCGATGTGGATCTCGATCTTCGCCTGGGTGAGGCGGCCCCTCACCAGGTCGGCGGCCTCGAGGGCGAGGGCCCGCAGCGGGACCTCTTCGGGGGGATTGACCACGCGGCCGATACGGGAGAGCTCGAGGAGCTCATCGAGCAGCCTCCGCATTCGGTCGGCCGCCCGCTGGATCCTTCCCACATCGCTCTCCACCCGCGCCAGGTCCCCGGCCTGGACGTCCTTCTCGAGAAGGCCCGCGTAGGTCCCGATGGTGACGAGGGGGCTCTTGAGGTCGTGGGAAACGGTGTAGCTGAAGCGCTCGAGTTCGGCGTTCTTCGACTCGAGATCGGCGATCAATCGTTCGCGCTCCGTCTCCCGTTCGACGAGCGAGGTAGCGAGGCGCTCCTTCTCGCCGAGCGTCTCCTCGAGCTCACGGGTGCGGGCCTGCACCTCCCGGCGCAAAGAGGCGTTCCATACCCGCGCCCCCAGGGTGCCGAGGCCGCCCACGAACAGGGTGGCCAGGAGAGCCCCCGCGACCGCCGGCCAGCGGGAGGGAGTCTCCCGCGCGGTGAGGTGCTTCTCCACGAGCTGGCTGTAGACGCCGCTATCCTTCAGGCGCTGGAGGGCGGGGGCGATCCAGGCCGCCTCGGGCCCACGGCCACGGCCGGTGGCGAGCTGGTACGAGGCGGCCCGGATGGGGACCTCGATCGCGCCGGGAGCGCCCGCCTGGTTGAGCGCACTTCGCAGGACCAGCGAGTTTCCCGCGACCGCGGTGGACTCGCCGCGCAGCAGCATCCGCACGGCCTCTGGATGATTGGGGGCCTCGCGAAGGACCGGCCGCTGCTCCTCGGGGAGGGCGCGCAGAAGTTCGTGCACGATGGTGTTCTGCTGAACCGCGACCGTCTCACCGCGCAGTCCGTCGAGTTGAGTCGGATAGCCCTGCCGGCCCGGGGGAAAGAAGACCGACTGTCGCAGGGTCCAGGTTTCCACGATGTAGTCGAAATCGTCGGTGCGCCCTTCGGCGTAGCCGAGAGTGACCACGTCCACCTCTTTCCTCGCGACCGCGGCCACGATGTCGCT
Organism: uncultured Acidobacteriota bacterium; assembly: GCA_964646485.1. Lineage (GTDB taxonomy): Bacteria > Acidobacteriota > Vicinamibacteria > Fen-336 > JAGNNV01 > JAGNNV01. The sequence goes on from CAZYEA010000235.1 coordinate 2,136, forward strand.
CCACACTCCGAGCCGGAACTCCGCTTCGCGACCTCCTTCGCGAGCGAGCGCGCGGAAGAGCTCCACGTTGAAGCCCTGGGGCGTGCCCTCGGCGTCGAGGAATTCGAAGGGCGGGGAGGCCCGATTGCCGCCGTACACCACCACCTTCGGAGAGCGCTCGGGGGTGGCGTCCTGCGCGGGCGCCCCTCGCTGAAAGGCGAAGGAGAGCACAAACGCGCCCGCGGCGACCGCCGCGCAGTATTCGATCCTCAATCCTCGCGGCCTGAACATGGATGGCGCAGTTTACTGGTGCACAGACCGCACGGGCTCCGGGGATCTCCCGGGCGCCGAGGAGCGCTGCGGCAGTCAATCTCGTGGACGGGAAGCCCAAATCCCCGAATCCCGGGAGTTCCGGTTACGCTCATGGCTTCGAACCCCCCGAAACGAAGGAGAGTGCCTTGTTCCGCCTGCCTGAAGCCCCCTTTGCTCTTGCCCTCGCGCTCACTCTCGCTCCGAGCGAGGTTCGCGCGGCCGAACGCCGTGTTCCCTTCTGGCCCGACACCGTGCCGGCCGCGATCCAGGCTGCGGTGGACGGCCAGGCGGCCCTCGAGAGCGTGCGCTCGCTCGGTCGATTCCACCGCGTTCACGGCTCGCCTGGTTTCGCCGCGGCGGCCGATTGGGTGAAGGGTGAGGCCAGAGCCGCGGGACTGGCCGACGCCATGGTCGAGCAGTTTCCCTCCGATGGAACGACGCGCTACGCGCATTTCCGCAGCTACCTCGGCTGGGACGGTCGCCTGGGGCGGCTCGATGAGGTCTCGCCGCGGCCTCATCCGATCGCGCGGTTTCCCGAGCTCCCGGTGGCCCTCGCCGATTACAGCCAGGACGCGGACGTCACCGCCGAACTCGTGGATGTGGGTGCTGGAACCTCAGCGAAGGACTACGACGGCCGCGAGGTCAAGGGTCGCATCGTCATCGCGAGCGGGGCGCTGCCTCTCGTCCATCGCCTCGCCGTGGAGGAACGCGGCGCCCTCGGTTTCCTCTCCGACTTCCCCAACCAGACCACGGCCTGGTCCGGAGACGATCCCGACCTCGTCCGCTGGGGGCATCTGTCGCCCTACGAGACGAAGAACAGATTCGCCTTCATGCTTTCGAAGCGGCAGTCGCGCGACTACCGCGCGCGCCTCGCCGCGGGAGAACGGATCACCGTGCACGCGGTGGTGCGGGGCCAGATGAAGGCGGCCTCGCTCGACGTCGTCTCCGCCACCCTCCCGGGGACCGACCCTTTGGCGGGCGAGGTACTCCTGACCGCGCACCTGTGCCATCAGTCCGCGGGTGCGAACGACAACGCCTCGGGCAGCGCCGCCATTCTGGAAGTGGCGCGCACCCTCTCCCGCGCCATCGCGAGCGGCGCTCTCCCGAGGCCCCGGCTCACCATTCGATTCCTCTGGACTCCGGAGATCGCGGGTTCGCAGGCCTGGCTCGCGCGGCATCCGGACCTCGCGAAAAGGATCGTGGGCGGCATTCACATGGACATGGTGGGCACGCTCCTCGCCGTCACCCATTCGACCTTTCATCTCTCTCGCACCGCGGCCTCCACTCCCCATGTCCTCGATGACATCGGGCGCGCTTTCTTCGACGAGGTGGTTCGCGCCTCGGCCCGGCACGCGGAGCGCGGCGGGGACGCGTACCGCGGCTTCGTAACTCCGGGCGGTTCGCGCGATGTCTTCCTCGGCGATGTGCGCCCGATCGAACTCGGAAGCGATCACGAGGTCTTCTCGGCCGGTGGGTGGGGAACACCGATGCTCTACTTCCACGACTGGCCCGACATCACCATTCACACCAGCAAGGACCAGCCCGAGAATCTCGACGCGACGAAACTGGGCCGGGTCACCTACCTGGGGGCGGGAATCGCCTATACCCTCGCCGCCCTTCCGGAGACTGAGGCCCGCCCCCTCCTGGCCCTCGCGCGCGCGAATGCCGAGAAGGACCTCGCGGAGGCCCGACTCCGCGCCGCGCTCTCGGAGAATCCGCGTGACGGCGCGCTCGCCGTGCGCGAGACCGAAGCCGTGAACGACGCACGATTCGCCTCCCTCGCTCGCCTTTGGCCGGGAGCCGCGATCGCGTCGCCTCGTGCTGGATCATCCTCGGTCGCGGCCCTGCGCGACGCGGATAAGCGCGTTCCCGTTCGCAGTCCCGAGGTGCGCGGACCGCTGAGCGTCTACTACTACGACCATTTCAACGAGGCCCTGGCCGCGCGTGGATTGAGCGAGCCGGCCTTGCCGCCTCTGCCCGCGCTTCCCGGCGTGGACGAGGACCTGATGGCCTATGAAGCCCTCAACCTCGCGGACGGCCGGCGTTCGGTGGCGGAGATACGTGACGTGCTCACCGGCCGTTACGCTCCGGTGAGCCAGGCCTTCGTGGCCGCGTACTTCGACCGTCTCGCCCGCGCGGGCATCGTTACCTGGAAGTAGGCCCGCCTCTTTCAGCGCGGGCCCGCGCCTCAGCGTCCGCGATCGCTTCGCTTTGACCAAGCGCCATCTTCGCGGGATGCATCAGCTCGCTGCGCACGCGGCGACTGACCTCACGCGCCTCCTGGGTTTCGAACCGATCCTGGCGGCCCTCCCATCCGATTCGCCGGTATAAGGCGGTGAGCCCGGCCGCGCTCCGCACTTCGGGGGCGGCCGCCACCTCGAGGGCGTGCTGCAGTTCGTGGCCGAGGGCCACGATGCGCTCGCCGGCGGTGAGCTTCAAAGGATCGATGCGGATGAGCAGGTACCTTGTGGCCGAGGCAAGGGAGAGGAAGGCGAGTCGCGAAGCCGGCTCGCCCGGCGCTGATGGCCGGGCGTCGGTCACATAGACCACGATGTCACCCGCCTCGACCCGGGAGAGGAGTGAAGCCACGAGCGGAGAGTGTGCAACCCCATCTTCGAGGAGGGCCATCGCTCCCTCGGTGAGGGCGCGGGTGTGAGTCCAGCGCCCGGGAGGAAGGTCGGCGGCTGCGGTCGCGCGAAAGGCGAAGAGTCCGAGAAGCAAGGCAGCGATCGTGGGGCGCATGGCGGCATCCTCCGGTGAGATCGGTCGGGTCGGCTGCACTGATTGACGGGCACCGAGGACGGAAGGTTTCCGCGCCCCTGAGCCATCGACGCAGGGCCCTCTCACCGTGCCGCACGCGAGCCTTCAGCCCCTTGTACGGGCGCGGAGCGATGTGGGGTAGCGGGCGGTTCAATCCGTCGAGGCGCATCGGAGCGCACGCCCATGATTCGCGCCGGGACTCGGGCGAGCGAACACGATGCCGCTTGAATGCGCCGAGGTCCTTGGACCGACGACCGCGGGAATTGCTTTGAACCCGCTTCTCAGCGCCGCGCGGCCGAAATTATTTTTTCGACCGGAGCGAAAGATCGGCGCGCCGGGCCGCGCCGCGGGCTCAGAAGCGGAGGAGCTTCGTTATCTTGAACGCGAGCGAGCGGTTGAGCAGGCCGATCGGCGTTTCCGAAGCGGTGTCGCGGCCGTCGCTGTAGACGAGAAACATCTCGCTTCCCGGGGTGAACTCCCAGCGCAGGCGCAGGCTCGACGAGAGGGTGTGAGCGGCCGCGTTCGCCTGGATGAGCCCGGACAAAGACACCTGCGGCGAGGTGGTGAGGATGAACCGGGCGCTCGCGATCCGCGCGTTGAACGAACCGAAGGGCAGGTCCACCCAGTTGAGGGTGAGTGAGGGCTCGATGGCGAAGCGAGGGTTGAAGCCGATTCTTCCCGCGTACGTCGCCTCCACGCGGTGCCCGTCATAGAAGGTGCCCCACGACGCGGTGGCGGTTCCCGAGACCTTCCGCTGCTGCCCGAGAGTGTAGGAGGCGGCGAGCCGGTCGGAGATGTAGCGGCCGGCCGGCACCACCACGCCGGGAGAGATGGTGAACCGGGCAGGCAGGAACTCGTCGTCATGGGTGTAGTCGAGGGCGGCGAGGTCGCTGTTGTGGAACTCGAGGTCAAAGTTTCCGGCGAGCGTCCGATTCTCGATGGCCCCGGTGAGGGCGCTCGTGACGTAGTCGAAGCTGCCCTGGAAGGACAGCTTGCGCACCACCTTGTTCTTGTGGGGCCGCGGAGAAAAGCGGCCCTGCACGAAGCTGCGGCGAAAGTCGGCGCGGCGCAGGAACCCGACTTCGGGATTGAACCCGCCCCCCACGAGGAGATGCTCGGCGGCGAGGCCATAGCGATCGGCCACGTAGTCGAAACGGCCCCGATAGCTCGTGTCTTCCGAGGAGACCCCTTCACTGCGCGTCTTCGCGTAGTAGCCGGTGAGAGTGGTCTCGTCGGAAAAGCGGAACACCGCGTCGGCGCCGCCCGCGAAGTTGGAGCGATCGCCGCCCGAGGTCTCGATCCTCTCCGTGGCGATGATGCCGATGCTGCTGCGCCTGAAGATGTCGCGCTTGATCCGCACCACGGAGAAGTTCGTGGGCGAAGCGCCCGCCGACTCCTTTCCCCCGGTCTGAATGTTGAGCAGGCCGATGTCGAAGGCCCCGGCCTTCCCGGTCAGGCGTCCACCGAGGCGAACGGGCACGGTCTGCCCGGCAGAGAGACCGATGCGCCGGCTGAAGAAGAGAATGGGAACATCGGAACCCGCGGACACCCGCGCGCGGTCGCCGAAGGCGAAGATCCCCTGGCCCTCGAGGAAGAAGTCGCGCTTCTCGGGAAACTGCAGACTGAACCGCGTGAGGTTCACCTGCTGGAGGTCCTCCTCGACCTGGGCGAAGTCCGTATTCACGGTGAGGTCGGCGGTGAGACTGGACGTGAGCCCGTACTTCAAATCGAGTCCCAGCGCGCCCTCGCCGTCGTTGCTGAAGGGAGGAGAAGCGGCGCGATTGGTGGTGAGGGTGGAGAGCGCGTAGGGCTTCACCTCGAGATTCCGGGCGAGCCCCGGGGCCACCAGACCCACGAGCGTCCCCGCTTCCTGCATCTGGCTCACCGCCGCGTTGCCATAGGAAGCGGGCATGGCGGTGAGGAGGGAGATTTCGTTCTTCCACTTCACCACCCGGCGGAAGTTGATGCCCCAGACCTGCGGCCCCGGCTTTCGGTAGCGGAGCGACTTGAAGGGAATCGCCATCTCGAAGGTCCAGCCCTCGTTCGTGACCGCGGAGCGCACGGACCAAACGGTGTTCCAGGCCTGCAGCTGCTGGCCTTCGCTGATGGCCTGATCGCGGATGGCGCTCAGCTGATTGGTCTGGAAGAAGAAGCCGTTGCGCCGGTCGAGGTAGGTGTCGAGGACCACGGTGACGTTATCGCCCTGGAAGATGTTGTTGTGGTCGCGGCGGAGTTCATTCGCAACCGCCCGGCC
>CAZYEA010000236.1:0-7427 GCA_964646485.1 uncultured Acidobacteriota bacterium
CTCAACTCCGGCGCCTCGTGAGTTTCGCCGACCTCGTGAGCCGGGTGGAGCAGTTCCTGGGCGAGGCTCCCCGCCTCATTCCAACCGTCTCTGCGGCCCCGGAACGGCCTCGCCAGATCGCCGCCCCCGCGGTATCGGCGCCCCCGCCGCCCGCTCCGCCCGTTCGCAGGCTCACGCCCCCGGCCGACGAGACGAAGGCCCCGCCCGAGGCGCCCTCACCCCGGCCGCAGATCGACGCCGCGGCGCGCGAGGACGAAGCCACGCCGGCGGGTTCGGCCATCGACCGGCTGCGCAACGCGACGAGCGGCCGCATGCTTCTCGCCGCGCTCGGCACGGCCAGCGCTTCTCTTCAAGATGACGCGCTGCTCCTCGACGTGTCCGCGTCGCATCTTCCCTACCTGGAGTCCGAGCGCGACACTCTGGCCCAAAACGCTCAGACGGCCTTCGGACGCAGGTTGCGGGTGGTGCTCAAAGCCGGGGGCCCCGACGAAGTCGACGATTCCCCGAGCGTGACGCCCCGGCCGGGAAGACCCGCGCCCGAGCCGCCGACGCCGGCCACGAAGACCAAGCCCGCGGTGGCGGCGCCCCGAGACGCCTCCGACCCGGCCAAGGGCCCGAACAAACAGGCCCTCAAGGCCAAGGCCATGGCCGATCCCGTGGTCGGGCGGACGCTCGACCTCTTCGGCGGCACCCTCCTCGACGTGAAGCCGCTCGATACGCCCATAGACGCCCCCGAGGACAGCTCGGGCGAGTAGCTGTTAGCGGACCTCGACTTTGGCCACGCCCTCCACGGAGCGGGCGACCTCGAGGGCATGCTTCTTCTGTTCGGCGGTGGCGGCGGACGAGGAAAGGCGGATCGCGCGCCTCATCGCCTTCACCTCGAAGCCGGCGGAAGCGAGGTCACGATCGAGCTTGAACGCGGCCCGAACCTTGAGCTCCAGCGCTTCGTCGTCGACTCGTTCGCCCATGGTCCGCTCGTCACCCGTGGCCCTGGTCGTGGCCGCCGTATCGATCTCGAGGAAGTTCACCACCTGCCGAACCCCGCTCACCGACGCCGCCACCGCTTCCACCGTCCGCGAGAGGTCGGCGCTCGGCGCCTTTCCCCGCAGGGTCACCACGTCCTTCTCGGCACTCACCTCGATGTCGAGATCCTTGAGCGACTCGCGCAAGGCGAGGGCCGCCTTCACCTGTGCGGCCAGGGTGAGGGTCGAGACCCGGTCTTTCACCACCGCCGCTCCGTCCTTCCAGGGCGCCCGTTCCGGATGGACTTTGGTGTAGTAGTAGGCGGCGCCGCCGATCCCGATCAGAAGAATCAGGACGATGATCAGCCGCACGAAACGGAAGAGGCACCCGAACATGAGACGTCCTCCTGAGGGCGACTAGCGGCGGCGACGCGCGGACTCTTCCTCGAAGTACTTGCGGTAGAGGATGTCCCATTCCTCGGAACCCTCGGGGATCCCGCGCTTCTGGGTTTCGATCTTCTGCCTCACCGCGAGGTCGATGGCTTCGTCGACCTTGCCCTCGTTCTCGATGAACTTGAAGATCTCCGCGCGAATGGTGCCGGGCTCCGTGAAGAACTCGACCATGGGCTCGTCCTTCAGATAGGCGATGGCCACATGCGAGAGTTGCATCATCTTTTCTCGCGACAGCCTCACAGGATGATCCCCTTCTTCTTGGCGAGTTCGCGCTTCACTTTGCGGAACATGTCGAGCCCGGTGATGTTGTCGCGCGCCATGGTGGTCGAGTGCGACATGAGGATCTGCCGCGCCTCTTCGTTCAGGGCGTCCTCGAGGCGGATCTCCTTGAGCAAAGCGCCGGTGAGGCCCATCACCACCGCCTCCTCGTTGTCGCAATCGATCCGGCCCGCGTGGGTCAGGGTTCTGATGATCTTCCGGGCGAGGTATTGAACTTCCTGGTCGGTGGCGCGCATGTTTGAGGCCGAAGTATCGCACGCCCGGCATTAACCTTTCTGCATGCGATCAGTGGTTCAGCGAGTCTCCTCGGCGAGGGTCGAGGTGGACGGGACGCGGGTTTCTGGAATCCCCCGGGGTCTCATGGTCCTGCTCGGGGTTGGAAAGGGAGACACCTCGGCCGATCTCGAATGGATGGCGGAGAAGGTACTGAACCTCCGGATCTTCGACGACCCCGAGGGAGTCATGAACCTGTCGGTACTCGATATCGCAGGCGAGATTCTGGTCGTCTCTCAGTTCACTCTGCTCGCGGATTCGCGGAAAGGGCGGCGGCCGAGCTACATCAACGCGGCGCCCCCCGAAGAGGCGCGGGCGATGTACGAGGCCTTCTGCGACCGGCTCGCGATTTCCGGGCGACCGGTCAAGCGGGGCGTCTTCCAGGCCATGATGAACGTTGGTCTCGTGAACGAAGGTCCGGTGACCATCCTTCTCGATTCCCTGAAGACGTTCTGAGCGCCGCCTCTATTTCCCGGTCACCCGCACCAGCTCGGTCACCGTGGTCCGCCCGCGCATCACCTTCTCGAAGGCCGACTCGCGAAGGCTGCGCATGCCCTCCTCGCGCGCGGTCTTGCGGATGTCCACGGAAGAGGCTCCCTGGGCCACGAGAAGGCGAACCTTGTCCGACACCGACATGATTTCGTATATGCCGTCCCGCCCCGCGTAGCCGGTCTGGCGGCACTGCAGGCATCCCGCCCCGGACTTGAAGAGCACGCTGCCGAGCTTCGAGCGCGACACCCGCAGGGCCGCCACCTCCTCGTCGGTGGGCGCGTGCTCGACCAGACACGAGGAGCAGTTGGTGCGGACCAGGCGCTGGGCGATGACCCCGGCCAGGGTCGAGGTCACGAGGAACTGGGGCACCCCCAGGTCGAGAAGTCGGGTGATCGAGGAGGGGGCGTCGTTGGTGTGCAGGGTCGAGAGGACGAGGTGTCCGGTGAGGGCGGCCTGCACCGCATGGTCGGCGGTCTCCGAATCGCGAATCTCACCCACCATCACGATGTCCGGATCCTGGCGGAGCACCGTACGCAGGGCGGCGGCGAAGGTGACGTCGATCTGGGGGCGCACCGAGACCTGATTGAAGTCTTCGATGACCATCTCCACCGGGTCTTCGATGGTGACGATGTTGACCTCGGGCTTCGAAAGATGGCGAAGAATCGAATAGAGAGTGGTGGTCTTGCCGCTTCCGGTGGGCCCGGTCACGAGGACGATGCCGTTGGGCCGCTCGATGAAAGAGAGAACCTTCTGGAACTCGGCGCCCGCAAAACCCAGTTCTTCGATGCCCTTCATCAGGATGTCGGGATCGAAGATGCGGAGCACCGCTTTCTCTCCGAACGCGGTGGGCATGGTGGAAACGCGCAGCTCCACCTCGCGGCCCTTCTCGTCGCGCTTGATCCGGCCATCCTGGGGACGCCGCTTCTCGGCGAGGTTCATGCCGGAGAGGAGCTTCACCCGCGACACCACCGCCTGGTACACGATCTTCGGAATCACGTGCACGTCGTGGAGGATGCCGTCGATGCGGAGGCGGACCAGGGTCAGTTCGCGCTTGGGCTCGAAATGGATGTCGGAGGCCCGCTGCTCGAACGCGTAGGAGAGGATGTGGTCGAGGGCCTTGACCACGGGGGCGGCGGCAGGATCGAGATCCTCCTGGTTCGAGGAGGACAGGAACTCCTGGTTCGAGATGTCCACGGTCTGGATGCGGCCCTGGCGGAGCTGGGCCTCGGCGGTCTTGAGCGAGGTCTTGAGGTCATAGAACGATCGGGAGATGGCCTCGATGTCGCTCTTGGGAGCCACCACTTTCTCGACCTCGAGACCGGTGACCCGACGGATGTCTTCGTCAGGAAAAGGCCCGAAGGGGTCATGGACGGCGACCACGATCTTTCCCGCGTTCTGGCCGATGGCCACGATGCCGTTCTTTCGCGCGAAGCCCGCGGGGAGCGCGCTCGTCACCACCTCGAGGTCGAGGTCGAGCGGATTGATCCGCTGGAACCGCAGGCCCGCCGCCTCGGCGAGCGTTTGAGTCAGCTGCGCCTCGGACATGACCCCGAGGCGCACGATGGCTTCGTCCACGGGAAGCTTTTCGAGTCGCGCGAGCTTGTCGACCTTCTCCGCCTGCTCCGCGGTCAACGCCTTGCGGGCGACCAGGAGAGGAAGGATCTCCCGAACCGTGGTGGTGGTCGGGGAGGGCGCCTGGGCGGGATGCCTTCGGGCGGGCGGGGGGGGCGGGGTCACGCGACCCTGATTATCCGCCATCGGGTCCGTGCTCGGCGGAAGGTCACGAAAGCGAGCTCGAGTACACGCGATAGTCGATGGCCGGGAAGATGGGCCAGGTCTTCTCGTCCCGCCGGACCGCGCGTTCGTCGAGCGCATCACTCTCGATGGCGGCGGCGAGATCGGCGAAACGCCGCAGATGCTCGATGACCCGATTGGTGGCGTACTCGACCATGGTGCCCGTCTTCATGATGAACGCCCAGTCGGACGACTGGGCCAGAAGCAACTCGCGGGCGGCCTGGTTGAGAGCGCGGGCAAGAAGGCCGGTGGCGCCTGGGTTCCGGTCGGCCAACCGGATCATGCGGCGCACCGCGGCGTCGTAATGGGGATAGATCCAGTCATTCGTCTCGTTGAGCCACACCGCGGCGTAGCCCTGGGCGCCCCAGGTCGACATCTCCGGGGTAGCCACGTCGCATTCGTCGAACTGGGCCAGATACGCGGGCGGGGTGGTGGCCACCACGTCGTTGCGCGCGTCGAGATTGCGGAAGACCTGCTCCAAGAACTGCGGCCCTTCGAACCACCAGTGGCCGAAGAGTTCGGCGTCGTAGGGAGAGACGATCAGGGGCGGACGGTTCATCTGGGGACGGGCCCGCGCGGCCTGGAGCCGGCGCTGCTCCGCGAAGTGGGCCGCGTGCTCGGCCACCCGCCGCAAGGCGTTGGCACGGACGTAGGGCTCCTTGAGGTTTTGTCCGAGCTTCCCGGTGACGCGGTGGCGCTTGAGGCCCACGGGCCGCCGCGGCTCACCCGGACCCATGAAGTCGGCAAGCTCCTTGAGTGGAAGCTCCCAGCCCGCATCCTTGTAGAACTCGCGGTAGTCGGGTTCACCCGGGTAGCCCACCTCGGAACTCCACACCTGCCGGGAGGACTCCATGTCGCGGCCGAAGAACACGATGCCGCCCGTCGACATCATGGGCGCCAGCACTCCGAATCTCGGGGGCGGATAGGAATCGGTGAGACCGTGGGACTCGAGGAATGAATAGCGCAGGCCCGCCTCGGCGAGGTAGGCCTCGACTCCCTCGAAGTAGCCGCACTCGGGGAGCCAGATGCCCTCGGGATCGATCCCGAAGATGCGGCGGAAATCCCGGGTCGCCACCTGAACCTGCGCGCGCACCGCCTGCGGGGTGTGGCGCATCAACGGCAGGAAGCCGTGAGTGGCCCCGCAGGTGATGATCTCGATCGACCCTTCGGCCCGGTGCTTCCAGAAAGCGCCCACGAGGTCGCGCTTGTAGGTGCTGATGAAGAGTTCGCGGAGGCTCGAGAGGTCCTGCTCGGCGAAGAGGGTCGCCTCGAAGAGGCCGCGGTCCTGCACGGCGGTGCGCTTGGCTTCGCGCGAGGCCAGACGGAGCAGCGATTCCATGCGGCGCTCGCACCTCTTCATGAGAAGAGGGTCCTGCATCATGGCGAGGAGGGGCGGGGAGAGGGTGAGAGTGAGACGGAAGCGCACCCGGTCGCGCTTGAGGTGATCCATCATCCGCAACAGCGGAAGGTAGGTTTCGATCACCGCCTCGTAGAGCCAGTCCTCCTCGAGGAAGTTCTCGTGCTCCGCGTGACGGACGAAGGGAAGATGGGCGTGAAGTACCGGGCACCAGAATCCGAGCGGATTCCGCGGCGGCGAACTCTCACCGACGATAGAGATCGCTCGCTCCTCCCAACACGCGTGCGGCCGCGGACGCGGCGCTGCCCTTGAGGTTGCCCGAAACCGCGCGGCCCGCCCCGCCCGGATTGCCCCGCGCAAGGGCCGCCCTCGAAAGCGCGCGGGCTTCGCGATATCGCACCACCGCGCGGCGCGCGGACTCTCCCGCGGCCTGGCGGGCCAGAGGGCCCATGGGCACGAAGCACGGCGCGCTCCGGGCCAGAAGTTCGAACCTTCCGGCCGGGGTGGTGAAGCCGATCTCCGCGACGAACGAAGGCCCGCCATCGATCTTGATGTAGCGGGATCGAGTCTTGTTGGCCACGTGGATGATGCTGGTACCTCCGCCCGCCCGGGTCAGGCGCAAGGTCAGGGTGGAGACGGCGAAGCCGCGGCGCCCCAGACGGCCCTTGAGCGCTTCGAGGGTGGAGGCGGCGATGTCCCAGGCCGCGAAGAGAGTCTGGGGATCGCGAACGAGCAGAAGGAGGTGGCTCTCACCGTAGGTCGAAGGCAGAGTGGGCCGGGCAAGGGGCCTTTGGGACGAGGCCTCCGGTCCCGCGAATTTCGAAGCGACCACCTGGGCCTGCTCTTCGGACATCGCGGGGGCTTCGGGCGGCGGAGCCTCGTAGGGAACGACCGCTTCCGCGGAGAGTCGCTCGCTGGGGGCTCGTTTCTTCCTGGGGCGAGACGCGCGAGGGGCCTTGGCGGCGGCCACCTTCACCGTCGAAGCCTTTTTCGTTCGCCTCACCGCTCCCTTCTTCGCGGCTCCGGAAACGCTTTTCGGCTTGGCCATAGAGGCGAAGTATCACAAGGCCGCCGCCCGGACGCAAAGGCGGAGGCCACGGAAACGCGCAGGCTTATACTGCCCACCCCCAAGCGACATGCCGAATTCCGAAGTTGATTTCCTGACCAAGAGCGACCTCTTCGCCAATCAGGCGACGGTGGTTCTCGACGCCGTGCTCTCCCAGGGCACCTTCGAGAAGTTCGGTCCGGGCGCCATCGTGTTCAAGCAGGGCGAGCCCGGCGACCGGATGTATGTCATCAAATCGGGCGTGCTCGAGGTCATCACCCAGCCCGTGGACAACACCCCTTCGGTCACCGTGGCCTTCCTCGGGGTGGGCGAGGTGGTGGGCGAGCTGGCCCTGCTCACCGGGTCGCCGCGAAGCGCCACCATCCGCTGCCCGGAGAACGCCGAGCTCTTCCGTCTCGACAAGGCGGTGTTCGACGACTTGATGGGTTCCCTGCCCGGCATGGCCCGGTCGATGTGCGAAGTGATCGCGCGAAGGCTCGAGGCCACCACCCTCAAGTCCCGCCGGGCCGAGACCAAGCAACTCTCGGGCAACCTCCAGTTCTTCGACCTCGCCACCGTCATCCAGACCCTGATCGGTTCGCACCAGACCGGGTCGCTCGTGGTCAGCTCTCCTTCGCACGAACGCGTGTCGGAGATCGTCTTCTACAAGGGCAACATCGTGCGCGCCCTGTTTCAGAAGCTCAAGGGCGACGACGCCGTCTTCCAGCTCTTCCAGAGCAAGCCCGAGGGCGAGTTCGCCTTCACCAGTCGC
>CAZYEA010000237.1:0-7427 GCA_964646485.1 uncultured Acidobacteriota bacterium
TCCAGGTTGATCTTCGGCAGGTCGAGGCCCTGCTGCTGCAGGTTCTCGGCGAAGCGCCGGGTGCGCGCCTCCACCTGCTCGTCCACCAGGCTCTGGGGGATGTCGAAAGTGGCGAGGTCGGCGAGCTTGTTGAGGACCGCGTCCTCGGCCGCGACGTCCTCGTTGTGCTTGAGGGCCCGCTCGATACGCTCACGCACGCTCGTCTCCAGGGCGGCGAAGTTGTCGAGGTTCAGGTCCTTGGCGAACTCGTCGTCCTTGGCCGGCAGGGTCTTGATCTTGATGGCCCGGACCACCACGTGATAGTCGACGGTGCGAACGATGGGGGAGTTGGGGTCGTCGGTCTGGTGCTCGACCGCCCGCACTTCCTTCGTCTCGCCCGCGGTGACTCCCTCGAGGGCGGCGTTCAGCTCCTCATGGTTGCCGGAGTGGCCGACCTCGATGAGGGTCGCTTCGCGCTTGCGGGCCTGACCGTTCGAGTGGTCGGTGATCTCGATGTCGACCTCGACGAAGTCGCCCTTTTGGGCGGGGCGCTCGGGTGCGGGCTCGAAGCGGGCGGCCGCGTCGCGCAGACGGTCGATCTCGGCATCGACCATGGCCTGGCTCGCGGTTTCCTTCTTCACCGAAACCTCGATGCCGCGGAAGGCGGGGACCTTGACCTCGGGAAGGATGTCGAAGGTCACCCGGAACTTGAGCGTGCCCTCGGGCCCAAGCTCGACCTTGTCGAGTTTCGGCGAGGCCACGGGGCGGAGGTTGTGCGACTCGAGTTCCTTCGGCAGCACCTGGTTCGCGATGGCCTCCACCGCGTCGCGCTCGACGTCTTCCTTGAACTGCCGCTTGACCACGGCGAGGGGCACCTTTCCGGGGCGGAAGCCCGGGAGCTGGGCGCGCTTGGCGATGCTCTTCGCGCGCTTGTCGATCTCTTTGGAGACGACGTCCTTGTCGATGTCGAAGTCGATCGCCTTGCGGACGGAGTTTTCGGAGGTCAGTTCACTTTCAAGGTCTCTCTCTCGGAATGGTGGGGGCCGCCTGGCGCCGGAAGCGGGCGGCGGGACGGGGCGTTCGGAGCCCAGTCCCGGACACGAAGGGCCGTTTTGAGGGTGCCAAACCCCTATTCTAAGCGGTGGAGGCGCGCCGCCGCACTTCGGGCACGGCGATAGACTCTTGGAAGACGCGACGCGCGGGCGTGGCGAAATGGCAGACGCGCGGGTCTTAGAAGCCCGTGAGGAAACTCGTGCTGGTTCAAATCCAGTCGCCCGCACCACGCCTGGGCCGAGCGACGAGGAAACCGCCTACACCGCGCGGCGGTCGGACAGGGCCAGCATCCCCTTGACGATCCGGTAAAGGAACCAGAGCGAGATCAGTCCCCAGGCGATCCAGCCGGGCGCAATCAGAAGCAGCCACAACGGGCTCGTAACCAGATACAGTCCTCCCGCCCACAGGACCGACTTGAGGCGCCACGCGTAGTGCGAGGCCTGGTATGTGTTCCAGGCATCGCCTTGCATCACCATGTCCGCGATGAACGCGATGATGAGCAGGAAGACGCTTGCCTGGATGCCGGGAACGACGGCGGCCACGGCCACGACGAAGTGCAGCAGGTAGCTGACCCAGCTGACCGCGTTCACGGTGTCGCTCGGGCTTGCGGTCGGATTCTCCATCTTGAAAACTAGCCTCCAAAAGAATTTACGCGGGTTGCGGCGGAAAAGTTCGCCCTCTTGCGCGGCCGCTTGCTCCTCTGCCACGATTCCACGCCTTGAACCTGGTGATCCTCGAAATCGGCGAACTCGATAGCGGGGGCGGCGTCCGGCTCACCGGGGCGCGAGCCGATCATCTCCTGGGGGTACTCAGAGTCGCCCCGGGGCAGGTGGTTCGGGTGGGGCTCCTCGACGGACCGAGCGGGCTCGCGACCGTGAGGTCAACCGCGGAGGGAACGGTCGAACTCATGTGCGCGTTCGACCGCACCGCCGAGGCGCGGCCCCGGGTCGACCTTCTCCTCGCCGTCCCGCGGCCCAAAGTGATGCGCCGGTTGTGGGCCCAGCTCGCCGCTCTCGGCGTCGGGCGCATCATCCTCACCAACGCGGAGAGGGTCGCGCGCCCGTATTTCGACACCCATGTCCTCACCGCGGACTGCTATCGGCCCCTGCTCATCGAGGGCCTTCAGCAGGCGCGCGACACCCATCTCCCGAAGGTCTCCATTCACCGGCGGTTCAAGGTACTGGTCGAGGACGAACTCGACGGCCTGAGCGACGCGAAGCTCAGGCTGGTCGCGGATCCGTCCGGAACGACCGCGGTAAGCGACGCGGTGCGTGCCTTCGCGAACGAGAAGTCCGCCCGTCTTCTGATCGCGATCGGACCCGAAGGCGGCTGGAATGCCTTCGAGCTGGACCTCCTCGACGCCCACGGCTTCACCCGCGTGGGCATGGGATCGCGCACGCTCCGGTCGGACACGGCCTGCGTGGCGCTTCTGAGCCTCGTCCACGACGCGATCGCGCGAAGCTCCTAGCGAGCGCACGGGCGTGCCCGCCGGTCGTTGCGGCCGGCGACCGAGCTGGCTCGGCGCTTCCCGCCACGAGCGCTTCGCTTGTCGGGCCTCCGGCGTGCGGATAACGTCGCAGCCCATGAACCGCCCCTTCCTGTGGATCGCGGCTGCGTGGCTTGCCCTCGCGGTGCGAGGATTGGCCCCGGTTTCGGCCTGGGGCGGCTGGACCAGTCTCCTCTTGCTCCTGGCCCTCGCCCTCGCGTCGTGTCTCGTTCCGGCTTGGCGCCTGCGGCGTTCGCCCCGCGACCGCGTCTCAGGGGATCCCGCGACCTTCCTGCTTCTCGCGAACTTCCCTCTGTGGGCCTTGTCATATTTCGTGGTCGGCGCAAACCACGGAGTCGATGCCATAGATCACCTGGAGTTCGTCCGCAGTGCGGTCTTCGATCACGACCTCGACATTCGAAACGACGACGCGGTCTTCGGGGGGGCCCCGGAACAGGACACGGACCCCACACAGATCAACATGCACGGCGTCGGTCCTGCCATCGTGTGGACGCCCCTGTATCTGGTCGCCGACGCGCTTTGCGGGACGATTGGGCAGAGCTGCAACGGGGCCAGCCGACCCTATCTCGCGGCGTGCACCCTCACGAGCATGATGGCGAGCGCCTGGGGTCTGGTCGCGGCTTTCCGCCTGGCCGCTCGTTTCGCTGCTTGGGGCGCCTCCCTCCTCTCGATATTCGGGGTGGCGTGGGCGACCTTCATCTCCTGGTACATGACGGTCGAGCCCACTATGTCGCACAACCTCTCTTTCGCGGCGTCCGCGCGCGCGTTCGTACTCATGCTCCAAGCGAAGGACGGCCGGCTCAGCTGGTTCTGGGCTGGGCTCGCAGTTGGCTACAGTGCCTCGATCCGCTTTGCCGATGCTCTCATCGGGGTAAGCGCTCTGCCCTTCATCCTGGCGCCGGAGCCGCGGCGGCCTCCCCGGGCCATCCTTCACGACGCGCTTGTGCTCGGGGCAGGGGCGCTTGTCGGCTTCGCTCCGCAGATGTTCGCCTGGCAACGCGTCTTCGGCCGACCGCTCGTGATTCCCCACGGCAGCGACTTCCTCTTTCACCCGACCTCTGTGGTCGACGTGCTGTTCTCAGCCCAGTCGGGCCTTTTCACCTGGTCCCCTCTTCTTTATCTGGCCCTGCCCGGCCTGCTCTCGGTTCGCCGGTTGGGCTGGCGATTCTGGTCCGGCGCGTGGGCTGCGCTCTTTCTCATCTACCTCACCAACGCGCGCGCGCACTGGTGGGCGGGCGCCGGCTTCGGCGGCAGGCGGTTCTGTACGGTCCTGCCCCTGCTCGCGGTTGGCCTGGCTCTGACTCTCGAGTCGATGAGCCGCTTCCTGTCCCGTCGTCCCCTGGCTGGCCCCGCCGCGGTCGTGGCCGCCTTCGCCGGCTGGAACCTCCTTCTCGCCGAAGGGCACCGCCAGGAGGCTTGGTTCTGGGATGGGCCGGTCAGCTTCTCCCAGATGGCGCGAGTGGCGGCCGATCAGATCGACCGTCGCGTGGGCTCTCCCTTCGCGGTCCCCGGGGCGTTTTGGGAGTCGGTCAAGAGCGGCGAGCCCCTCACCGAGTACGAGGGAGCCATGTTTCGACGGCCGGTCTCCCGCTTTGCTCTTCGCTTCGGCGAAGGCGACTTGCCCTTCCTCGGCCGCGGCTTCTCGGTGCCCCAGGGGCAAGGCCTCGACCTTCACCGGTCTACGCGCGACGGCGAGATTCGCGTCCCGCTGCATCGAGCCGAGGACTATGTGGCGATGCTCGACCTGTCGGGCAGTGAAGGGCAGTCAGTCGTGGTCGAAATCAATGGGCGGGTGGGTTTCGAATGTCCGACCGCTCAGGCTCCTCACCGCTGTGAGGCGCAGATCGGGGGGGCCCTCTTCCGCGCGGGTCTGAACGGGATCCGATTCCGGGTGGAGCCGGTCAATCCGCGAACCCGCGACGCGCGCTTCTACTCTCTCGAACTCCTGCCCCGCCGTGTGGCGTCGGAGGCCGATCCGGCGGCGCCGGCAAAGTAGCCCCGCATCTTCTGACCCTTAGCGGATGTGGAACTTCGACTTCTGAAGCTTGCCGTTCTTCTTTTCGCAGAAGTACCACGCGGAGAGATCGTTCAGGGGCACGAAACGCCGCTCCTCCTTCCGGTAGTGCCAGTCCTTTTCCACCTGGTAGAAGACCTGACGCTTGCGGCATTCGAGGATGTTCGTGATCTCGTTGTCGTGGTGGTTGTCGGAATCGTAGTCCGTGATCGCGCGCTGGCCCATCTCTGAATAGAGGAGGTTCAGCTGCTGGAGGTTGCGGTCGGTCTCGGGATCGAGGTCCTTGATCTGGAGGCCGAGTCGGCGCGCTTCCCGAGCGGTGATCGGGTACTGGTGCGCGGGGTAGGAGGAATTCAGCTCCCTCGCGATCCGCTCCGCGCGCTTCGCGTCCTTGAGGTGGTAGCTCAGGATCTCCTGACAGAGCTTTCGCGACAGGCTGCTCGCCCGGTCGAGCGCGCCGATGACCAGGGGATGGATGTACTTGTACAGCTCCTGGTAGGGCGTGATGTTGCGGCCCTCGACGTGAGTGGCGTCGCGCCACAACTTGATCACCCGATCGACCTCGTCGTTGCTGACCGCGACCAGGTTGTTGGTGTGATCCACGGGTGAGAGTTCGTGCTCGAGCGAGGTGTCGACCGCGGTGAGGTACGAGAGGGGACCCATGCCGATCTCGTCGGCGCCGAGCGCGAACATGGTGGCGGCGGAGGCGCAGTTGAGGGGGGCCAGGACCACGAGACGCTTGCAGGAGCTGCGGAGCAGGTGAACCATGCGGAGCGAGGCCATGCCGCTGCCCCCATCCGACTTCACGAAGAGAGTGATGGTTTCCTGAGGCCCGATCTCGCGCAGCACCTCGTGCAGCGCCATCACATCGTTGTCGCAGACCGAACCCGAGGTCGAGGTCCAGTAGGTGAGGAACGTGCCTTCCACCTGGCGGCCGATTTTCTGGAGGAGGGACTGGGTCTTGTCGAAGAGGAGCGGGGGAGTCTTGATCTTGATCTTCGGGCGGCGCGCGCGGGCTTTGGTCATGGGGAGCCGGGCAATTTACCTCACGGGCCCGGACTGGTCAGAACAAACTTCCCTGTGGGTCGGGGATGGGGTCGGCCCGCCGGATGTTTTCGGGGCTGTCGTTGCGCACGTTGTTCACGGCGGGGCCGACTCGATGGTGCGTCCATTGAGTCCTTGCGCCCGCGGCGATGACTTCGAGGAGCGCTTTGGGAGCGGCCGTCTCGTCGAGCCAGCGATCGAAATCCGCGGGGCTCACGATCAGGGGCATCCGGTCGTGGATCTCCCGGACGGACTCGGAGGCCTGCGTAGTCAGAATGACCGCCGCGGGCTCGTGGGTCTCGCTCTTCACCGGAGGACTGACCGCGAGCCCCGCGAAAGCGAAGGGGCCGCCGCCGGGCTGCTGGAAATAGTGGGCGTGGCGACGCGCTCCCTCCCGGGTCCATTCGAAGAAACCGTCCGCGGGCACGAGGACGCGCGCGGTTGCGAAGGCCGGGGCGAAGAACGGGGAAGTCGCGACCGTCTCCGAGCGGGCGTTGATCAGGGGCCGCGAGTCGCGGGGATTGAGCGCACCCCAAAGCAACGATTCAGCGGCCCGTTTCCCTCGCCTCTGCCGCACCGTCACCACCTTCACTTGCGGCGCGATGTTGTACCGGGGCTCATCCCAATCCCCGAGACCCTCGACCGCGAACAGGGCGGCGAGGATCTCCGCGGGGCTTGCGAGAGTGAATCGTCCGCACATGGCCCATTATTTCGCACTCGGACGGCTGAAGGACCAGAGTCACCTCGAGGCGGGGCCGCTTGGTAATCTCCCATCGGTGCAGACCTACTTTCAGAAGGGCCTCGGGCTCAAGGCCGAAGTGGCGCCTCTCCTCGACCAGGACTACGGCAGCAACGTCATCGGGCGGCTCCGGGAGCTCGGCTATGCCGCCGAGGCGGGCGGCCTCACCATCCGCCTCGCCCGCGAGTTCGGTTTCTGCTACGGCGTGGACCGCGCGATCGAGTATGCCTACGAGGCAAAGCGGCGTTTTCCCGACCGCCGTCTCTTCCTCTCGGGCGAGATCATTCACAACCCCTCGGTCAACCAGAACCTTCGCGACATGGGCTTCACCATCCTGGAGGATGGTCGCGTGCCCCAGACGCGCTACGCGGCGGTGGCGAAAGACGACGTGGTCGTGCTGCCGGCCTTCGGGGTGACCGTCGAAGAGATGAAGTACCTGAAGGGCATCGGAGCGGTCCTCGTCGATACCACCTGTGGAAGCGTCCTCAATGTCTGGAAGAACGTGTCGAAGTACGCGCGCGACGGCTTCACCGTAGTCATCCACGGCAAGCACTACCACGAGGAAACCCGCGCCACCGCGTCTCAGGCTCTTCTGCACCCGGGGGGCGCCTACCTGTGCGTTCGGGACGAGGCCGAGACCGAGGTGGTCTGCCGGTTCGTGCGCGGCGCCCTGTCCCGCGACGAGTTCATGGCACGCTTCGCCCAGGCGGTGAGCGAGGGATTCGACCCCTCCGTTCACCTCCAACGGATCGGCCTCGCCAATCAGACCACCATGCTCATGAGCGAGAGCCTGCGCGTGCAGGAGATGCTGCGACGCGCCTATGTCGAACGGTACGGCGCCTCGGAGCTTCCCGTGCGTTTCCGCTCGTTCGACACCATCTGTACCGCCACCCAGGACCGTCAGGACGCGGTCCTGAAGATGTTCGAGCAGACCCCGCCCGACGTCATGCTGGTGCAGATGGTGCTGGCGGAGGTGGCGGAGGTGGCAGCATCTACATTCAAAATGTGGGTACTATTTCTTCTGGAACTTCCATTTTAGCAAAAGGCGGCGTTGGCGGAAATAACACATTGGTACCAGGAACATACGTTTA
>CAZYEA010000238.1:0-7401 GCA_964646485.1 uncultured Acidobacteriota bacterium
GCGACGCCCTGGGCCTCGGCCGCTACCTCCCCAACCGCCCTGAAATCGGCGAGGACCAGATCGTACGACCCGCTACTCATCGCGCTCCGCAGTTCGGCGCGGGTGGCCACGGTCCGCACCCGATGTCCGGCCCGCTCCAGGCCCTTCTTCAGGTCGGCCCCGGTCAGGGCAGCCGCGACCGAGCTCCCCGCGGTCGCGTAGAGGACGATCGCGCCCCGGTGCGGGGCGTGGTGGCCAACCGTGCTCCGCTGACCCCGCGCGACCACCATCAGCTTGTCTCCGCAGGGGAAGGCCGTGGCCGCGGCCAGAGTCAGCCCCAGGGCCAGGAGTCGGGGGTCCAGTGTTCTCGATGTGGGTCTCTGCATGTTTGCCTCCGCTTGCCCAGCCAAGATCGTGCGCTAAGCTGGCGTCAATATAGGGCGAGGTCGAATCGAATGTCATTCGCGAATCCTTCGGAATTCCTGATTTCGTAAGTCGCGTTCCATGCGGCTCCGATTCGCCAACTGCGCCTTCGACGGGGACACTCGCGAGCTTCTCGTCGATGGAGAGAGGCGGGACCTCTCGCCCCGCTCCTTTCACCTTCTCGAACTGCTGATCGTGGCCCGCCCGCGCGCCCTGGCCAAGGACGAGTTGATGGCGCGGCTGTGGCCGGAGGAGATCGTGTCCGAATCGAGCCTGCCCCGCCTGGTCGCGGAGCTGCGCGCCGCGCTGGGCGACGATGCCAGGGAGCCGCAGTTCATAAGGACCCTGCACACCTTCGGCTACTCGTTCTGCGCGGAGGCCCGGGCCGAGTCCGAGTCCTCGGCCCCCGCGTCGGCGGTGCCTCCGTATCGACTGGTCTGGGGCGAGCGACACATCCCGCTCCTCCCCGGGGAGAATCTCTTAGGTCGCGACGCGGACGCGCGCATCGCCATTGACCTCGCCCGCGTCTCGCGCCGGCACGCCCGGATCGTCGTCACGGGCGATCGCGTGGTTCTCGAGGACCTTGCCAGCAAGAACGGAACGTTCGTGGGCGGGCGAAGAGTTGCCGCCCCGATGGACCTCCACGAAGGCGACGAGATCGCGGTGGGCCCGGCCGTTCTCGTGTTCCGTCGGTCGGTCGCCGCCCTGACCACGCAGACCGGCTCGCAGTCCGGGCTTTAGGACGATGGTTCTATCCACCGACTCCCGCGTCGGCCCCTACCAGGTCCTCGAGTCGATCGGCTGCGGCGGCATGGGCGAGGTCTATCGCGCCCGCGATCTGCGTCTTTCGCGCGATGTCGCGGTCAAGGTTCTCCGCGCCGACGTCTCACGCGATTCCGACCTGGTTCACCGTTTCGAGCAGGAGGCGAAAGCGGTGGGCGCCTTGAACCATCCGAACATACTCACGGTCTTCGATACCGGCGAGAGCGACGGGCTTCCCTACATCGTCTCGGAGCTCCTGCACGGCGCCACCTTGCGGGACCGTCTTCAGTCGGGGCCGCTCGACGTCCGCAAGGCGCTCGAATACGGGGTCCAGATCGCCCGCGGACTCGCCGCGGCTCATGAACGCGGCATCGTTCATCGCGACCTCAAGCCGGAGAACCTCTTCCTCACCAAGAGCGGGGTGGTCAAGATCCTCGACTTCGGCATCGCCAAGCTGACCCATCCCGAGGAGCAGCACGTCAGCGCCGAGGCGTCCACCGCCGCCCATACCACCCCCGGGACGGTCATGGGCACGAGCGGTTACATGTCGCCCGAGCAGGTTCGGGGCCTCGCCGCCGACGAACGCTCCGACCTTTTCTCGTTCGGCGCGGTGATGTTCGAGATGCTCGTGGGCCGCCGCGCTTTCAAGGGCGCCACGCCCGCGGATACCATGAGCGCGATTCTCCACTCCGATCCGACCCCGGCTCTTTCCGCCGCGGGCCGGATTCCCTCGGGCGCAATTCGCATCGTGATGCGATGCCTCGAGAAATCCCGCGACGACCGCTTCCAGAGTGCGCGCGAACTCGTGAGCGCTCTCGAGTTCACGCCCGACGAAGCGCGTACCGGTGAAGCCCGAGTGGCGGACACCGTCGCCCTCGATGCGCTCGCCGTGCGTCCGCCTTTCACGCGCCTCCGAGCGCTCGCGCTGGTTGCCTTTCTCGCCGGGGGCGCCACGCTTCTCGTCTGGACCGCGCTCAAGCTCGTGCCTCAACCCGCTCCCGCGCGCTATCAGCGGCTGACCTTCCAGCTCGGGGACGTGAAGTCCGGCCGGTTCGCCCCGGATGGAGAGACTCTCGTTTATTCCGCGCAATGGGGCACGTCCCCCATGGAAATCTTCACTACCCGGGCGGTCGCGGGAGGTTCGCGAAGTCTGGGGCTCAAGGAGGCGCTGGTCGCGAGTGTTTCGAGCCGCGAGGAGCTCGCGGTGCTCCTGAACCCGCGGCTTTTGACCTGGGACTCCTGGGAGGGGACTCTCGCCAGGGTGCCGATGACGGGGGGTGTCCCGCGTGAACTCCTCGAAGGGGTCCTCGCCGCTGACTGGTCGCCGGACGGCAAAGAGCTCGCCGTGGTCCATGCCGTCAACGACCGCCAGCAGATCGAGTATCCGATCGGCCACGTCCTCTACGCCCCCGATCCGCCCATCTGGTTCGGGGCCATTCGCCTCTCGCCCAAAGGCGATCTGATCGCCTTCCTCGAGCACCCGCAAAGCCGGGACGGGCGCGGGGATCTCAAGGTCGTGGACCTCAAGGGAAAAGTGACGACCCTGACCTCGGGCTTCAGCACGGTCGATGGTCTGGCCTGGTCCGCGGATGGACGGCAGGTTCTCTTCGGCGGCCAGCGTGAAGGGGGCCCGCCGCGCCAGCTCCATGCGAGCAGCCTCACGGGGGAGTCGCGCCTCCTGACCGAGTTCCTTGGCTCGATCCAGTTCGGGGACATTTCCGCCACCGGCGCCATCCTGCTCACCCGGGGCACGCTGTGGACGGAGATGCGCGCCCGGCGGAAGGGCGCCAGGGACGAGACCGAGATGGCGGGAGCGGACCTCACTTTTCTCTCGGACCTGACCCCCGACGGGAAGCGCGTCCTTGGCACCGATATAGGGGTGGGCGGGGGCCCCAACTTCACCTCCTTTCTGCAAGGCACGGATGGGACTCCGGCGGTGCGGCTCGGTGAAGGCGATGGCCAGGCGCTCTCGCCCGATGAGCGGTTCATGCTGGTCAGCCTGCGCACCACTCCGCCGAGGCTGCGCATCGAGCCCACCGGCGCCGGCGAGTCGCTCGAGTTGCCACGAGGCCCCATCGTGAGCTACGGGCGTGCCGTGTGGGATGTGAGCGGCAGGCGCGTGATCTTCGCGGGCACCGAACTCAACAAGGAATCGAGGCTCTACATCCAGGACGCCTCGGACAAGGGCACGCCCACGCCGTTCACCTCGGAGGGCATCGACCTTGCAACACTCGGGCGCCCGGTGTCCCCGGACGGCCGCTGGATCGCGGGGATCGGCGGGGACGGTGTGCCGGAGTTGTACCCGCTCCTTGGAGGCGAGCCCCGCGTGATTCCAACCGCGGGATTCCGCGACATGCCCGTCGCCTGGTCCGAAGACGGGCGCGAGCTGTTCCTCTTTCGCCTGGAGGAGACGCCGCCGCGCGTCGATCGGGTCGATGTGACGAACGGAAGGACCCGACCCTGGACGGGGATCCAGCCGGGGCCGCTGTCGGGACTCATGGGGGACTATCGGATCCTGATTTCACCGGACGGAGAGTCGTACGTCTACAACTACGTCCGAAAGATGAGCGACCTCTACCTCGCGACCGGAATCAGGTAAGGCGGATACAATTCGCGCTCCGCCCGGAGTCGCCCGGGCCCCCTTCCACCCTCCCTGACACCAGGACACCCGACCAGCGTCTCTATGCCGAATATCGCGATCATTGGCGGACAATGGGGGGACGAGGGCAAGGGGAAGATCGTCGACCTGATCACCCCGGCCTTCGAAGTGGTCGCCCGCTTCAACGGCGGGCACAACGCCGGTCACACGGTCATTCGCGGGGACCGCAAGCTGGTCTTGCACCTGATCCCTTCGGGGATTCTTCATGAGGGCGTGCTCTGCGTTCTCGGCCCCGGTCTGGTGATCGATCCCGTGGCCCTCGAAGCCGAGGCGAAGGAGGTCGAGGCTCTGGGCATCGACGTCTGGGCGAACCTCGTGGTTTCCGACCGCGCCCATGTCCTGCTGCCTCACCACCGCGCCCTCGACCTGATGAGCGAGGAGCGCAAGGGCAGCGCGAAGCTCGGGACCACGGGCCGGGGGATCGGTCCCTGCTACGAGGACAAGGCGGCGAGGCGCGGCCTGCGCATCTCCGACGTCCTGATCCGGGAGCGCATCGACACGAGGCTCGCGGCGATCCGCGAGCACTTCGAAGCCCTCTGCCGCGGCTATGGGGTCACGAAGGACATCGACTGGGGTGCGACCGCGGATTCCCTCGAAGCCTTCGGCGCGCGCATCGCTCCCCGCGTCCGCGACGTGTCATCCCTGCTGCATCGCGAGATGACCGAGGGCTACGCCGTCCTCTTCGAGGGTGCACAAGCGACCCTCCTCGACCTCGATCACGGCACCTATCCGTACGTGACCTCCTCCTCCGCGGGCATCGGCGGCGAGGTCACCGGCCTCGGGGTTCCCCCTGCGAAGATCGACGGCGTTCTCGGCATTGTGAAGGCCTACACCACCCGCGTGGGCACGGGACCGCTGCCCACCGAGCTCAAGGACGCAGTGGGGGAAGGGCTGCGCGAACGGGGCGGCGAGTACGGGGCCACCACCGGACGCCCGCGGCGCTGCGGATGGTTCGACGCGGTGGTGGCGAGGTATTCGGCGCGGGTCAACGGTTTCGAAGGCATCGCCCTCACCAAGCTCGATGTGCTCGATCCCCTCGAGGAGATTCCGATCTGCGTGGGCTACCGGTACCGCAACACGCGGCTCGACGACATTCCCGCGGATGTCGCCATCTACGAAGAGTGCCAGCCGATCTACGAGAACATGAAGGGCTGGAAGACGAGCACCGGTCAAGCGCGTGAATGGGGCGAGTTGCCTTCGGAGGCGCGCGACTACATCAAGAAGATCGGCGAGCTCGTGGGCGTTGAGGTGCCTCTGGTTTCCGTGGGTCCCGATCGCGATGCGTCGGTGATCGACAACCGCGCGCGCACCGCGGGCTGGCTGCGGCCGTGACCGTGGGCGTTTTCGTTGCGGTCGCCCTCGCCCTGTCGTTGCAGGCCGGGGAGCCAACCCTCGCCGCGTCGGGGCCCGAGCCCTGCGCGCTGCCCGCGAAGCTGCGCGAAGCCCTGCAGGAACGTTTCGGATCCTCGCGCGTGCTCACGGCGTCCGATCTGTATGAGGATGAGCGCGCGCTCTTCCGAGCCGAGCATCCGCGGGGATGTCCGGGAGTGGCGGTCGGGAAATTCTTCACCGCGTCGGAGCGGCCCGCCTATGCGGTCGTGCTCAAGGGCGTGGAGCCGAAGAAGAACCTGCTTCTAGTAATCGCGCGGCCCGCGCTCAAGGCCTGGATCCTCTTCGAAGCCGACGAACTCGATGCGGGCGCCACTCCGGCGGTGGGCCGCGCCAAGGCGGCCGTCGAGCAAGGCGCGACACCCGTCCGCGGCGGAAGCCGTGACGCGGTCACGCTCACGAGCTACGAGACCTGGCGCCGCCTGTACGTCTGGAATGGCAGGGCGTTCGAGAGGCGTCAGGACGGCAACTGACGGCGGACATATAATCCGCGCCTCGCGGGTGGGTTCGTTCGCCGCCCGTCTCGTGTGCCTGTAGCTCAATGGTAGAGCAGCGGCCTTTTAAGCCGTTGGTTGGGGGTTCGAGCCCCCCCGGGCGCATAGACCTTTCGTTGAGGTGGGGGGCCGCAGGCGTTTGAACGGGCGTCGCGAGGGCTACTTCTCGTTCCTGACGACGCGGCCACCTTTCATCACGAACCTGACCGCGCGCAAGGCCGTGATGTCGGCGACCGGATCGCCGCTCACCGCGACGAGGTCCGCCTGGAGGCCCGGGGTGATCGAGCCGATCTGGTCCTTGAGTCCGAGAGCTTCCGCGTTCAAAGAGGTCGCGGATACGATCGCGGCCATGGCCTTCTGGCCGCCTTCGTTCACCCGGCAGATCAGGTCCTCGACGTTGCGTCCGTGCGCTCCGGCCACCGCGTCGGTGCCCCAGACGACCTTCAGACCCGGTGTCCCGAGCGCGCGCTTGAAGCCCTCGAGGGCCAGCGGGATCGCTTTCTCCATCGAGGCGAAGCCCTCATCGTTGTAGTTGCCGATGCCCTGGTACTTCGATCGATTCTCGAGATAGTTACGGAAGACGAGACCGCACTGCGGATCGTGATAGGTGCCCCGCTCCGCCATGAGCTTCAACACGCCGTCGGTCGCGAAGACGCCGTGTTCGATCTGGGTGCAGCCGGCTTTGGTGGCGGCGAGAACGGCCTCGGCGCTGTGGGCGTGGATGAGCGCGCGCAGCCCCTGCGCCCTCGCCTCCCCGCACACCGCTTCGAGCTGCGCGTCGGTCATGGTCTGCGCCCCGCCCTCGCGGATGCTCTTCGATGCGAACACCTTGATGACGTCGGCGCCCTCGGACTTGCGCGCGCGCACCAGCGCGCGAAGTTCGTCCGGGGTGCCCGAACGCTCGGTCAGGGGTTCGAGCGAGGTCAGCATGCGCGGGCCCACGATCACACCGCGCGCGATGGCGTCGCGCAGCTCCCTATCCTCCGGCGACCCGAGGCTCTGGATGGTGGTGATGCCGCTCATCAAGGTGGCATAGGCGTTCCCGGCGGCCGCCAGCGTCCCCTCGGTCTTCGTGTCGCCGTCGTTTGCGGTGTGGAACCGGCCGCTCTTGTTGAAGTACCACACCACGTGAGCGTGGGCGTCGATGAGTCCGGGGAGGAGCGTGGCCGCGCCCAGGTCGTAGGTCGCGCCGGCGGGGGCGTCGGCCTCGACCCGGGTGATCGTGGAGCCCACCACGGTGATGCGCGCGTTCGTGATCACCCCTCCGCGGCCATCAAGCACGCGGGCGGCCCGGAGGGTGAGCGGAGCCTCCGCGGAACCGGCGATCGCAGCGAAGGCCGCGGAGATCAGGGCGGAGGTCAGAGCGAACCGGGAAAGGCGTCTCGTGGTCATGGGGCGAGTGTAGCGCCGCTTGTCCGGCCTGCTTCGCGTCGCGTAAGTTGCGCCCATGTACTCTGCCCAGAGGATCCTGCTCGCCGCCGCCTTCGCGGTTTCCGCCGCGTCCACCGCCATCGCTCAGCCCGCGCCCGCAAGGCCCGCGGTCACGGAGGGCGACTTCCAGATCCGCGACTTCAAATTCGACTCGGGCGAGACGCTGCCGGTGTTGAACCTGCACTACCGCACTCTCGGGCAGCCCAGGCGGAATGCGAAGGGCCAGGTCACGAACGCGGTCCTCATCACCCATGGCACCGGCGG
>CAZYEA010000239.1:0-7381 GCA_964646485.1 uncultured Acidobacteriota bacterium
CCTGATCTTCATCACGCCCAGGATTGTGCGCTAGGAAGGGGAAAGAGAAACCATGAGCCGCTCAATGATTCGCTCCACCATCGGCCGGGTCGCGATGCTTGCCCTGGTGGCCAGCCTCTCGGGCTGCGCCGCCAACTACACGACCGGCAACACGTCCACCGTCCTCCTCCTGATGGCGGGGATCAGTCCCTCGCCCCTTCAGTCGGACGTGAACACCGCCGACGGGATCAAGTCCGACAACGCGACGGTCGCCCTCGCGGTGCGGTTCAAGAATCCCAACATCGAGACCGTGCCTCAGATTCCGAGCGCAGTCATCGTCGAGCGGTACGAGATCAAGTACCGCCGCTCCGACGGGCGTGGGGTCGAAGGTCAGGATGTGCCCTTCAGCATCTCGGGGAACCTGACCGCCGGGTTTGATGTGAAGACTTCCGGCACGGACCCGCTGGTCATCGAGGTGGTTCGGGGCCAGGCCAAGCTCGAGCCGCCCCTTCGAAACCTCCGAAACAACGGTGGGGGGATCATCGTCACGATGTTCGCCGACATCACGATCCACGGTCGAACGATCTCGAACCAGGTCGTCACCGCGACCGGCAGCCTGCAGATCGACTTCGCCGACTGGGCCGACCAATGATCGGCGTCTTTCCGGCTCTTGAGAACCTGAAGGCAAGGAGAACTTCCATGCGGAGCAGCACAATGACACGAAAGATTCTGGCCGGGGTCGTGGCCTGCGGCCTGTCGTTCCAGGGCTGCGGCCTGGACCAGGTCTCGATTCCGGGAAGCCTCACGGGGCCGTCCGAGCTGGGCCTCTCCCTCAGAGTCCTGGCCCTTCCCGACGTGGTCGTCGCGGACGGCATCCAGACGTCGGTCATTCAGGCCGTTCTTCAGGATCAGAACGGCAAAGCAGTGACCGGCCGCGGAATCGTCTTCACGATCATGGACGAGGCGGGCCGGACGGCCGAGATCGGCCAGCTGACTAGCGCCGCGGGACAGCGCGTCTTCGGGTCCACAACCATCAACACCGGCCCCAACGGCATCGCCCAGGTGGTCTACACCACGCCCGAGCGGCGTGACTTCACCGCTGACGCCCGGATCAAGATCGGCGCCCGCCCGGTGGGCACCGACGCAAACGGGGCCCCTAACTGGACGGTGTCCCTCGAACTCCGCTCTGCCGAGCCGCGTCGCTTCCCCCAGGCGGGAGCCGACACGCCGACCTGCTCATTCGTTCGGGCGCCGAACAATCCGATAGAGAAGGAGGGCACCGTCCTCCGGTTCACCTCGACCTCGTCCGCCACCAGCCCGAACTACATCGTCCGCTACGAGTGGTACTTCGGTGACGGCACATTTGCGGAGGGCGCGGAGGGCCTCATCGACGTCCAGCACCCGTTCACCGTCGCTGGGACGTACACGGTCACGCACGTGGTCACCAGCAACGTGGGCGGCCAATCGGTCTGCACGAAGACCGTGGTCATCGTCCCATAGCCTGACCCTGCCATCCCCCAAAGAGGGCCCGGCTGTTGTAGGCTTCTACAGCACCGGGCCTTCCGTTTTTTCTGGGCTCTGGCGCGCCTGACTCCCTTCCCATGGACGACACCGCCCGAACCGGAGAGCTTCGACGGAAGCTCGAGAAAGATCCAGGCTCCCGCCTGTTCGCGCAGCTGGCCGAGGAACTGCGGAAGGAAGGGAAGCATGACGAGGCGATCTCCGTGGCTCGCAAGGGCCTCGAGAAGAACCCCAACTACCCCTCGGCACGTTTGACTCTGGCCCGGGCCCTTCTGGATTCGGGACGGACTCAGGAGGCGCGTCCTGAGCTCGAACAGATCGTGAAGGCCTCGCCTGACAACATCATGGCGAGCCGGCTCCTTGGCGACGCGCTCGAGCAGCTGGGCGAGCCCGCGCTCGCGCTCGCCCAGTTCGAGAGGACGCTCCGACTTTCCCCCGGGGACAAAGTGGTCATCGAGAAGATCGCCGACCTTAAGGCGAAAGCGGCGGCCCCCGCGCCTCTGAGCCCCGCTCCCTCGGTCGCGACCCTCCAGGCGCCAGTCATCGCGATCTCACCGCAGGCGCCTCTGCCGTCGGTCTTCGGCGACGAGCCGCCGCCCGCCGTGACGCTTGCGCCCGTGGTCCCCGCGCCCGTCCTGCCCGGAGCACCGGCTCCGCCCGCTGCCGTTTCCCAGCCGACGCCATCTCAGGCGCCCCTGGCGCTCGATCGCGATCTCGCCTCGGGCACCTTCAGTCCGGGCGCGCTGAATGCGGCCGACATTCAGAAACACTTCGACGAGACCGCGGCGGCCGACTCTGCGCCGGCCCACGCGCCGAGCACTCTGCCTGCCACTCTGCCCCCGGCCGCCCCAGAGATCGTCGCCGCCCCACCCGCCGACGCATTCCCTTCGGTTGAGCTGCCCGCCGAGGATCCGGGAGGAGCAACCCTGCCCCTCACCAGCATGACTCTCGCCGACCTCTACCTCCAGCAGGGGCTCAAGGCCGAGGCGAGTGCCGTTCTCTCGCAGGTCCTCAAGGAAGAGCCGGAGAACTCCCAGGCCCGCTCGAAGCTTGCCGCGGTTTCCGGGGACCTTGCCGCGCTCCCTCCGGCCGACGGTCTGCCCCCCGCCGAGTCGAAGGCTCCGAAGACCCGCCGAGAGGTTCGTGAGCGAATCGTTCTCGACCTGAAGTCGTTCGCCGGCGCGGTGGAGCGCGAGGCGCTGGCTCAGAGGGCTACCGAGCGGGGCGTCCTGTGACGGGCCCGATAGGTCGGTCGCTCCGAATCCCGACAGGAGGAACAAGGCCATGAGTGTTTTCGACGTTGCGCTCGAGCAGGTCGTGACCCGGGTTCCCGAGATCCGCTTCGTGACCCTCACCGACACCGAGGGCATCGAGGTGGCGCGCAAGTCCGTGCGCACGGACCAGGACGCGCAGAGCCTCGCCACCGAATACACCACCGTGCTTCGCACCGTGGTGGGCATGGCGCGCGATCACCGCCTCGGCGCCCTTCGTGAGCTGCAGATCGGCACCGAAAAGACCACGGCGCTGCTCGTCGCCATCACCGCCGACTACTACCTCGTGGCTCTACTCGAGCCCGACTCCATCACCGGCCGGGCCCGCTTTCACCTTCGCATGGCCGGGCTCGATCTTGAGCGGGAGTTCGCGTAAGGTTTAGCCCGTTTCTGCCGGGGCCAACCTGAGGAGCGCGACGCACCAAGCCGCCCCCCGAACCCCGGCCTTGAGGAGTGCAGATTCCATTGGAACTTGAAACACTGAAGTCCGTCCTGTCCATGATCGAGGGGACCGACGTCGTCGAGGTCGAACTCGAGGAGGCCGGCCGGAAGGTGCGTGTTCGTCGGGGGGAAGCCGCGCGCGCTGCGGCGGGTCCCGTGCCGGCTCCGCTCGCCTTCGCTCCCGCCCCGGCTCCTTCTGCCGCCCCCGCCTCGGCCCCGGCCGCGGGCCAGGCCGCTGAGAACGCGGCGTCCCACCATGTTCTGAAATCGCCCATCGTGGGCACGTACTATCGCGCCTCCGATCCCGCCGCCCCCCCCTTTGTGAAGGTGGGCGACACCGTGCGCAAGGGTCAGGTCCTCTGCATCGTCGAGGCCATGAAGCTCATGAACGAGATCGAGTCCGACGTCGCGGGCGAGGTCATCCGGATTCACCCCGAAAACGGCCACCCGGTCCAGTTCGGGGAGCCTCTCTTCACGATCAAGACCGCTTGATCCGAGTTCCCAATCGTCGAGGCGGCGTCGGGCCCGCGCCGGCCCCGCTCCGCTAGGCGGAAGAGACAAGACGATGTTCAAGAAAGTCCTGATCGCCAACCGCGGCGAGATCGCCCTGCGCGTCATCTGGGCCTGCAAGGAACTCGGGCTCAAGACCGTGGCCGTCTACTCCGAGGCCGATCGCAACTCCCTGCACGTCAAGTTCGCGGATCAGGCCATCTGCATCGGTCCGGCCCGATCGAAGGACTCCTACCTCAGCGTTCCCGCGATCATCAGCGCGGCCGAAATAACCGGCGCCGACGCGATCCATCCGGGCTACGGTTTCCTGGCCGAGTCGTCCTACTTCGCCGAAGTCTGCGAGGCCTGCCGGATCACCTTCATCGGGCCTTCGCCCCAGGCCATCCGACTGATGGGGGACAAGAGCCGGGCGAAGAAGGCCATGATCAAGGCGGGCGTGCCCGTGGTCCCGGGTTCTCCCGGCATCCTCGAGAGCGAGGAGCAGGCACTCGGGGTGGCCAAGGACATCGGCTACCCGGTCATCGTGAAGGCCTCGGCGGGCGGCGGCGGGCGCGGTATGCGCATCGTCCGCGAAGGCAAGGACCTGGTGGCCGCCTTCCGCGCGGCTCAGGCCGAGGCGACTGCCGCCTTCGGCGTGCCCGATCTCTACATCGAGAAGTTCATCGAGCAGCCCCGTCATATCGAGATTCAGGTGATGGCCGACCAGCGGGGGAACCTGGTATCCCTCCATGAGCGTGAGTGCTCGATTCAGCGCCGCCACCAGAAGCTGATCGAGGAAGCGCCCTCGCCCGCGGCCCTGATGAACGAGAGACTGCGCCGCCGCATGGGCAAGACCGCGACCGACGCCGCCGCCGCCGTCAACTACTCGAACGCGGGCACGATCGAATTCCTTCTCGACGCCTCCGGCAACTATTACTTCATGGAGATGAACACGCGCATCCAGGTGGAGCACGGCGTCACCGAGCTCGTGACCGGCCGCGACCTCGTGAAGGAGCAGATCCTCGTGGCCGCCGAGCAGCCGCTGTCCTTCCGCCAGGCCGACGTGGCCCTCGCCGGTCATTCCCTGGAGTGCCGGATCAACGCCGAGGATCCGCGCACGTTTGCACCCTCACCCGGCCTCATCCAGCATTTCTGGGCCCCCGGCGGCCCGGGCATCCGCGTCGATACCTTCGCCCACGAAGGCTGCGAAGTGCCGCCCTACTACGACAGCATGGTGGCGAAGCTCATGACCTTCGGCAAGGACCGCACCGAAGCTATCGCCCGCATGAGGCGGGCCCTCGACACCATGGTGATCGAGGGCATCAAGACCACGATCCCTCTCCAGCGCAAGATCATGGACGACGCCGACTTCATCGCGGGCAAGCTCGACACCGGCTTCATGGAGCGGTTCTTGAAGCGCACCGCTCCCATCTGAGCGTGGCTTCGCCCAAGGACCGGGCCGCGCTGCCGGAGAGGCCGTTTCTCTACGCGATCATCGACGCCGCGATGACCATGACCAGCTCCCGGTCTCTCTCGGAATGGGTTGAACTCCTCGCGGGGGAGGGCCGGGCCGCGGTCGTGCAGTGGCGCTTCAAAGGGCTCGCGGATCGCGAAGCCCTCGCGGGGGCTCGGGAATTGCGTGCGGCCACCCAAAGGGCCGGGGTTCTCTTCTTCGTCAACGACCGGCCCGACATCGCGCGCATGGTCGACGCCGACGGCCTTCACGTGGGCCAGGACGACCTCAGCCCCTCGGAGGCCCGCGCCCTTCTGCCGAACGCGCTCCTCGGGGTGTCGACGCACAACCCCGCGCAGTTCGAGGTCGCGGCTGCTTCCGAGGCGGACTACATCGCGGTGGGGCCGGTCTTCGCAACGCACTCGAAGGCGGCTCCCGATCCGGTGGTGGGCCTCGAATTCGTGGCTTGGGCCGCGGCGCGCTCACCGCGGCCGATCGTGGCCATCGGCGGCTTGAACGCGGGCAACGCCGGCTCGGCGGTGCGGTCGGGAGCCCGGGGAGTCGCGGTCATCTCGGAGTTGATGAAAGCGCCGGACCCGGGCGCGGCCGCGCGCGCGCTGGTCGGTCAGATCGCGCTCGGCGCCAGTTAACATCCGCCCATCATGACCGCTCGCATCCTCGACGGCGCCGCCATCGCGCGCCAGATCCGTGAAGAAGTGAAGGGCGAAGCCCTGGCCTTCGTTCAGCAAGGCGGCCCGCGCCCCGGCCTCGGCGCCCTGCTCGTGGGCGACGACCCCGCCTCCCACATTTACGTCTCCAGCAAGACGAAGGCCTGCGAGGAGCTCGGGCTGCATCACCTCACCGAGCGCCTGCCCGCCACCGTCACCACCGACGACGTTCTGCGCGTGGTCGACCGTTTCAACCAGGATCCGTCCATTCACGGCATCCTCGTTCAATTGCCCCTGCCCAAACAGGTCGATGCCATCCGCGTCCTCGACGCGGTGTCGCCCCGCAAGGACGTTGACGGCTTTCACCCGGAAAACGCGGGGCTTCTCTCGCAGGGCCGGGTGCGCTTCGCGCCCTGCACGCCCGCGGGCGTGATGGAGATGCTGCGGCGCGAAGGCATCGACCCGAAGGGGAAGCGCGCGGTGGTGGTCGGGCGCAGCGACATCGTGGGCAAGCCCATGGCCCTGCTCCTTCTTCACGCGCACGCGACGGTTACGATCGCTCACTCCCGCACCAAAGACCTCGCCGAAGTCACGCGCGGCGCCGAGATCCTCATCGCCGCGGTCGGGAAGGCGGGCATCATTCGTGCCGACTTCGTCAGCCCGGGCGCGGTGGTGGTGGACGTGGGCATCCATCGCATCACCACCGAGGCCGAGGCGAAGGACATGCTGTCGCCGTCGCGGCTCGCGAAGTTCGATCCGCTCAAAGGAGCGGTGGTGGGTGACGTGCACTGGCCGCAGGTGTGCGAGATCGCCTCGGCCCTCACCCCGGTTCCCGGCGGCGTGGGCCCCCTCACCATCGCCATGCTCATGTCGAACACGCTCAAGGCCGCGAAACTCCTCGCGAAAGCCTGAGCATGGCCGAAGTGCGCCCGCCCTATCGAGTGGGCATCACCGGTTCGATCGCTTCGGGGAAATCGACGGTGGCCCGAAGGATGAAGGACCAGGGCATTCCCGTGATCGATCTCGACAAGGTGGGCCACGAAGTCCTGCGGAAGCGGCACGAGGCCTTCGAGCCCGTGGTCGAGGCCTTCGGGGAGGGGATCCTCGGCCCCGACGGCGAAATCGATCGCAAGAAGCTCGGCGCCCTGGTCTTTGCCGACTCCGAGGCTCGCGAGCGGCTCAACCAGATCATGCATCCGCGCATCCGGGCGGAAGAGGCTCGGCGAGTTGCGGCCATGGCAGAGGCGGGCGAAGACGCGGTGGCGACCGAAGCCGCCCTCCTGATCGAAACCGGACAGCGGGATCGTTTCGACTTCTTCGTGGTGGTCGGCTGCACGCCCGAGGTCCAGATCGCACGCCTCATGAAGCGGGACGGCAGCACCCTCGAAGAGGCGCGGCGACGGATCGGGGCCCAGCTTCCCTTCGAGAAGAAGCGGGCCCTGGCCGACTGGGTCATCGACACCAGCGGGGAAAAGGAGCAGACCTTCGCCGAGACCGATCGCCTGGTGGAGGAGATCCGTCGGCGAGCCGTCCTGCGGCCCTAGTCGGGAATCTGGATT
>CAZYEA010000240.1:0-6420 GCA_964646485.1 uncultured Acidobacteriota bacterium
GGCATCGCCTATCGCGCGAACTCGCCGGTCAACTGGTGCCCCTCGTGCCTCACCGTGCTCGCCAACGAGCAGGCGGAAGGCGGGCTGTGCTGGCGCTGCAAGAGCGCGGTGGTGATTCGCGACATGGAGCAGTGGTTCCTCCGCATCACCG
Organism: uncultured Acidobacteriota bacterium; assembly: GCA_964646485.1. Classification (GTDB taxonomy): domain Bacteria; phylum Acidobacteriota; class Vicinamibacteria; order Fen-336; family JAGNNV01; genus JAGNNV01. The sequence continues at coordinate 152 of CAZYEA010000240.1, forward strand.
ACTATCAGGACGCCCTGCTCGATGACATGGCCGGGCTTCCGGCCTGGCCGGAGCGCGTCCTCCAGCAACAGAAGAACTGGGTGGGACGGTCGCAGGGCGCCGAGGTTTTGTTCCCGATCGAGGGCGGCGATTCGCTGCGCGTCTTCACCACCCGCATCGACACCATCTACGGGGCCACCTTCTGCGTCCTCGCCCCCGAGCATCCGCTGGTCGATTCGCTCGTCGCGGGCGCCGATCCTGGGACGCGCGACACCCTCGCGCGTCTGCGCGGTCAGGATCGCCGCGCGCGCCTCGCCGGTCAGGTGGAGAAGGAGGGCCTGTTCACCGGCCGATACGCCACCAATCCGTTCTCGGGCGAGAGGATTCCGATCTGGGTGGGGAACTTCGTGCTCATGGGCTACGGCACGGGCGCCATCATGGCCGTGCCCGCGCACGACGAGCGCGACTTCGAGTTCGCCCGCAAGTACGGTCTGCGGGTGCACGCCGTCATCCAGCCCCCGGGGGAGACCCTCGACGGGGCAACCATGACCGAGTGCTACGCCGGTCCCGGGGTCGTGACCGGCAGCGCGGAATTCGACGGATTGCCCGCCGAGGTCGCCATGGGGAAGATGATCGCCCACGCCGAGTCGAAAGGCATCGGCGGCGCCAGGACCGCATACCGTCTGAAGGATTGGTTGATCTCGCGCCAGCGCTATTGGGGCACGCCCATCCCCGTCGTCTACTGCGAGAAAGACGGGGTGGTCGGGGTCCGGGAAGGGGACCTGCCCATCGTCCTGCCCGCGGACGCGCCCTTCACCGGAGAAGGCGGGAATCCGCTCGAAAAGGTGGACGCCTTCGTGAAGGCGACGTGCCCAAAGTGCGGAGGCCCGGCCCGGCGCGAGACCGACACCATGGACACGTTCGTGGATTCTTCGTGGTACTTCTATCGATACTGCTCGGCCAGGACGGAGACCGCCCCCTTCGACCGCGCCGCGGTCAAGTACTGGTTCCCGATCGACCTCTACGTCGGGGGCATCGAGCACGCCATCCTGCACCTCGTGTACTCGCGGTTCTGGACCAAGGTGATGAAGGATCTCGGCCTCATCGATTGGGCCGAGCCGGTGGCGCGTCTGTTCCCCCAGGGCATGGTGCACAAGGACGGGGAAGTCATGTCGAAGTCGAAGGGCAACACCATCGCCCCCGACGACGTGATCAAACGCTACGGCGCTGACACCCTGCGCCTCTACATCCTCTTCGCCGCGCCGCCTGAACTCTCCATGGAATGGAGCGAGACCGGAATCGAGGGGCCCCATCGCTTCCTGCTGCGGGTGTGGCGGTTGATCCAGAAACATGCGGGAGCGGCGCCTTCGGGGTCCCCTCCGGGCGCCGCGTCGGAGGCGGGTCTCGCCCTGAGGCGCAAGCTCCACCAGACCATCGTGCGGGTCACCGGCGATATCGACGAGCGCATCCATCTCAACACCGCGGTGGCCGCGCTCATGGAACTGACGAACGAGATCTATCGGGTCGAGGAATCGCTCGACCGCGCCGCGGACGCGGCGGTGCTGCGGGAGGCGCTCGATACCCTGGTGCTGCTCCTCAGCCCCTTCGCGCCGCATATCTGCGAGGAGATGTGGTCCGACCTCGCGCACCCGAAAAGCCTGGTCGACGAGCCCTGGCCCACGGCCGACGAGTCGGCTCTCCTCGAGAGTTCGGTCGAGGTGGCGGTTCAGGTGAACGGAAAGATCCGGGCGCGGGTTCAGGTCAAGGCGGGAGCCGATGAGGCCGCGCACCAGGCGGTGGCTCTCGCGGACGGGGCGGTGAAGCCGCACGTCCTCGGCAAGACGCTGGTGAAGGCGATCATCGTCCCCGGGCGTCTCATCAACCTGGTGATGAAGTGAGCGGTCGCCGCGCGGGACGTCTTCGCCTCCTGGCCCTGGGGCTGTCTCTCGGCGCGGGCCTCCTCGGGCTGCAAGGCTGCGGCTATGGCCTGGTCGGCCGCGGAGGCGGCTTCGATCCGAGCATCAAGAGGATCGGGGTGCCCCTCTTCCGCGACGGCACGGGCAAGTCGAACCTGGATCTGAAGATCACCCAGAAGGTGATCGAAGAGCTCCTGAAACGCGGCAAGGTGGATGTGGTCCAGACCATCGAAGGTGTGGACGCGGTGGTGGAAGGGGAGATCCTCAGCTTCCAGGAGACGCCCGTAGGTTTCTCGGGCTCAGGGGGCGCCGCGACCACCGCCAGCCGTTACGCGATCACGCTCACCGCTCGCGTCCGGTACTACAAACCAGGCGAGGCCCAGCCCATCTGGCAGAACGACGCCTTCGCCTATCGCGATGAATACGATCTCGGTTCGGATCGCGGATCGTTCTTCGACCGCGCCGACCAGGGGGTCGATCGCCTGGCCCAGGCCTTCGCGCGCAGCCTGGTGGCCGCGATGCTCGAGGCCTTCTAGAGGCGGCCTACTTCGTCGCCGAAGGGCTCGGCTTTGCGCCCTCTTCCTTGAAGAGGATTTGAAGGCCGGGCATCGCGTACTTCTTGAGGTCGGCCTCGTACTTCTTGAAAAGGGTCACGTTCTCGGGGGCGGTGCCCACGTTTTCGATCTGCCGGGTCGCCTCCTTCGTGCTTGCCGCGATCTCCTTTCCGGCCTGGGCCAGGGCCTCGCGGGCCTCGGGCGGCATGCCCTGGGACTCGGCCGCCTTCATCGCTTCCGCCGCGCCCTTCGCCGCCTCGGCCGCCTGCTTGATGGCCTGCTTGGAGGCCTCGGCGCCTCCGAAGTCGGACCACATCGATTTGTAGACCTCCCCGGTAATGAAGGCGTATTCGTCTTCCGACATTCCCTGCCTGGCGAGGGCCAGACTCTCGGCCTTCTGCAGTTCGCCCATGAGGGTGAGCCCGGTCGAGATGTCGCTGAAATCCAGCGACTTGCCTTCCTTGACCTTGGCCATGCGCGACTCGATCTCACCGCGATACTTCTCGTAGACCGAGAAGACGCTCGCCCGGATCTCGATGAACTTGACCAGTCGGTTCTCGCTCACCACCCCGCCTTCGGGACGGCTGAAGGGCACGGCGTTCGCGGTGCGGCGCGCGTCCTCGACCTCTTTGCCTCCGCCCGTGACCTCCTGGACCTTGTTCTTGGCCCAGTATGTGAGACCCACAAGTCCGGCCACGAACAGGAAGACGGCGATGACCAGAGCGGCAAAGCATCCGATGGCGATCTTCATCCAGGGTTTCATGAGCGTCTCCTCCGTGGCGGGTTGGGCTTTTGCGGGAATCGTAACCTCGAACCCCCCCTCCGCCCTCTGACCATATACTGCGGGCCTATGGAACCGACCTGGCATGACGGTCTATCGCGCTCGGCGCTGGTGCAGCTCGTGGAAGGGCTGCTCACCGCCATCGATCGGACCGTTCCCAAACTCGACGCGGTGGCGCATCATCTCGGCCTTCTCTCCCAGCAGGCCGAGGAGTTCGAGGTCGTGGGCGGCGTGGCCGATCAGGTGGCCGACATGTCGGACGAGTTGTACGCGGCGTCCGACCGCGAACGGCTGCGTGAGTGGGGCAACGCCATCGACACTCCAGACAAGGCGCACTGACCTCGAACCGAACGCGTGATTGAAGCGGGTGCTGCAGCGGACAACGGGCATCGCGCTCGGGGAGGCGCTCGTTGAGTCTCTCCGGCCGGATTGAAGACCTACCGCTCCTGGACATCGTCCAGATCGTCGCCTTCACCCAGCGGACCGGGTATATCCGGGTCGAGACCGAGGTGGGGGTCGGCGCCATCGTCTTTAGGAACGGTCGGGTCGTCGCCTGCTTCTCCCCCGGCTCGTCCGAACGTGTTCCCCGGACGGCGCTAGCACCCGCCGAATGGGAGAAGCGCCTGACCGCGGGCATCGCCGCGGACCTGAGCGCTCTGTCAAGACTCCGGGACGGCAACTTCGGCTTCGTTCTCTCGAACGAGGTGCCCAAGCAGATCGAGGGCTATTCGCTCGAACGCGAGACTCTGAGCGTCGGGGTCGATGCCCAGGAACTCCTCCTCGACCTCGCCCGGGAACTGGACGAGAGCCGGCGCGACGCCGCCTCCGCGCTTGCCGCTCCCGAGGCCGCTCCCGTGATCGAGGCTCCGGTCGGACCCGCTCCTCGGGCCGCGGAGGCGCGGCCGTCGGTCCTGGTGGTGGACGACGAGGCGGATGTGCGCGCCTTCCTGATGAAGCGCCTCGTGGAGAACGGCTTCGAGGACGTAGTGGGCGCTGCCACCCTGGAGTCGGCGCTCCAGCTGGCGCAGCAGATGGGCCGGGCGGGCTCGATGTATCTCGCGGTAGTCGACTTGTCGATTCCGGACCCTACGGGCGGCGACCTGTCGGGAGGCCTCGAACTCACCATGCGCCTCCGAGGCCTCGCCAATGCTCCACGGGTGGTGCTGGTCACACCCGATCCCGAACCGGCCATCGTACGCAAGGGCCGCCAGGCAGGAGCCCGCCGGGTGGTCTTCCGTCCGACCCTGGGCCGGCTCAACAAGGCGCTGTTCGAGAGGCATCTCGATGCCTTCACGGGAAAACTGCTCAACGTGCTTCAGCAGGTGACCGACGGCAAGCCTCACGGTTCGGTGGCTTCGGCCTCGCCGATCGGGCTGATCGACGGCCTCGACCTCCTCGGCTGCATCGGCGAGAGTGTCGGTATTCGCGACCTCCTGCTCCGGGTGGCGAGCGGCATGGTCGAGCGGGTGATTCTCCTGATCCGCAGCGAGGACATTCTCTATCCCGCTTCCGGCGTCGGCTTCCCCCTTGGCCCAATGGGCTTCGACCTCACGGTGTCCGCCTATACCTCGCCCTTTGCCGAGGCCCTTCAGGGCCGGGCCGCCCAGAGCTTTGTCACCGACACCGCCTTCTGGAAGGAGATGGCGGCCCTCTCCATTCTCCGCGGGCGTTCCCTCGAGGCGGCCCTGATCCCGCTCCGCGCGCACGGGGACGCCGTGGCCCTCCTCTTCGTCGACAATCCCATCTCGGGGGAGGCGCTCACCCGGCTCGATCCCCTCGAAGCGTTCGTGGAAGAGGCGGGCCGACGGCTCGAGGAGTTGCGCGACCAGGAACTCTCTCGAACCGGAACCATCAAACGGGTTACGATGTCCAGGTAAGCGATGGCTGAGCAACAGAATCGTTACCGCGAACTGTCGGACTTCTTCGTCAAGACCCAGGATCTGGTCGAAGACATCGTGCGCGAAAACGCGCAATTGCGGGCCTGCCTGCGCGCCTTCGAGTCGCTGGGCGGGAATCCGCAGGAGGCCGACGTCCAGGCCCGCTTGCGTCGCTCCGAGGAGGAGCGCATGGCCATCGACCGGGAGCACGCCCAGGCCAAGGAGGAATTGGTCGACCTCCGCGTTCAGCTCACGGAATCGGCCCAGCGTTTTTCCGACCTGAGCGAGCAGGTGAACCTGCTCACGAACCTCCACGTCGCCGCCTCCCAACTCCACGCCTCCCTGGACCATGCCGAGGTCCTGCGATCGATCCAGGAGATCGCGACCAACCTCGTGGGCGCCGAGGCCTTCCACGTCTTCATCGTGGACGAGAAGACCAACCGGGCCGAACTCGTGCTCTCCGAGGGGCAGGAGGCGAAGACGAAGAGCATCGGGAAGGGCGAGGGGGTCATCGGCACCTGCCTCGAGACCGGTATGCCGCACTTCGCCACCGACACGCGGGTGGCCGAGGCGACGCCCTTCGAATCCCCGCTGGCGGTCATTCCCTTCGATCTGTCGGGCGAAGTGGTGGGTCTGCTCAGCATTCACAAGCTCTTCCAGCAAAAGACCCAGTTCACCGAACTCGACTTCGAACTGTTCCGCCTGCTGGGCGCCCAGGCCGCGACCGCGGTCTATGCCTCGCGTCTCCACATGACTTCGGAGCGGAAGCTCGCGACCCTGCGCGGTTTCATCGACATGCTCAAAGGACCCGCCGGCGCCTGAGCTTGGGGGCTTCCTGAAGCCCCAATGTCCTCAGGCCTGCGGCAGCAGGTCGACGATGCCGGGCCCGATATTCTGGAGCGGGAGGATCCTCGAGGCCGCGCCGAGAGCGATCGCTTCCTTCGGCATGCCGAAGACGACGGAGGTCGACTCGTCCTGCGCGATAGTCTGAGCGCCCCGGTTCTTCATCTCGAGCAGACCCACAGCCCCGTCCTTGCCCATGCCGGTGAGGAGGGCGCCCACGCTCCTGGTGCCGAAGGTCTCGGCGACGGAGCGGAAGAGCACGTCGACGCTCGGCCGATGGCGGTTGACGTGCGGCGCCTGATCGACGCGGGCGAGGAAC